>DATJRU010000182.1:0-6622 GCA_035504455.1 Vulcanimicrobiaceae bacterium
CCGAAGCAGGCTCTGGAGTTGGTGCTGACCGGCGAGACGATCACGGCCGAACGCGCGCGCGATATCGGGCTGGTGAACTGGCTGGTGTCCGAAGAAGAGTTGCCGAAAAAAGTGGAGGATGTGATCGCGAAGGTGACGGCGCAGTCGGGTCCCGTGCTGACGATGGCGAAGAAGGCGATTCTCGGCAGCCTGGGCGTGACGCTGCGCGAGGGCGTGCGAAATTCGATGAAGGTGTTCCTCAACGAGCTGGCTGAGCTCGAAGACTCGCAGGAAGGCTTGCGGGCGCTGGTCGAAAAGCGCGCGCCGAAGTGGAAGAACCGCTAGGCGAGATCATTCACGCCTGCGCTCGCATTGACACCCACGCGGGCGCAGCTTAGACTCACGAGCTACAATTGAACTGGCGCGGGGATTGGAAGGCCGTGAAAATCGGCCACGGTCCCGCCACTGTGATCGGGCGGCGCGCATGGAGCGCGGTCCGAGAGTCAGGAACGCACCCGAGCCAGACGCGGCCGCACTCTTCGCGAGAAAGAGAGCGGCGACGAGCCTCGCTATCCTCGCGAGGCTTTTTTGTTGAGGGCAGTGGCTAGTGGCGAGCCCGCCTGCCGGCGGGCAGGTGACTAGTGGCTAGAAAAAGACAGGCTTGTATACGACTCGCAGCGGCGGTGTGCGCGGCGGCGATGCTGTGCGCGTTGGGGGCACCGCTGACGCAAGGCGCGCGATTCGCGGCGGGCGATGCGGCGCAAGCGAGCAACACGCGCGTTGTGGTCGATGACGTGGGGCGGCGCGTGGTGATGCCGGCGCAGGTGAACCGCATCGTGACGCTCGCGCCGAATCTCACTGAGACCGTTTACGCGCTGGGGCTCGAAGACAAGCTCGCGGGCGACACCGATCAGTGCGACACGCCGCCCGCCGCAAAGCTGAAGCCGCACGTGGGCGGCTCGCAGAATCCGAGCCTCGAAGCGATTGTCGCGCTGCGTCCCGACCTCGTGCTCGCGACGACTTCGATCAACGTGGAGTCGACGGCGGACGCGCTGGCGCATTTGGGGATCGCCGTGTACACGACGGCCGGCGACACGCAGACCGTGCTCCAGATGCTCGACTCGATCGAGCGCGTGGCGACGCTGATGGGGGCGGAGGCGCAAGGCAAGGAGCTGGCGGTGCGGCTGCGCGCGCGTCTCGATGCGCTGCACGCGCGTCTCGCCGACCGGCCCATGGCGCACGTCCTGTTTGTCGTGTGGGAGGACCCGCTGATCACCATCGGGCAGAATACGTTCATCGCGGACGCGCTGCGCTGGGCTGGGGCGGAGTCGATCGTGCTTTCAAAAGAGAATTGGCCGCACCTGAGCCTCGAAGAGGTGGTGCGGCTGCAGCCGGATTACATCGTTTTCGCCGGAGGACACGGCGAAAGCGCGGAGTCCGAGTTGGCGGACTTGCGCGCGAAGCCGATCTGGCGCGACCTGAATGCCGTCGAGGAAGGGCACGTGGTGAATCTCAACGAAGAAGCGATTCGGCCGGCGCCCGGGCTGGTCGACGCGATCGAGCAGCTCGCGCGCGCGGTGCATCCGGAAGCGTTCGCGGAGAAGAACGAAATTCGAAATACTAAATTCGAGATGCGCCGCGCACCGGAGTGCGATTCGTGCGTCCGCTGACACCGCGGCGCGTGGGCGCGATCTGCCTCGGGCTGGGCCTGGTGCTGTTCGCGGCGGTGGTGGTTTCGCTGCGCATGGGCGCGTATCCCATCGGGATCAGCGATATCGTCACGTCTCTGGTGCAGGGCGCGCTGGGACGGTGGAACGACATTCCCACCGAGAGCCGCCTGGTGATTTTCGGGCTGCGGCTGCCGCGCATTGCGCTCGGCGTGCTGGTGGGCGCGTCGCTCGCGACGTCCGGCGCGGGATTCCAGGCGCTGCTGCGGAATCCGCTGGCCGATCCCTACGTGCTGGGCGTTTCGAGCGGCGCGGCGCTCGGCGCGATCGTGAGCCTGATTGCAGCGCCGCACGCGCCCGCGTTGATTCAAGTGGCGGCATTCGCGGGAGCGCTCGCCACGATCGCGGTGGTCTATTTGCTCGGGCGGCGGGGCGGGCAGCTCGATAGCGCCACGCTGCTGCTGGCCGGGATCATCACGGCGTCGTTTCTCTCGGCCGTGATCATGTTCCTGATGACGACGCTCAGCGGGCGCGACCTGCGCGGCATGGCTTTCTGGCTGATGGGCGATTTGCAAACGCCGTCGACCGTGAGCGCGAAATGGCTCTACATCCTGATGGGCATCGCGGTGGGTTCGATCTATTCCACTGCGTCGGACCTGAACCTGATTCTCACCGGCGAGCAGGAGGCGCGGCACCTCGGCGTGAACGTGGAGCGCGTGAAGCTGGTGGTTTACGTCGGCGCTTCGCTGCTGACCGGGCTCGCGGTTTCCGTCAGCGGCGCGATCGGCTACGTGGGGCTGCTGGTGCCGCACCTGATGCGCATGCTTTTTGGCAGCGATTACCGGCTGCTGATTCCGACGTCCGCGATCGGCGGCGCGATCCTGATCGTGGTCGCGGACACGCTGGCGCGCACGGTAGTGGCGCCGACGGAATTGCCGGTGGGCGCGATGACGGCGCTGGCGGGCGCGCCCGTCTTCATTTACCTCATGCGGCGGAGGGTGCGATGAGCACGCCGGTCCCTTTGCCTACTGCGCCGCGGCCGATTCCCGCGAACGCGCCGCGCGTGAAAGTCGAACAGGCGAGTTACGCGTATGCGGCCACGGACCGCTCGGCGCCGAAATTTTCGCTTGGCCCAGTGAGCTTTGAAGCGAATCCGCGCGAGCTGGTTGCGATCCTGGGGCCGAACGCGAGCGGCAAGTCTACCTTGCTGCGCCTGCTGGCGGGCATGGAAAAGCCGCTTTCGGGACGCATCGAAATCGACGGCAACGAAATCAGCACGCTCGATCTGCGCACGCGCGCGCAGCGGATCGCGCTGGTGCAGCAGGAAAGCGAGCTGCTGTTTCCGCTGCGGGTGTGGGAATACGTCCTGCAAGGGCGCTATCCGCACGGCCGGCGGCTGCGGTTCGAATCGGACGAGGATTGCCTGCTCGCCGGGAACGCGCTGGCGCAGGTGGGCGCGGACGCGCTGCGCGACCGCTGGATGGACCGCCTTTCGGGCGGCGAAAAGCAGCGCGTGATTCTGGCGCGCGCGCTGTCGCAGCAGCCGTCGCTGCTGCTGCTCGACGAACCCACGCAGCATCTCGATATCGGCGGCAAAGTGGAATTGCTGCGACGGCTGCGGAAACTCGCCGATGGCAACCGCTACACCGTGCTCGTCGTAACGCACGAGCTCGACTTGGCGGCGGAATTCGCCGACCGGATCGTGCTGCTGCAAAAGGGCAAGTGCCTGCGCGTGGGGACGGCGCCGGAGGTGTACGAGCCCGCGCTCCTCAGCGACGTTTTCGAGGCGCCGATCGAAGTCGAGATGCGCGCGAGCGGGAAGCCCCGCGTGATTTTGCGGGGAAATCCGTAGATTTCTCCAACATGACGTGAATTCGCGGGAGCGCGAATTGCGCCTCCGCAAACGCCAGCTTTGCAACGGAAGCTGGCGCCGACAACCAACCGAGACTCCGCGCACGGGAAGACGGTGCAAATCCGTCGCCGCCGCGCGACTGTAAGGCGAAGCAATTTCGGCGCGCGCCACTGGCCCGGCCGGTGAATCGAAGCCTTTCGATTCGCTGCCGGGATGGGAAGGCCGCGCCGCAGTCCCGATCGATTCGCTCGGGAAATTCGCCAAGCCAGGAGACCGACGGAGCCTCAATCCCGATTCGCATCCTCGACGGATGCTCGTCAGGACAACCTTCAACTCCCGCGCGAGAGGGAGAGGAGGACACCATGAGACTTCGTTTCGCCGTTCTGCTGTTTTCGGCACTTCTGCTTCCCTTCGTTCCACCGGCATCGGCTCAAAATTCTGCGCCCGCGCCAAGCTCCACGATTCGAGGCACGCTCACCGACCCCAGCGACGCAGTCGTTGCGGATGCGCTGATCACGGTGCAATCCCTCACTTCTTCGGCGTCCGCTCAAGCGCGCAGCGGCGCGGATGGAAGCTTTTCGGTCGCGCTCGCGCCCGGCAGGTATCGCGTAAGCATCGCGCAACCTTCGTTCGGCAAGGTGGAGCAGGAATTCAGCCTCGCCGCGCGCGAAACGCGCACGTGGGACGTGCGGCTCGAGCTCGCGACGATGTCTTCGAACGTGATCGTCACGGCGCAGGCCGAACCGACCGAAGCCTCTAACGTCGTGGCGCCGGTCGACGTCATCACGCGCCAGGACATCGACGACCGCGGCGAAATCTGGCTGACGCCAATGCTCGCCGCCGCGCCCGGAGCGAGCTTCTCGCAGCTGGGCCCGATGGGCGGCGTGACGTCCTATTTCCTCGACGGCGGCGACTCCAATTACACGAAGGTGCTGGTCGATGGCGTGCCGGTGAACGAGCCGGGCGGCGCGATCGACTTCTCGAATTTCACAACGGACGCAGTCGACAAGATCGAAGTGGTGCACGGAGCATCGAGCGCCCTCTACGGCTCCGACGCGATGGACGGCGTGATGCAGATCTTCACGCATCGCGGGACCACGCCCACGCCGCGGCTGGTGCTCGAAGCCGATGGCGGCACGTTTGGCACCGGCCGCGGCAGCGGACAGCTAAGCGGCGTCCTCGGCGCGTTCGATTACTCGCTCGACGCCGGCTACTTTTCGAGCGCGGGCCAATCGAGCCCTCCCGTGATGGGCGAGGCGGCGACCGATTATTTCCGCGACACGACGCTCTCCGGAAACTTCGGCTGGAAACTCTCGGACACGGATTCGCTGCGGCTTACCGTCCGCAATAGCGCAAGCGACGCAGGGCAGCCCGGCCAGACGCTTTACGAGGACAACCCGTTTGTTGGCTCATTCGCCGTCGATCCGGGCCAGCACAACGGCCTGCACGATTTTTCCTCGGGGCTGACCTGGAATTTCTCGAACGGCGGCCACTGGCAGAATGAGCTGAGCGGCTACGACTCGCGCTTTGCGGATACCGAAGTCTCGCCGCCCTTTTCGCCCTTCGTCAGCAAATTCAATCGCGCGGGCCTAACCGAACAGACGACCTATTCGTTCACCAACGGCGGCGTCACCGCAGGCTACTGGTTCGAGGTGGAAAACGGCGGGGCACAGGCGCGGCACAATCAAGCCGGCTACATCGAGGCGCGCTACCGCTTCCGCCGGCGGCTTTCGGTGGTGGCGGGAGGGCGTGTCGAGGCAAACGGCTTCTTCGGCACGCGAGCCGTGCCGCGGCTGGGCGCCTCGTACGCGCTCCGCTACGGCCACGGCTTCTGGGGCCCGACGCGGCTGCGTGCGTCCTACGGCGAGGGGATCAAGGAGCCGGAACTTCTCCCGGCCGATTGCACGCCGATTCTGAAACCCGAGCAGAGCACCACGTTCGACGCCGGAATCGATCAGTATTTCGCCTCGGATCGCGTGCGATTTTCGCTCACCTATTTCCACAACGACTTCCGCGACATCGTCAGCTTTGCCTCTGTCGCGGACATCTCCATGGCCAACTGCCCCGCTTTCGGCGGCAATTTCTTCAATACCGACAAGGCGCGGGCTTACGGCGCGAATTCCACGCTCGGAGTCAAAGCCACCCGCTGGCTCAATTTCACGGCGAATTACGGCTACGACGATTCGCTGGTTCTCGCGTCTCCGAATGCCACCGACCCCGCCCTGATTCCGGGAAATCGCCTGCTGAAACGTCCTCTGAATTCCGGCAACGCGATGCTCAACGCGCGCTGGCGGGGCGCGAGCTGGTACCTCGGCGCGTACTACGTGGGCAGCCAGACCGACAGCGATTTCCTCGGCCTGGGCATCACGCGCGATCCCGGCTATTTCCTGCTCAACACGGCCGCCACCCTGCCGCTGCGCTACGGCCTCGCGGCGACCGCGTATTTTGGCAACCTGCTCGACCGCCACTATCAGGTCGCCGCGGGCTACCCGGCGCTCGGCTATAACTACCGCTTCGGCCTCCGCTACACCTGGGGCGGCGAGTAGGCGCAGCGCGGCGGAGGCGGGCCGAGCCGCCCGCCTCCGCCGTGAGCCGCTATCGGCTGCGTCTATTTGGCGTCGTTCCGCATCAATCGTTCGGCTGACGGTTCCCTGCACAAAGGAGCACAACGATGAACTCCACGTCGAGTCGAATCGTTTTCCTGCTGGTGGCAGGCGCGGTGCTAATCGGCACCGCCGTTTTCAGGGCCCCTGCATACGGACACGCGGACGACGCCGCTTCGCCGGTCTTCGTGACGAAGATGCCGTCCGGATACCGCGACTGGCGAGTGATCTCCGTGGCGCACGAAGAAGGCAATTTCCACAGCTTTGCGATCGTTCTGGGCAACGATGTGGCGATCGAGGCCTACCGCGACGGCAAGCTTCCCGACCCCGACGGCAGCATCATTGCCGCGCTGCACTACAGCCACGTCCCGTCGGACGAAAACAACAAGGTCTTTGGGCAGGTCCAGTCGTACGTTCCCGGCAAGCCCACGAACACGCAGTTCATGATCAAAGACTCGAAAAAATACGCTGCGACAGGCGGCTGGGGATTCGGTCACTTCAATGCGGACGGAACGCTCGGC
>DATJRU010000183.1:0-11968 GCA_035504455.1 Vulcanimicrobiaceae bacterium
GATGGTGAACGACGTGTTCACCTGCGCGAGCGCAAGCTGCGCCGAGTAGGCGTTCGGATCGGTGCAGGGATTTGCCGGCGTCGGGTTCGGATTCGACGGGCAGTTGAAGACGGCCTGCTGCGGCGGCGGATTCACGCCCACCGGGAAGGTGAGGTTCTCCGACACGGGCGGCGGGACGAAATCGGCGCTGGCGGCTGTGTTCGCGGTGATCGTGAGGCCGCAGGTCGTTCCCGTGCCGGACGAAGAACATGCTCCGCCCCAACCGCCGAAGGTGCTGGGGGATGTGGTGTTCTCGGTCAGGGTGACGACGGTGCCGCCGGCGTAGCTGGCGGAGCAGGCACCGGTGACGACGCCGCTTGCTTCGCTGCAGCTGATCTGGCCCGTGTTGTCCGTTACAGATCCAGTTCCCGTTCCGACGTCCGTCACGGTCAGCGTGTACGACGTCACTCCGGGTGTGAAGAAGACTTCGGCAATTTGAGGGCTGGTGCCGATCTCAATCACGCACGGTCCGGTGCCGCTGCACGGATACCAGCCCGAAAGGGTGCTTCCGGAGCTGGGCGTGCCCGTGAGCGTAACTTCCGTGCCGGTCGCGTAGTTGGCGATGCACGTTCCAGTGAGGACGCCGGCGGTAGAAACGCAGTTGATCAGGCCAAGGTTGTCCGTAACTCTACCGCTCCCGGTGAACGGCGCGACGACTTGCAAGGTCGCCGCGGGCAATACCGTGGTCGAGGTGCCCGCCGTATCGTTGTTGGCGTTCGGATCGGGCGTGGTGGTGGTTGCATTCACGGTGTTGAAGAGCGTTCCCGCAAGCGAAGACGTGGCGGTGAGCGTGACGAGGGCGGTCTGGCCGCTGGTCATCGTGCCCAGCGTGCACGTCACGGTCGTAGTGCCCGCGCAAGTGCCGAGCGAAGAAACGGCCGAGCTGACCGCAATGCCCGTCGGGAACGGATCTGTCACCGTGACGTTGGCCGCGCTGGACGGTCCGTTGTTCTTCACGGTAATCGTGAACGTCATCGGCGAGTTCTCCAGCACGGAGGACGAAGGACCCGTCATGGTGACCGAAACGTCGGCCGCTCCCGATGAGGTCGATCCGAGGACGGCAAGCCCGAAGATCGTGGGGCTTCCCGCCGTGGCAAAGGTCAAGCCGGTGTTGATGGTGTTCAGAATCGTTCCGTCGGAAACGCGGACCTGATACACCTTGCCGGCCACGCCGTCCCCGGTCCAGAACGAAGTGCCGGAGGGATCGAGCGCCAGCGCGTAGAAGGTGCCCACGGCGCCGGCCGCAACTCCCGGCGTGTACGTCTGGATCACGGCGCCGCTCGTGCTGAGGCGCACGATTTCGTTGGTGTCCGCGACGAGCACGGTCTTGTCGCTGAGTTCGCGGATCTGGTAGGCGCCCACGCCGGGCAGATTGTCGGCAAAGTCGGGATTCTGGTGGTTGTTCAAGATATCGAAATTGCCGACCCAGTTTCCTCCGTCCGTGTACAGCATGCTCGCGTTGTCATTCAGCAGATCGATGTAAACGCCGTTGTCGGCGGTGTTGGACTCATCCGCCAAGTAAAAAGTGTTCGTCGGCGCGCCGTTCTTGCCGCCTGCGAATTCCAGAATTCCCAGCGCGGTGCCGCTCGCTCCGCCCACGAACGCGTTTCCAGACGGATCAAACAGCACATCGCTCGGCTGGCCGGCCAAGTACGTTCCGAATGTCGTGGGGCCGGAGCCATCGTTCGCGAAGAATTCGACGGTGCCATCCGTCACGCCCGAAGCGTTCGGACTCGCCGCGTACAAGTTGCCGATCGAATCGAAGTTCATTCCGTAAATCGCGGAGTTCGGGCTCAGGTTGCCGGAGCTGAGCACCTGCGCAAGAGTGCCGTTGGGGTTGTAAACAAGAATCGTCCCCGCATAGGTGCCGACGAAGATCTGTCCGGCCGTGAACGCCTGCGGCGGCCCGCTGAAGAGAGCGGTGACTTGCGGCGCGCTCACGAGGCTTGCGTAAGCGAGCGTGAAGCGGCAGGGACCTGATGTTTCGCTCAACGGAAGCAAGCCGCACAGAGTCGTCAGCCATCCGGCGAATTTCGAGCCGCTGGCCGCCGTTGCCGTCAAGACAACGTTCGTGGTGCCTGCCGCGAATCCAGAGAAGGAGCAGGTGCCGCTCGCGACGCCTGCGGCGATCGTGCAATTGATTCCGGCCGGACTGCTGGTGATCGTTCCGGTGCCGGTGCCTGCGCCCGCCACCGTGAGTGTCGGTGAAGGCGATGTCGAGCCGGCGGTAAATGTCGCCACAACACTCGTGGCGGCCGTGATCGTAATCGTGCAAACGCTCGTGCCGGGGCAGATCGTCGATGAGCCGTTGACCGTCCAGCCCGAAAACGAATAGCCGGACAGAGGAACGGCATCAAGCGTCACCGAGTCGTTCGATGGGAAATTGTCCGAGCAGGTCCCGCCGGTGTTTTCGCAGACGATGCCCGATGGGCTGCTCTCGACGATTCCGCTTCCCACAACGCTCACGCTCAACGTCACGCCGGGGCTCGCAGCCACTACGCCGCTCAGCGGGAAACTGTACGACGGATTCGCCGGGTCGTTCGTCGTGAAGGTCAGGTTTCCCGTGATCGTTCCCGGCGCAGTTCCCGCGGCCGGCGAGAACGTCACGACAATCTCGCAGCCGTCGCTCGAGCCCGGCGGAACGGCAAACGACGGAGTCGTTCCGTTGCAGGTTGTCACGGTGAAACCGGCCGGGACGGTGACGTTGTTGACCTGCAGATCGTCGAGCCCCGTGTTTCCGAAAAGCACTTCGCCCGAGGTCGACGAACTTCCCGCGAAAACCGGCCCGAACTGCGACGGAAGAATCGATTCGACAACCCCTACCGGCACCATATGCACTTTGCGGACGCGATTGTTGCCCGCGTCGGCGATGTAGAGGTTGTGTTGCGCGTCAACCGCGACGCCGAAGTTGGAAAGCAGCGCCTGCGTCGAAGGTCCGCCGTCGCCCGCAAACCCGCCGTCGAGGTCCTGCACGTCGCCCGCGACCGTGATGACGCTGCGCTCGGTGCTGCCTTCGCCGTTGTCGATGCGGCGAACTACGTTGTCGTATCCCGCGCCGACGAACAGGTTGCCCGCCGCGTCCACCGCGACCTGCTCCGGGAATTGCATGCTGGCAGACAGCGCGTCGCCACCGTCGCCGCTAAAGGTGGGCAGGCCATTGAAGGCGTACGTCGTGATGTTATGCGAGGCCGTGTTGTCGATCGTCCGGATCACGTTGTTTCCGGAATCCGCCACGTACATGTTTCCCAAGGAGTCGAAAGCGATTCCCGTGGGGTAATTGAACGTCGCCGCCGTCGCCGGGCCGCCGTCGCCCGTGTAGCCGGAGGCGCCGGTGCCCGCATAATTGGTGATCACGCCAGTCGTGGCGTCGATGCGCCGAATGCGGTTCAGAAGCGCATCGGCAACATACACATTTCCGCCCGAGTCCGTGGCCACCCCGTCGATCTGGCCGCCGAACGTTGCGCTGGTCGCGGCACCGCCGTCGCCGCACGCGGGGGTGGTCGTTGCATTGCACAGATTGCCTGTGCCCGCGTAGGTCGTGATGATTCCCGTCGTCGCATTAATTCGGCGAATCCACCGGCCCCATTCCCCAAAGTAGAAGTTGCCGGAAGCGTCGAGCGCCATAGCGCCGGGGTAGAACAAATTGGCCGTAGCGGCAGGACCTCCGTCGCCGTTGCCGGGTCCGACGACCACTCCTTCGACGCCATTGCCGGCAAAGTCCGTCAGTGTGTTCGTGGAGTTGTTGAAGCGCGCGATCGAGTAGTTGTCGAGCACGAACAAGTTGCCCGATGCGTCGCTGGCGACCGTGAACGGCAGCGGCACAATCGCGCTCGTCGCCGCGCCGCCGAGCCCGCCCGTCCCGCCGCCGGCGAAGGTCGAGATAACGAGGCTCGCGCCCGCCGTCACTTTGCGAACCGTTCCGCTACCGTAGTCGGATATGAAGGTGTCGGCCGTGCTGTCGACGAACACGCCGTAGGGGCGGTTCAGAGCCGCGGATGTCGGCAACCCTCCGTCGCCGCAGCCGGTGGCCAAATTCAGGCATGATCCATTGCCTCCGGCAAAGGTGGTGATGATGTGGTTCGTCGTCGTATCGACTTTGCGGACCACTCCGTTATAGGTGTCAGCGATCAGCAAATTGCCCGAGCCGTCAAAATAGAGGCTGAAAGGCGTGTTCAAGCCGGCCTGGTTCGCCGGGCCTCCATTACCCGAAAACGTGAAGGTGTGGCTGGTGCTGCCCGCGAAAGTCGTGATGATGTGGCTCGCCGAGGTGTCGACCTTGCGCACCACGGAGTCCCCCGAATCCGCGATGTACAAATTCCCGCTCGAATCGACCGCCACGCCCAACTGCGCGAAGTAAGCGTTGAGCTGAGCGCTGGTCGCCGGGCCGCCGTCGCCGTTCGCTGTTCCCGGGGTGCCCGGGGTGCCGTTGCCCGCGTAGGTGGTAATAATGTGCGAGGTCGTGTTGTCGATCCTGCGGATCACTTCATTGCCGGCGTCGGCGACGAAGAGATTGCCGTTCACGTCAAAAGCCAGGCTCGACGGCTCATTCAGCATGGCGCTGGCCGCCGGGCCGCCGTCGCCGCTGTAGCCTCCGAAGAAGCCGCCGCCGTCGTACTGGTTGCCCGTGCCCGCGAAGGTGGTGATTACACCGGTCGTCGCGTTTACCTCGCGAATTCGATTGTTGTACTGGTCGGCGATGTACAAATCGCCCGCGCCATCCAGCGCGAGCGCGAGCGGATTGTAGAGCTCAGCGGAGGTGGCCGGGCCGCCATCACCCGAGAACCCGGCGATTCCGTCGCCCGCGTAAACCGACATCTGCCCGGCCGGCGTGATCTTGTAAACGAGGTTCAGAGGCCCTACGGCCACGTATACGTTGTTCGAGGCGTCCTTTACGGTGGCAGTCACCGACGGAAGGAAAGCGGCGGTCGGCGAAGTGGGATTGGTGCCGCCACCGACGATGGTGCTAATGGTGTTAGGAGCCTGGGCAGCTGCCCAACGAGCCGACGACAGGACCAGAAAAACAAGAACCAGGATTCGGGATACCGTGCAGTGCCGTGATCGCTCGCACATTCGGTGACGCTCCAATTCGCGATTGGCTGACCGGCTTACGCACTCCGATCCGCGCAGAGTGGCTGACTTCAAGCCACTGTGAATGCAAACTTTTGCATATACCTGGCATGCGCCCGCCCGACGCCATCCCCGCCGGCGGCTACCGCTAATGGCCCTGTTACCGCTGGAAAAGACTTACACCCCTGGGAACTTGCCTAACGACGAAAACACACAGATCGGCATTAGGAACTGCAATTCGAAGCCCAATTCGGGACTTGGGGGTGGAAACTAAGGCTTCGAGGACGCTTTAACGTCCGCGGTAATGGCCCGGGCGACATGCACCCGGGACTTTGTCGGATGGGCTACCAAGCCCCCCGCGAAACCGAAGCCCTTGATTTATCAGCTGGGAAGCCTTAATTTCACTGCGTCGTGTATCCGTACGTCCGGCTCGCCCCATGATCGAATGCCCGCAGTGTCGGTCGAGCAATTCCCCAACGGCGGCGCGCTGCGCGACGTGCGGCGTTTCGTTCGACTTTAACGCCGCCACCATCGCGACGACTTCGGTGATCACGCCGCCGCCGCGCTCGCCTGTCCCTGCCTCGACGGAAGCATTCGCGAAGAACTGGTCACTGCCTGCGCCCGCGGGAGTTGCCGGCGGTGCCTCTTTCGCGCCCGGCACTGTGCTCGGCACGCGCTACGAAGTCCTGCAACTACTCGGGCAGGGCGGCATGGGCGCCGTCTACAAAGCGAGAGATCTCGAGCTCGATCGAGTGGTCGCGCTGAAAGTGATTCGCCCGGAGCTGGCGATTCATCCCGAGATTCTGCAGCGCTTCAAGCAGGAGCTGATCCTCGCGCGCCAGATCACGCACCGCAACGTAATCCGCATCTTCGACCTCAGCGAAGCGAGCGGCGTTAAGTTCATCACGATGGAATTCATCGAGGGGCAGGATCTCAAGTCCCTCGTCACGGAAAAAGGCCGGCTGAGTCCTGAAGAGACCGTGCGGATCATGGAGCAGGTGTGCCTGGCGCTCGAGACGGCGCACAGCGAAGGCGTGATCCATCGCGACCTGAAGCCGCAGAACATTATGATCGACCGCATGGGCCGCGCGGCGGTGATGGATTTCGGCATCGCGCGCTCGGTCGAAGCGGGCGGGATGACGCAGACGGGCATGCTGGTCGGAACGCCCGATTACATGTCGCCCGAGCAGGTGATGGGAGAGCGCGTCGATGTGCGCTCAGACCTCTTTGCGATCGGCGTAATCCTCTACGAATTGCTTTCGGGTTCCCTGCCCTTCAAAGCCGATTCGCCGCAACAAGCGATGTACAAACGGACCCGCGAGGCTGCCAAGCCGCTGAGCGTGGTCGAGCCGAGCGTGCCGCCGCTGCTGAGCGACGTTGTGGCAAAGTGCCTGCAGATCGATCCGAAGCTGCGTTATCAGTCGGCGGGCGAAATCCGCGGCGACCTCGAGGCCTGGCGCCACGGCGCGGAGGCCGGCAGCGCCACCGTGATCGCGCGCAGGCCGCCGCTGCTGTCGCGCGACATGAAGAGATGGGCGATGATTGGCGGCGCCGTCGTGCTGGTGGCTCTTGCCGGATGGTTCATTCGAGGACGATTCTCGTCGTCGCCGTCCTCTTCGACGTCGCAAGCGCCTGCGACGCCGGCCGTCTCGCTGGCCATTTTGCCCTTCCGCAACCAGTCCGGTGACGCGACGCTGGATTGGCTGGGATCGAGCGTGGCCGAAACGCTGAGCACGGACGTGGGCCAATCCTCGCACCTGCGGGTTGTATCGTCGGGCCGCGTGGGCGAAATTTTTCGCGACCTGCGCCTGTCTACCGATACGGCGTTCGATCCGGCCACCATCCAGCGCGTGGCCGATTTCAGCAACGCCGACAACGTCGTTTCGGGAAGCTATGCGCGCTTTGGCGACAAAATTCGCGTCGACGCCACGCTTCAGAATGTCAAAGCGAGCCGCACCACTTCTCTTTCGGAATCGGCGTCGGAGACCGATATCCTGACGGCGATCGATCGCTTGGCCGCCGACATTCGCTCGAACCTTTCGCTTTCGACCGATGTGGTCAAGGAACTCCAAGGACGTTCGTTCAAGCCTTCCACCAATTCGGTTCCAGCGCTGCGCGACTACAACGCGGGGCTCCAGGACATGCGCAGCGCGAATTACCTCGACGCCGTCAAACAGTTCCAGTCTTCGACACAAGAGGATCCAAACTTCGCCCTGGCGTATTCCGAACTCAGCCGGACTTACGCCGATCTCGGACAGGACAGCGACGCCGAGGAAGCATCCCGCAAAGCCGTCGAATTGAGCAGCCAGCTTCCCGAACAAGAGAAGTACGTGATCCAGGCGTCGCACTACCAGGTGTTGCGCGATTACCCGAAAGCGATTGCGGCTTACGAGACGCTCGCGCAGGCCCAGCCGAATAACTCGGACGTTCTCTTCAATCTGGGGACGCTCTACGAGAAAGCCGGCCAATACGATAAGGCTCGCGCGGCGCTTTCGAAGATGTTGTCATTTGATCCGAATAGTTCGACCGGCCTGCTCGAGAGCGGCCGCGTCGAAATCCTGAGCGGCAATCCCCAGAAAGGCCTGGAATATCTGGCGCGCGCGCAGGCGCTGGCGATCGAATCCGGCAATGAGGAGCAGCAGTCAGAAATATTGCAGTCGACCGGCCAGGCCTACGCCGACCTTGGGAAGAATGAGGATGCGATCCGCAATTATCAGGATTCGCTCAAGATCAAACAGAAGCTCGGACTCAAGAAAGGCATCGCCGAGAGCCTGCACGCGATGGCCACGGCTGAGATTGCGCTCGGGCAACCCGATCAAGCACTCAAGAACTACAACGCAGCGCTCGATTTGTGGCGCGAAGTCGGCGATCGGGGCGGCACCGGCGACCTGCTCAACGACCTCGGCCAGTTCTACAGCGATCGCGGGCAATACGACCAGGCGCTGAAACTTCTGAAAGAATCGCTGCAGGACGAAATCGACACCGGCAACGAAACCAATCAGGGGCTCGTCCTGACGAACATCGGCAATGGCTACGCGCTGAAGGGCGACTACCAAAATGCCCGCACGTATTACGAGCAAGCGCTTCAGGTGCGCGAGAAGCTGAAAGTTTCGAGCGACATCGCCGATACGCTCCACAATCTGGGCGATACGCTGTGCAGTCTCGCGCAATACGACCAGGCGCTGAACTACTACGAGCGCGCGATGGATCTGCGGCGCGGCGACGGCGACCAGCGCGGCGTAGCGATCGAGTCCTCTTCTTTGGGAGCACTGTTTTCGTACCAGGGGCGCTACGGCGCGGCGCTCAGTTCGCAGCAGGATGCCCTCAAGACGATGCGCGATATCAAGGAACAGGGTTTCTGGCTGGCGGATACCCTCGGCTCGTACGGCGAGGCCCTCGCGCAGGTGGGAAAAGCCGACGACGCGGAGAAAAGCCTCCAGGAAGCCCTGACCATCGCCAGGCAGCAGAACGACGGCGGCCAACTTGCGAAATTACTCGGCTTCGACGGGGACAACGCGTTTTACCGCGGCGATTACAAGTCGGCAGCCGCGCTCTATGCGCAGGCACTTCAGCAAGCCTCGCACAGCGCCGACCCGCAGATGATCCTGACCTCGAAGATCAACGCCGCGAAGGTTGCCGTGAAACAGGGGCGCTCGGCGGAGGCCACGCAGTCGCTGCGTTCCCTGGCCCAGGAAGCGGACAGCATGGGGCTGCAATACGCTTCCACGGAATGCTCGATCTATCTTGCCGAGGCGTTGGTTGGCGCGAAGAACTATGCGCTCGCCCAAACCGAACTCAAGACCGCGCTCAACACCAGCGAACGGCTTGGCCTGCAAAGCCTGCTGGCGCAGGGCCACTTCCTGCTAGGACGCGCTCTCGAAGGCGCGGGCCACGCCTCCGACGCGCAGGATCAATACAAACAGGCCGCTCAAATCGCCGATTCCATCCGAAAAGAAGCGCAAACCGACGCCATTGCCGCCCGCAGCGATCTGCACCCGATTTACATTCACCCCGCGTAATTCCTCGTTGGTTGTCGCATGATGCGAAGGACGCTTCCATTTCTTCCGCCGGGCTGCCGCAGAGCAGAAGACCGACCCGATACTAGCGAAGGGCGGCCAAGGTGACGAGGGGGACCCGGAAAAAGATGGCGCCGTCGGGCGCAATTTCGATGCGTAGCGCCGCGGCGAGGGCGGGCGAAGCGCTGCGAAAGAGGCGCGTCAGCTCGGCGACGGAGTCTGCCGGCGTGTTCATGCGGCGAACCCAAGCGGCGAAATCCATCGGGCCGCCGTCTTCGGCGGCGAAGCCCGTTTCCTCGAATATGACGCAGAGGCCTGCCTCCGCGAGCGTGGCGCGCCATTCGCTGGCGGAATAATTGCGCACGTGTGACGGGTCGCGCAGCTTCTCGATGTGATTCCAGGCGCTGGCAAGCGCGGGGTCCTCGGGCGAAGAGCTATCGACGATCACGATGCGCGCGCCGGGCTTGGCGACACGCGCCATCTCGCGGATCGCCGCGCGGACGTCGGCAAAATGGTGCGGCGCCTGGCGAACCGTGACGATGTCGAAGCTGGCGTCGGGGAAAGGCAGCGCCTCGGCAATTCCCTGCTCCGTTGAGACATTGGCGAGGCCGCGCTCGGCCGCGTTGCGAGCAGTTTCGCGCAGCATCGGCTCGGTCATATCGTAGGCGACAACTTTGGCCACGTGCGGCGCGAGAGCGAGCGCGGTATGTCCCGCGCCGGTGGCGATATCGATCGCGAGATCGGTCGGCCTGGGTTGGGCCAACTCGACGACTTGCCGGAGGGCTTCGGGATCCGCGTGGACCTTGCTGACGGTGTACGCGGAGGCTACTGCTCCAAACTGCGCGCTTACGCGTTCGTGGATTCCCGCTGCGTCATCGCCCGCGCCATCTTCGCGGTTGGTCATGCTCTTTGCCCTCCACGATCAAGCCTCGCAGCCGGCGCCGCAGGCGTCCAATTTCGTTTTCTTATGATGGGATAAACGCACTTTGCCTGAGCGCGGGACCTCAGGCGATGGGGAGAAGGGCGTCGGCGAGTTCGGCGGCGAAGGCGTCCAGTTCGGCGGTACGCTCGGGCGTGACTTCCACCTTTTCCTTCTTGCGGACGAACCAGTGGCCGTCGGACTGGATCGAATGCGCGCTGAGCTGGCCGCCGACGAGGTACGACGGTTCGCCGTACAGCGTGAAACCGGTCTGCGCGGTCGGAGCCAGCAGAGCGCCGACATTGCCCTTTCGTACGCCGACAAAATTCTCGTACATCGGGAATGCGACGACGTCGAAGCCGCGCGACCGAAGCTGCGCGAGAAAGCCGACTTGTTGGGGCGAAAGCTCCATACACCACCAGCATATCACTTGCGGAATTGTTGTGTGGCGGCGAGCGAAACCTCGCACGCGCCCCGCATACAAAGATGCTCGAAGGAAGCCGGGCGTTACGCGGCAATCTCATTTTTCTTCGCGCCGGTTGCTTGGGCGCGGTGCGAGCCCGCTGCACCATTGGTGATAAAATCCGGGCGCTCGAGTGGAACCTTACGAAGCGAGGACGATTCCGATGCGCAGGATCTTTCTATTCGTGGCGGCGATGGGGCTCGCAAGCGCGGCGACGCTGATCGCGACGTGCACGGCGCGGGCGCAGCAGCCGCAGGATTTCTCGAAGGTCGAGATCAAGATCACGAAGGTTTCGGGCAGCGTTTACATGCTGCAGGGCTCGGGCGGAAACATCGCTGCGTCGCTGGGCGATGACGGAATTTTTCTCGTCGACACCGAATACGCTCCGCTCGCGCCGAAGATTCAGGCCGCCCTTGCAGGCGCCGGCATCACGAACAAGCCGGTGCGGTTCGTGGTCGACACGCATTTTCACGCCGACCACAGCAATGGGAACGCGGCGTTCGCCGCGGCCGGCGCGACGATCCTGGCCAACGAGAATCTCCGCAAGCGGTTGGAGGAAGGCAGCACGATCGGCAACGGCCCCGGCGGATCGATCAACGTGAAACAGCCCCCGCAGCCGAAGGAGGCGCTGCCCATCGTCACCTACGGCGATGGCGTGAACATTTTCCTGAATGGCGAAAAGATCGAGGTGCAGCACATGCCGGCGGCTCACACGGACGGCGATTCCGTGGTGTTCTTCTCGACGAGCAAGGTGCTGCACATGGGCGACATTTTCGTGCGCTACGGATTCCCGTTTATCGACGTGAACGACGGCGGAAGCGTCCAGGGCATGATCGCCGCGTGCGACAAGGCGCTCGCGGAGTTTCCTCCGGACACACAGGTGATTCCCGGCCACGGCGCTCTCGCCACGATGGACGAACTGCGCGCGTACGATCAGATGCTGAAAGACACAACCGCTGCCGTCCAGAAAGCTTTGATGGACGGCAAGACGCTGGCGCAGATGAAGGAAGAGAAGGTTCTGGCGCCGTGGCAGAAGTACTCGGGGACTTTCGTGAATAGTGATGCATTTCTCGAGGAACTTTTCAATTCGCTGGTGGCGCGGAAAGGCAAGGAAAAGGTGCTGGGAGAAACTGAAGCGGCGGGAAAGCCGTTCACGTGCTCGTGAATGAATCGAAAGCTCTGCGGGCGACCGGCCGCGCGGCGACGATGACGCCGGTCACAAACTGAAGACAGAAGACAGTTTCCAGCCGAAGCTCGTTAGGCGGCGGAGGATGAGAGCGAGCCGGATTCGAGGCGGCGCAGCACAGTGCGCAGCGCTGCGGCCAGCTCTTCGTTGCCGACGTGGCTCTTGCGGAATTGCAGGCGGATGCGGAACGCGCCGTCCTCGGACTCGAAGTCGAAGACGAAAGGCTGCGGCCGCGGTGCCGATTCCATCTCTTCCTTCCGGGCCTTGCGGGCTTCGTC
>DATJRU010000184.1:0-12659 GCA_035504455.1 Vulcanimicrobiaceae bacterium
CCGCTGATCAGAATCGCCTCCAGCAGGAACTGATACAGGATTTCTTCGCGCCGCGCGCCGATCGCTTTGCGGATTCCGATCTCGTGAGTGCGTTCGGTCACGCTCACCAGCATGATGTTCATGATGCCGATCCCGCTGATCACCAGCGCGAGCATCGCGATCAGCAGCAGCACGATGGTCATCGCCAGCGAAATCTTCCGCGACGTATCCAGAATCCCCGAGAGATTTTGGACGTCGTATTCGACCTCCGGCCGGTGCCGGCTCCGCAGGATTTGCGCGACTTCGCTCGTCACCTGCGGCACGTCCTCCGCCGTGTCCGCCTGCACGTAAAGCGTCACGATCGAAGAACTCCCCGTGTAGTACGGGATCAGCGGGAATGGCACCAGCACCGAATCCGCGTGAATTTCCGACTGCCCGAACGTCTCGACGCGTTCCCGAAACACGCCGATCACCGTCAGCGTCAGATCGCCCACGCGGATGTTCTCGCCCATCGGATCCCCGTAAGGCAGCGCCGTCTCGGCAAGATGCTGGGAGACGAGGCAGACCTTGCTCACCATCGAAAAATCCGAGTCGTCGAAATACCGCCCGCGCGAAATCACCAGATTGCGAATCTGCTGAAATTCCGGCGTCACCCCGACGAGCGCCACGGGCCACGCTTTCCCGTTGGACACCACCGTCATCGGAAAATCATTCGTCCCGGCCACGTGGGTGGCTTCGGGGACGTCGCGCCTCACCGCTTCGAGATCGCCCATCGAAATCTGGTCGGCCAGCGCGGTAGCCTCCGAAGCGCTCGCTTGCGAGAGGCTCGCAAAAACGATGTTCGATCCGACCGCCTCGATTTGCCTGCGAATGTACTTCTTTCCGGTAAGCGCGACGGTCACCACCAGGACGATGCAAGCGCTGCCGATCACCACACCCAGCATGGTCAAAGCCGCGCGCACCTTGTTCGCGCGCAGCGCCTCGACCGCCAGGTTCCACGTTTCGGACCAGCTGATCGCCGATGCCGCCAGAAAACCCCCTGCTGTTTGGTCGGGCGATGTGTTGGATGCGCTACTTTTGCGGAACGCTGCTTGGCCCGGCTTGGTCGGCCGCATCACCGGGTGACTGTCTCAGCCGCCAGCTCGGGAATCTCGATGCGAATCTGCGTCCCCTCGCCTTCCTGGCTGTGAATCACCATCTCAAACTGGTCGCCATAAAGTAGCCTGAGCCGCGCATGGACGTTGCTCACCCCGATTCCGCCCTCGTAGACGTCGGAAAGCCGCTCGGGCGGCATTCCCACCCCGTTGTCTTCGATTTCGATCGAAAGCCGCCCGTCGCGCCGCTGCGTGCGCAGGCGGATTTGGCCGCCCGCAAGCCGCGGAGCCAGCCCGTGCTTGATCGCGTTTTCGATGATCGGCTGCAGCAGCATGCTCGGGATGAACGCGTCGAGCGTCTCGTCGTCCACTTCCTTGAAAATTTGCAGGTTGTCGCGGCCGAACCGGATCACTTCGATATCGAGGTAATCGTCGATGAATTCCAGTTCCTCCCGCAGCGGCACGAACGTCTCGTGCTTCCGCAGCAGCCGCCGCAAAATGTTCGAGAGCTTCAGCACCACGCCCCGCGCCATGTCCGGATCGAAGCGGATCAGCGACGACACCGTGTTCAGCGTGTTGAACAGGAAGTGCGGGTTGATCTGGCTGGTCAGCGCGTCCATGCGCGCCTTCAGCAGCAGCTGCTGATTCTGCTCGAGGTTCATCTCCACGCGCGTGCTGTTCCAGATTTTCACCGCGGTCGCCACGCACATCGTCGCGCCCAGCACCGCCAGCGCCGTGTAGCCCCAGTTGCTCGTGTGTAGCGCGAAAAGCCAGCGCGCCGGAACGTGGCTCGCCAGTTCGATATGCGCCAGCTCGAAAGCCGCGCACGCGAAGAGCGGCAGCATCGCCCAGTTCCCTTTGCGCTCGCGCACCAGCCTCACCAGCCATTGCGGAATATTCAGGAAGAGGAACGGGCCGAAGTGCCACACGTCCTCTTTCTCTGGGATCACTTCGCGCACCACGCCGGCCAGCAGCCCCACCAGCGCCGCCATCGGGCTCGACAGCCACTCGTGATTGAAAAACGCCGGCAGGCTCACCAGCGACCCGCCGAGCAGCCCGATCATGCGCCCGCCGAGCAGGCCCATCAGGAACGATCCCTCGAGCGTCAAATCGAAAAAGTTGTAGCCGAACAGCCGCAACAGCACGCCAATCGCCAGCGGCGGCGCCAGGAAAAGCAGCAGCATCACTTTCTGGTCGGGATTACGGTTTTCCGTGAAGATGAGCCTGCGAAACGACGCGAATCGCACCAGCAGCGCCGCCAGCGACGCCGCCCAGCCAACCTTGAAGGCCAGGGTGAACAGCAGGTCCCGGCCCGACAGGACTATTGAGTCCATCTTCGTCCACGTACCGCGGTCACGTACCTGAGGCTAACTTAGCCAATGCTCGAAGGGATGTAAAGCAGCGGGGACGCAAGTGTTACAGGAGAAGCGCGATTCGCGGGTTTTCGATTGGGCATTTCAAGCGCCGGAAGCGCGATTGAACTGAGCCCGGCACGAAGCCGCCTGCCGGCAAGGCAGGCGCGGCGAAGTGCCGGGAACGCAGAGCCAAGCGAAAAAGTCCCGGAGGGACGATTGATCTCCGCCGAACATTTTCGAATTCCCGCTTTCTATTGTTGCTGCTGGGCGGGCTGTTGAGGACGTTCCGCTGCCGAGGGCTTCGGCGGCACAGGCGCTGAAGTCGATAGCTGCTCTCGTCCCTCATCATCCAGCGCCGGCCGCACGCGAACATCCACGGCGAGACTCTGCCCGGCCTTTCCTTTATATACGCCGCGCACCGGCGCGACGTCGCCGTAATCGCGTCCGTACGCCACGCGGACGTGGCGCAGTCCCACCGGCTTGCCGAGCGTCGGATCGAACGCGGCCCATCCCGTCGTCGGCATGAACACCTCCGCCCACGCGTGCGACGCCTGCCCGCCGATCACTTCCTCTTGGCGCACATCCGCGGAAGCCGCGCTCCCCGGCACGAGATAGCCCGAAACGTAGCGCCCCGGCAGCCCGCGCATGCGCACCACGCCGAGCAGCAGGTGAGCGAAATCCTGGCACACGCCCGCGCCCACCGAAAGCGAATCCTCGATCGACGAATGCACGTGCGTCGCGCCCTTCACGTAGCGAAAACGCTGATGAATCAGGTCGGAAGCCTTCTGCACGAATGCCTCGACCGTCCCGTCGCCGGCCGCCTCAGCCGCGGAAATAATCTCGCGCAGCTCGTTCAGGTGCGGGACGTACGCGGTCGGCGCCACGAAATCGAAATGCTCGTCGTCGAAGGGATGCTTGCCCGCGTCGAAATCCGCGAGCGGCGTCGGATCGTGGGCCGCGCCCGACGCGTCGTGCGCCAGCACCACCGACTCGGCCTCCACTTTGAGCCGCCGGTGTTCCGGCAGCACGTTGAACTGATGCACCCAGTTGCCGTACGCGTCGCGATACGAAGTGCCGCGCGAGCCGGGCGCTGTCATCAGCCGAAACGAAAGGCAGCTCTGCTTCTCGTCGTGGATCGGCCGCAGCCGCACCTCGTTGTAGCTTTCCGAGACCGGCCCGTCGTACAGAAACTCCGTGATGTGCACCAGGTGATAACGATTCATGCGACCACCGCGTAATAGAAGTAGGTGCGAGCGATATCGTCTCCGATCGCGCCGCACATGTTGACCACGTCGTTCAGGTACCCGTGGAGCCCCTGCTTGAAAATTTCGCCGATCTTGTCGTAGCTCAGCCTTTCCACCAGCTTCCCCGAAAGCCGCTCCGCCTCGTTCGCATAGGAGCCGCGCCCGGAGCCGCTCACCGCGCGCAGCCCCGCCTGGAATTCCGCCACGTTAAAACGAATCGAGTGCGGATGCAGGTGATGCAAGATCAGCATCTCAGCCACTTTTTCGGGCTCGAGCGGCGGATGGTACTGCCGGTGATACGCCTCATAGGCGCCCACCGATCGCAGCACCGCCATCCACTGATGATTGTCGAGCGCGTCCGCCGCGGGCGGCCCGTCCAGCAAATTGTGATACTGCACGTCCACCAGCCGCGCCGTCATCTCCGCGCGCTCGAGCGACCATCCGATCCGCAGGAATTCCCAGCCCTCGTCGTGCGGCAGCGTCGAGTCCGTAACGCCGTGAAAGCGGTGCGCGCCGAACTTGATCCGCTCGCAAAAACGGTGCGGGCCCGCGGCAATCTCCTCGGCCGGCACGAACTGGCTCACCGTGTAGTAGAGCCCGTTGATGTCCTCCCACATCTCACGCGAGATGCGGTCGCGGATGGTGCGCGCGTTTTCGCGCGCCTTGGCGATGCACTGCACGATCGAGCTCGGGTTGTCGTGGCGAAACGCGAGAAACTCGAACACGTTCTCCGCGTTCACTTCGCTGTAGAGCTTGCGAAAGCGGTCTTCTTCGCCCGCCATGATGATCAACGGTTCCCATCGCAGGTGATACGACTGCTGCGACTGCTCGAGCAGCATGTGGTAGTTCACGTCGAGAATGCGCGCGGTCCCTTCGGCGCGCTCGATGTAGCGCGCCAGCCAGAAGAGCGATTCCGCGATCCGCGAGAGCATCTCAGTCCTCTCCCCGCAGTACCCAGGTGTCTTTGCTGCCGCCGCCCTGCGAGGAATTCACCACCAGCGAGCCTTTTTGCAGCGCCACGCGCGTCAGCCCGCCCGGCACGATCGTCACTTTTTCGCCGTCGTAAAGGCAATACGGCCGCAAATCGACGTGCCGTCCCCCCACCGTGCCGTCGTTCGCGTCGTACGAAGGCACGCGCGACAGCCCCACCACCGGCTGCGCGATGTAGTTGCGCGGATTCGCACGTACGCGCTCGCGAAACTCATCGATTCGCTTCGTATCCGACGACGGCCCGATCAGCATCCCGTAGCCGCCCGATTCGCCCACGGCCTTCACCACCAGCTTCGGCAAATGATCCAGCACGTACGACAAATCGTCCGGCCGCGCGCAAATGTACGTATCCACCGATCGCAACACCGGATCCTCGCCGAGGTAATACCGGATGAACTCCGGCACGTACGCGTAGATTGCCTTGTCGTCCGCCACGCCGTTGCCAACGGCATTCGCCAGCGCCACGTTGCCCGCGCGATATGCGCCCATCAGCCCCGGCACGCCCAGGATCGAATCTGCGCGAAACGTCAGCGGATCGAGGAACTCGTCGTCCACGCGCCGGTAAATCACGTCGACACGCGTCAGCCCGCGGATCGTTTTCATGTAGACGATCCCGCCGTCCACGATCAAGTCGCGCCCTTCCACCAGCTCGATGCCCATCTGCTGCGCGAGGAAGCTGTGCTCGAAATAGGCGCTGTTGTAAATCCCCGGCGTCAGCAGGACGATCTGCGCTTCATTCTCCCCGCGCGGCGAAAGGCTGCGCAAAATCCGCGAAAGCTCGGCCGGGTAGTGGTTCACCGGCATCACCTCAGCCGCCTGGAACGCATCCGGAAACGTCCGCGTCATCACGATGCGATTCTCGAGGACGTACGAAACGCCGCTCGGCGTCCGCACGTTGTCCTCGAGCACGCAGAATTCGCCTGTCTTCGAATCGCGCACCAGGTCGATTCCGCAGATGTGCGTGTGAATTCCCCGCGGCACGCCCACGCCGATCACCTCGCGCCGGAAATGCGGGCACGAATAGACGAGCGACCGCGGAATCCGCTTGTCCTTGAAGATCATCTGCTGGCCGTACACGTCCATCAGGAACAGGTTGAGCGCCATCACGCGCTGCGAAAGCCCGCGGTCGATCCGCTCCCATTCCGAATGCGGCAGGATGCGCGGGATCAGGTCGAACGGAAACAGCCGCTCCGTTCCCCGCCCGTCGCTGTATACGGTGAAGGTGATGCCCTGAATCAGGAAGGATAAATCGGCCAGCTTGCGGCGCTCTTCGAACTGGCTGGGCGCCATTGTCGCCAGCTTCTGGAACAGTTTGGTGTATTGCGGCCGGGGCTGGCCTGGCGCCGAGAACATCTCGTCATAGAACCCGCCTGTGTCGTAGCCCTCAAAAAGGCCGCGGTTCACCATCGGTATTGGGACCGCTCCCATTGCTGGCTACTGTATCAATCCGGTCTGGTTCCAGGCTCACGGAAAGAATTGATGGAACCCATCAATGTTTCCGGTGGATTCGTTCGATGGCAGTGGAAAAAGCGAAGGTCTCTGCTACTGCAGCGGCACGCGAAAGAGGTTGCGGTGCACTTCCTCGCGAAGAAAAGCGCTCGTGCCGTCCGGCCCCGGGAAAACGGCGCTTTGAATGACCTTGGCGCCCTTTAGCTGGCTCAGGCTCGACTCCGCCAACCCTCCCGCCGGCAGCACGGGCACGTCCTTCCCCGGCGGCAGCGGGATCATCACCGTGCTCGCCCCGTGCATATCCACCAAGTAGACCGCGAATATGCGCCCGTCCCGGCTCCACATCGAATCGCAATAGCCGATGCAGATGGGCACGGGCGTCCCTTCGCCGATCGGCTCGGCCGTCACTTGGACCTGCGAGCCTTCCAGCACCACGGCCCACCGCCCATCCGGCGAAATCCCATGCAGCTCGAGGACCGGATTCGCCAGCATCTTGGTCCGCTCGCTGCCGTCCGCATTCATTCGGTAGACGAAATTCGATTTCGCCTCAGCCGCCCGAAAGTAGATATGCCCGGCGGCGTCCCAATACGGCTGATCCTCGTCCACCGACGACGCGAATTCCCTCGGCGGAAACCGAAAGTCCAGCGACGCCAGCCACAAGTGCGACCGATTCTGCTCGTCCTTCGTCGAGAAAACCGCCTGCGTGTCGTCCGCCGAAATGCTGTATCCGGTGATCAGGGTATCCCCCAGCAGCCTCTGGCTGCTTCCGCTGGCGAGGTCCGCCACCCATAACTCGCCGTCCTGCCTCGCGAACGCGCCCGTCAGTCCGTTTCTCCGAATCACGTAATACAGCTTCTTGCCGTCGTGCGAAAACTCCGGCGAAATCGCGTATCCTTCCGACGAAATCTGCCGTTCGCCGTGCGCGTCGCGGACCCACACCGTGCTCTGCGTCGAGCCCACCGACGTAATCAGTGAGCTTCCATCCGGCGTCACGGCGATCCCCTCTTCGTCCGTGCCGCCCGAAGTCACCGGTTCCGGCGAACCATTCGCGAATTGCTGCCGCCAGATGTGAAATCGCCCGCCTGCATTCGAGTTCAGGTACATCCACGTGCCGTCCGGCGACCACGCCGCCTGCGTGCATGCGCCGTCCGGCGGCCCCACCCTCTTCCCCGAGGAGCTGCCGTCGAACGGCACCAGCCGGCATGGCAGCCATCCGCCGTTATCCATCTCTGCCACCAGCACCCACTTGTGGTCCGGCGACAGCGCCGACCGGTGCGCCATTCCTCTCTCCCGCGGCGGCGTATAAATGAACCGTCCATTCGAGCGATCGCCGTCCGAGGTCGCCAGCGCCATATGCAATCCCGTCAGGATTTCCGAAAACAGCAGGTGATTGGGGTCGATCCAGGTCATCCCTTCCGTATTCGGAAACACCAGCCGCGCCTCGCCCCCCAGCACCGGAACTTCCCACGTGTTCCATCCGGTCACGCCCGGAGGCGGCACCGTATACGCGATTTTCGATCCGTCGGGCGAAAATTGCGGGCTCATCTTCTCCGTTGAATCGTGCGTCAACTGCACCGCTTCGCCGTCCGGCAGCACCTTCGCTTCGATTTGCCCGGGACCGAAAAACGTGTCGTCGCCGCGGATGAACGTCAGCATATGGCCGTCCGGCGAAAGCGCCGGTGAAACGGCCGAGTCGGCAAAATCCGTGATCTGCACCCAATCGCCGGAAGACACCGCATGATGCGCCTCGGGCTTGGCGCCGAAGAGCCTGTATCCGCCCCACCCGATCAGCGCGAGCGCGACGACTCCCGCGGCGGAAAGCGCCCAGACTCGCCCGCCATGTGCCTCCACGCGCGGCGCGGCCATGTTGCCGTCGGAGCCGATCGCTTCGAGCGCCGCGCGAATCTCGCTCGCCTGCTGGTAACGGTGTTCGCGTTCCTTCGCCAGGCACCGCTGCACCACCGTGCGCAGGCTCGCGGAAATTTTCTGCGGCAGCGGTTTCGGCGGCTCGCGCAGAATCGCCGAGGTCAGCTCGTACGCCGTTTTGCCCTCGAACGGTGGCCCGCCCACCAGCATCTCGTGCAGGATCGCTCCCGCGCCCCACAGGTCGGTGCGCGCATCGGCAGGTTCGCCGCGCAGCGTTTCCGGCGCCATGTATTGCAGCGTGCCGACGATCACCCCGGGCTTCGTGAGCGAATGCCGCTGGAGCGTTTCACTTGAAAGCTCGGCGCTCGACACGCGTTTCGCGAGCCCGAAGTCCAGCACCTTGGCGTCGCCGGCCGCCGTGATCACTACGTTCGCGGGCTTCAGGTCGCGATGAACGATGCCGCGCTCGTGGGCGTGCGCCAGGGCGCCGGCGATTCCCGCGCCGTAATGAATCGCCGTCTGCGGCGCAAGCCCGTCTCGCGGCACCACCGCGCTCAGCGACCGCCCCTCCACCAGCTCCATCGCGATGTAGATCTGTCCCGCGCTTTCGCCGACTTCGTAAATCGTCGCGATATTCGGATGGTTCAATGACGACGCATGCTGCGCCTCGCGCAGCAAACGCGCACGCGCCGTCGGATCGCCCACCGAGTTGTCGGGAAGGAACTTCAGCGCGACAAGCCGGCCGAGCTTGGTGTCGCGCGCTTTGTAGACGACGCCCATCCCGCCCGAGCCGAGCCGCGCCACAATTTCGTATGCGCCGACCCGCGTGCCGCTTTCCAGCGCGACCACCGTCGCCGCGGAAAAATCATCCACCAGGGTCGTGCCGTCCCGCTCGTGCGCGGCGATCAGCGACTCCACCTCGCGCCGCATCTCCGGCTCCTTGCACGCCCGGTCGAGATACGCGCTTCTTTCGGCCGGCGCCTTTTCAAGCGCCGCCGCCAGCAGTTGTTTCACCTCTTGCCAGCGTTCCGGGGTCATTGCGCTGTGTTCTTCTCCGCTCGCGGCGCAGCACGCGCCGGCAAAGAGAAATCGCCGCCCCTGGGCATGCGGCTCGGCTTCGTATGCGCCAACACGTGGAAATCGGCGCAATCGGGTAACGGAAAGGTACAAGCCTCGAGGGACGGAAGTCAATTTGCCAGACGCCCGCGTGTGCCAATCGGCGCTTCCGCGACCTGCTATAATGGTCTGCTCGGATGAAGCGCCGAAAACAACCTGAGAAGGCTCGCGTCGTGGCGAAGGCCGACCTGCCGACGCGCTTCGGCCATTTCACGATTGCCGGCATTCGCGGAAACGGCAACGGCAGCGCCCACGAAGCAGTCGCGATTCAGCACGGAAAGCTGCAAGCCGGCAAGGCGCCGCTCGTCCGCGTCCACTCGCAGTGCCTCACCGGCGACGTTTTCACTTCCGAGCGATGCGATTGCCGCGCGCAGCTCGAGCTTTCGCTCCGCAAAATCGCCAAGGACGGCTCCGGCATCGTGCTCTACCTGCCGCAGGAAGGGCGCGGCATCGGCCTGCTCAACAAGCTGAAAGCCTACGAGCTGCAGGACCAGGGCCTCGACACCGTCGAAGCCAATCGCAAGCTAGGTTTCGCCGCCGACCTCCGCGACTACGATTTCGCCGCCGAAGCCCTGAAAGCGCTCGGCGTCCACTCGGTCCGCCTTCTCTCGAACAGCCCCGACAAAGTCGCCCAGCTCGAAAAGGCCGGCATCCGCGTCGTGAAACGTGTCCCCTGCCGCCCCCGCGTCAGCCACCACTCGCGCGCCTACCTCCGCACCAAGAAAGACAAGCTCGGCCACCTCCTCGCCGGCCTGTAAAAGGGGCGTAGTGTTGGCGTCTCCTTGGGTTTTGCAATTTCCAATCAGGGCAAGGGTTTGTGGGTCGCGGCTTCAGCCGCGACATAAGCCGCAAGAAAGAGTGGGCTTCAGCCCGTGAAGACACTCTTCAGGGAAAACTCGCACCGCAGTCCGGCCGATCGGTGGTGGGTTGGGCTTCCCATTCTCACTTTTCCAATTTTAAATCTCTGCTTTCGCGGCGCCGCCACCCACAAACTGCACAATCTCAAACGAATCGCCGGCGTCTACCTGCGTCTCGCTCCACCGCGCCCGCGGCAGAATATCGCGATTGCGCTCGATCGCCACGCGATTCTCCATCATGCCCAGGTGCTCGAGCAGGGCAATCACGTTGAGCCCGTCGGGAATCTCGCGCCGTTCTCCATTGATCGTAATCGTCACGGAATTGGGAGCCTGTTCTGGAAGGCCGAATTCAGGAAGTAGGGGCGACAGGCGTCTTCGCCCGCGAGCGCATCGCGAACCGAATCTCGTCTTTGCCGGCTTTCGTTTGCGCCTGTATCACCAGCGCCAAGTCGCCTTTCCCGAGCGGCGGCATCGGGAACTGAATCCGCACGCGGCCCTGATCGTCCGTCGTCCCGGTGCAATGGCCATCGCTCAGCGCGCCTTCAATCGCGGCATTCACCTCGACGCCCGCCTGCGGCTGCCGGTCCGCGCGCCGCAAAAGCTCCACATCGAGCAAGACGTTCCCCGCCGTCAGCCATGAGTTCGGATTGAGCAGTTGCAACTGGATTCCGCTGGCAGCGCTGGCCTTTTCGACGGCCGCGGCGATTTCGGCGTCCAGCCGTCCCCCCCGCAGGTCCTCGATCACCGAGCGGTGCTGCTCCTCCACTCGCCGGCGCAATATATCGTCGCTGAATTCCGCGGAATCCCTGAATTCCTGGTAATCGGAGGCGCGACGGTGGAAAATCCGCCCGTTTTGGTACACCATCGTGTCGATGACGGGGCGGTTCGGGCCGCGATCCTCGGTTTGGACGTGAAACACGTGGTCGCCCACTCGCACGTCCGTGTTAAATCCGGAACTCATCGACGGCGATTCTCTCGCTCGAAAATTCCGCGTCTTCGCGGGACTTCAAAATATCCGGGAGTTCATTTGACCGATGTACGCTCGGAAGTTATTATAGCAGCGCAACGAAAATGAGCGCCAACTACCTCGATAACTACGGCTCGTTGTTGCTGATGTTTATACTGGCGGCGGGACTTGCGACCGCGCTGATCACCCTTTCGTCACTCATCGGAAGACACAAACCCTCCCCCGAGAAGGATCAGCCCTACGAATGCGGCATCCGCCCTACGGGCGACGCCCGCGAGCCTTTCTCGGTCGATTTTTATATGGTGGGCCTGATCTTCATCTTGTTCGACATCGAGGCCATCTTTCTCTATCCCTGGGCACTCGTCTACCACGACCTGAAAGTGTTTGGCTTTGTGGAGATGTTGCTCTACATTGTCATCCTGCTCGTTGGTTATCTTTACCTCTGGAAAAAGGGCGCGCTCGACTGGACCCCTGAGGCCCGTCCGGAATCGGATTAATAGAAGTGGAATCCCAGGAACTTGGTCAAAAACAGGAAGTCCCGGCTGTCGGTAAGCTCCGGCAATGGGACACCAACTCGGTCGCGGAAGTCCTTGAATTCAGGGGCGAAACGGCGATCGTGGTTCCCCGCGAGCATATCCGCCGGGCTTGCGAGTTTCTGGCCGCCGAGCCTTCGCTGAAGTTCGCTTACCTCTCGGACATCACCACCGTCGACCGCTTTCCGCTCGAGCCGCGATTCGAGGTGAATTACCACCTCATCTCCATCGAAAACAAGATGCGCCTGCGCTTAAAAGTGCGCCTTGCGGGCAGCGATCCGAATCTACTGTCGGTGACGCCCGTTTGGCCGACCGCCAACTGGCACGAGCGCGAGAACTTCGATCTCTTCGGAATCCGTTTCGAGGGCCACCCCGATCTCACCCGCATCCTCATGCCGGACGATTGGGAGGGCTTTCCGCTCCGCAAGGATTATCCGGTCGAGGGATTCCGTTAGGTCTGCGCGAGGACTGAGCTATGACGACGACTACGATCGAAACGCCGGTTGGTCCAGCTCAACCGATGGTCCTCAACATGGGGCCGCAGCACCCTTCGACGCACGGCGTGCTCCGCGTGATCCTCGAACTCGACGGCGAGAAAATCCTCTCCGCCAAGTCCGTCATCGGCTACCTGCACACCGGCATCGAAAAGTCCTGCGAGTCAAAGACCTACTCGCAGTGCATCACTCTCACCGACCGCATCGACTATCTCGCGCCGCTCTCGAACAACCTGGCCTTCTGCCTGGCCGCCGAAAAGCTTCTCGGCATCGAGATTCCCAAGCGCGCGCAGTACATCCGCGTGCTCCTCACGGAGCTCACGCGCATCTCTTCGCATCTCGTCTGGCTCGGGACGCACGCCATCGATCTTGGCGCGATGTCCGTCTTCCTTTACAGCTTCCGCGAGCGCGAAGAGATCATGAAGATTTACGAGTACGTCTCCGGCCAGCGGATGATGACCAGCTACTTCCGTATCGGCGGCCTGGCTCTCGAACCGCCCCCCGGCTGGCTCGAGCGCGTCGAGCGCGTGATGAACGCGATGCCCGGCCACATCGACGAATACGAAGACCTGCTCACCAAGAATCGCATCTGGCTCGCCCGCACCAAGGGCGTCGGCATCATGAGCGCCGCCGATGCCATCGCCATGGGCGCTTCCGGCCCTCTGCTCCGCGCGAGCGGCGTCCCCTTCGACATCCGCCGCGTGTTCCCGTATTC
>DATJRU010000185.1:0-18450 GCA_035504455.1 Vulcanimicrobiaceae bacterium
TCGCCGGAACCAAAGAGTTTGCGCAGAATCTCCACGCGTCCCCCGCTTTTGCCGGACGCGAACGAGGGAGCCGAACGCAATCCGTCTAGCCAGCGGAGAGAACATCGGCACTGTCCCGGAAAAGCGTGAGCAGGTCGGAGCGGCACACTAAATGTGCCGAAATGAGATTAGAACGAATGCCAAGCAGGAACGGTCAAATCAGCTGCGGTGGTCGGGGGGAATGTAACTGCGGAGATCGTGGCCGAGATACACCTGGCGCGGGCGCATGATCTTCTGTTCCTGGTCGAGCAGCATCTCCTCCCACTGGGCGATCCATCCGGAGGTGCGCGGGATGGCGAAGAGGACCGGGAACATGGTGACGGGGAAGCCCATGGCCTGATAGATGAGGCCGGTATAGAAATCGACGTTGGGATAGAGGCGGCGCGTGACGAAGTAATCGTCTTCGAGGGCGATGCGCTCGCACTCGAGGGCGATGTCGATGAGGGGGTTGCGGCCCATGACGTCGAAGACTTCGTAGGCGATGCGCTTGACGATGCGGGCGCGCGGATCGTAGTTCTTGTAGACGCGATGGCCGAAGCCCATCAGGAGCTTTTCGCCGGCCTTCACGCTCTTCACGTAGGCGGGCACGTTGTTGACGGAGCCGATCTCGACGAGCATGCGCAGCACCTGCTCGTTGGCGCCGCCGTGGAGCGGGCCGTAGAGAGCGGCGGTGGCCGCGGCGATGGCCGAATACGGGTCGACGTGCGAGCTGCCGACGCCGCGCATGGCGGTCGAGGAGCAGTTCTGCTCGTGGTCGGCGTGCAGGATGAACAGGATATCGAGCGCGCGTTCGAGCGTCGGATTGGGCCGGTATTGCAGCTCGGTGGTGCGGAAGAGCATGTTCAGGAAATTGCCGGCGTAGCTGAGATCGTTGTCGGGATAGACGAACGGCATTCCGAGGCTATGCCGGTAGGAGAACGCGGCAAGCGTCGGCATCTTGCCGATCAGGCGATAGGTCTGCTTGCGGCGCGACTCGGGATTGAAGATGTCCTTCGCGTCCGGGTAGAACGTGGAGAGCGCCGCGACGGTGGAAATCAGCATGCCCATGGGGTGGGCGTCGTAATGGAAGCCGTCGAGAAATTTCTTGATGCTCTCGTGAATGAACGTGTGGTGCGTGATGTGGTAGTTCCAGTCGCGGAGCTGCGGCTGCGTGGGCAACTCGCCGTGCAGAATCAGGTAGGCGGTTTCCGGATAGGTGCTCTTTTCGGCGAGCTCCTCGATGGAATAGCCCCGGTAGCGCAGGATGCCTTTGTCGCCGTCGATAAAGGTGATTTTGCTGGTGCAAGTCGCGGTGTTGGTGCAAGCCGGGTCGTAACTCATCATCCCGAAGTCGGCGTCGTTGACCTTGATCTTGCGGAGGTCGATCGCGCGAATCGTGTCGTTCTTGATCGGGATTTCGTATTGGCGGCCGTTGCGATTATCGGTGATGGTGAGCGTATCGCGGCGCGCATCGCCGGACGCCGGCCCTGACTTGGTCGGATTCATTTCCTGGCCCTTTCCGGCAGTAAGAGACGAGGATTGCGACATAGAAGCACTACTCTACACCAAAAAGTAGCTGAGGCGAATGGATTTGCGCGAGAAATGAGAAGGGAGAGTGGATGGCGGGTCTCCATACGCATGCGTATGGAGATGCGTTGATGCTCACGGCATCATCTCGTCGCTTGAGGAACGCAACGACCGCACCAGCACTGGGTCGACGTTGGCAATCTCGCACCGGTTGCGGCCCGTTTCCTTGGCGCGGTAGAGGGCTTCGTCGGCCAGGTAGAGGAGCGCCTCCGCTTCCAGCGGCGCCTCGCTGTAGCAAATGGCGATTCCGCAACTCACGGTGAGGCGGATCGGGCTGGTGCCGGCTGCTATTGGCTCCGATTCGACGCAGCGGCGGATGCGCTCGGCCAGGGAGAGCGTGCCGGCCGCATCGGAAAGGGGCGCGACGACGAGAAACTCCTCGCCGCCGTAGCGTCCGACTGTGTCGTAGGGGCGAACCGAAGCCATGATGCGCTTGGCGACGGTCTTCAAAGCCAGGTCGCCGGCCAGGTGGCCGTAGCCGTCGTTCACGCGCTTGAAGTGGTCGATGTCGAGCAGGACGACGCCGAAGGAGCCGGCTTCGCGAACTTGCCGCGAGCGCTCGCGGTGGATGGCCTCGAGGGCGGTGGCGCGGTTGGCGATGCCGGTGAGGGCGTCGTGGGTGGCCTTGAAACGGAGTTCCTCGCGTGCGGCGATGAGCTTGTTCTGCAGATCGAGAATGCGGCGGCCGACGAGAAGGCGGGTGCGCAACTCGTCGCTATCGAAAGGCTTGGTGAGATAGTCATCGGCGCCGCCCTCGAGGGCTTTGAACATATCGCCGCGATGGGCCCGCGAGGTAACCACCAGCATGTAGACATAGGAGCGGTCGTGCAGCGCGCGCACCCGGCGGCAGACCTCGGGGCCTTCGAGCCCCGGCATCATCCAGTCGAGGAGCGCCAGCGGGGGAGCATCGGGGCCTTCGAGAACGGCGGCCGCAGCCAAGCCGTCGTTGACGGCGATCACCTGGTAGCCCCATTGGGTCAGGAAGGCATGGAGCATCGACCGAGCCAGCGGATCGTCGTCGGCAACGAGGATGCGAAGCGGGATTGTGAGTTCATCGATCATCGTCGATCTTCGCACACTCCGGGTTAGTGGGCCACTTTCTGGCAGACGGACGCCAATTCCGGCAGCAGCCGATCGATTTCGTACTGAATCTTTTCGACCAATTCGGGCGCACCCAGGAGATCGCCGGAAGCGGCGAGCTTCTCGAGCTTGAAGGAGGCCTGAGAGAGAGCGACCGCGCTGAGATTGGCGGATGCGCCTTTGATCGTATGAGCGAGGCGTTCGAGCAGACGGGCATCGCCGGCCGTAAACGCATTGCGGATCGCCTCCATGTTGTTCGCGCACTCGGCGGTAAAGATGCGGACGATTTCTTCGAGCAGTTCCTGATCACCCTCCACGCGGCGAAGAGCGTCGCGAATATCGAAGACAGGCGTTGCGGAATCATTGGTGGAAACGGACATGGGAGCCTCCGGTGAAGATGCAGCGTTCGGTGAAACGTCAACTCTAAGAGCCATGGCGCGATCCACGGCTTCGAGAAGGTCGGATATGCGAATGGGCTTCGAAACGTAATCGTCGGCGCCGACGGCGAGACACTTTTCTCGGTCGCCCTTCATGGCGTGAGCGGTGAGGGCGACGATGGGGATGTGCGCGCCAGTGACGCGTTCCTTGGCGCGGATGGAGCGAATCGCTTCGAAGCCGTCCATGACGGGCATTTGCACGTCCATCAGGACGACGTCGAACGGGGGCTCGGTTTCGAGCGCGGCAATCGCTTCCTGCCCGTTGCCGGTCGCGGTAACGGAGTGGCCGCGCTTATTGAGCAAAGCGATAGCGAGTTTTTGATTGACCGGGTTGTCCTCGGCGAGAAGGATTTTCAGGGAAGCCGGTTTTGCCTCGACGACTGCTTTATTCCCGATAGCGACGGGCGCAGGCTCCGCCTGTGGCAGCGTCGAAAACGCGGCGAGGATCGCGTCGAGCAGGTCGGACGGCTGCGCGGGCTTCATCAAGTAAGCGGCGATGCCCATCTCGCGGCAGCGCCGGACTTCCTCGGTCTGGGCGCTGGAACTCAGGATGATGATCGGCAGGGCGCTAAACGAGGGATTGCCGAGAATACGGCTGCTCAGGGAGCATCCGTTCATTTCGGGCATTTGCATATCGCAGACGACGAGACGGAAGGGACGATTTTCTTCGAGCGCGCGCTGAAGGGCAGCCAGGGCGCTCGGACCGCCGTCGACGCACTCCGGCTTCATCCCCCAGGCGGAAAGCATTTCGGCCAGGATGAGGCGGTTGGTGTGGTTGTCGTCGACGACGAGCACGGGCAGGTCGCGAATGGCTTCGGGGTCGGCTGCCTCGATCTGGTGGGGAACGCTTTCGGCGAATCCGAAATGGCAGATGAAATGGAACGTGCTGCCGCTTCCGAGTTCGCTTTCGACCCACACTTTTCCGCCCATGAGAGTGACGAGGCGCGAGGTGATGGCGAGGCCGAGGCCAGTGCCGCCGTACTTGCGCGTGGACGAAGTGTCGGCCTGCGTGAAAGCGTCGAAGATGATTTTCTGTTTATCGCGCGGAATACCGATGCCGGTGTCGCGCACCTGAAAGTGCAGCATCACGCCGGTCTCGTCCTGGGATTCCTTGGTCGCGCTGACCACGATTTCGCCGTGCTCGGTGAATTTCACGGAGTTGCCGACGAGGTTGACGAGAATTTGCCGCAACCTTCCCATGTCGCCCTTCACGTAGTTGGGCACATCGGGTGCCATGCGCCAAAGGAGCTCGATGTTTTTCTGATGGGCGCGAAACGCGAGAGCCTTGAGCGTCTCGCCCACGGTGCGCTGGAGCGGGAAATCGGTCCAATCGAGATCGAGTTTCCCGGCTTCGATCTTGGAAAAATCCAGGATGTCGTTGACCACGGTAAGGAGGGCGGCGGCGGAGGTCTTGACCATGCCGAGGTAGTCGCGCTGTTCGGGCGTCAACTCGGTGTCGAGAGCCAGCTCGGTCATTCCGATGATGCCGTTCATCGGAGTGCGGATTTCGTGGCTCATGTTGGCGAGGAATTCGCTTTTCGCGCGGCTGGCGGCCTCGGCGGCTTCCTTGGCGCGCAGCAGGGCGCCTTCGGCGCGCTTGCGCTCGGTGATGTCCTGATAGAGGACGAGGCCGCCGATCACCTTTGCGTTGTTCATCAGCGGCACGGAGAAAGCTTCGACGTCGACCATCGTTCCGTCGCCTCGCCGGCGCCGGGTGACGAGGTGAGTCGAGACGCCGCCCCACAGGTTGGCGATATTGGCCTCGACTTCGCCCTGAACTTCGGGACTCGAGAGCAGCTCAAACAGCGGTTTGCCGAGGACGTCCTCGCGTTTGTACAGGAAGAGATGCTCGAAAGCCGGGTTGCACATCTGCACGTGATGATGCTCGTTCAGGGCGGCGATGCCGACGGGCGTGTTTTCGATGAGAGAGTTGAGGAAGCTGGTGCGCTCGGCGAGCCACTTTTCGGCTTGTTCGCGCTCGGCGACCTGGGTGAGCAGTTCCTTGGTGCGTTCGTCGACGCGGAGCTCGAGCTGGTCGTGGGCGGCTTGCAGCGCGGTATCGCGCTGCTGAATCTGGGCGAGCATGTCGTTGAAGCGGTCGACCAGCGAGCCAATTTCGTCGCTGCCCGACTTCTGCGCGCGCAGGGAATAATCGTTTTGGGTGGAGACCCTGGCGGCGGTCCGAGCCAGCGAGACGATCGGCCCGGAGATCAGGCGCTGCAGGCGGTTCGCGAGGAAGTACGCGGTCACGAGGCAGATCAGGAAGACAACGTTCACGATCTCGAGGAAGTCCTTGGCGCGCGCGTAGAGCTGGCCGAGATCGGATCGAACGTAAATCGTGCCGACGCGGTCGCCGTTGAGGCGGATCGGCAGGCGGACGACTACGTCGTGGCGGGAGAAGACGATTCCGTCCGGCCCGGCGCGCCGCGGGATGAGCTGCGAATCGGCGCCCGGGCGTGTGTATTCGGCGAAGAGAGAGCCATCCGTGCCGTAGACGGCCGCCGAAACGATGTGCGTCTGCGCGGCGAGGGAGCTCAGAGTGTCGCGCGCGGCGTGCGCGTCACCGAACGAGAGCGCCGCCGTCGAATTGGATCCGATCATGCCCGCGGTGGACGAGAGATCGACGGCAATCTGCCGCCGGAAGGCCATGACGTCGTATGCGGCCAGCATCAGGCAGGCGACGAAAATGGCGGCGCCGCAAGTGACGAGAACGATGACCGTGAGTTTTTGGCGAATCGAGAAATCGCGATGGGAGCGCATTTTAGTTCTTCCCGCTTTCCGTGCCGTGCACGATGGTGGCGAGCGCAAGGAGCTTGGAGCTGATGCGGAGGCCCGCGTTATCAGCGGCGCCCGGATTGATTGCGAATCGGATGCGGCTGTCCTGCAGGGTGAGTTCGATCGCGCCGCCTCCGGCAGCGAAACCTTGGAAATCGCCAACGACGAGGACGTTCGCGCCCCTGAGGCCCTGCAGAATTTCCGGAAGGCGCTCTTTTTCGGAGGCGCTCACGAAGACGATCTCGCAATGCCGCGCCGAGGCGATATCCTTGGCGCGCCGGACGACCACCGGGTGATCGGCCACCGTCTTGCCGCGCAAGGCGTCGTCGATTACGGAGCCAAAGGGGTCCGCCCCGAGAATGCAGATGGTGAACGGAGACTGCGGCCCGGAAAAAGCGGCCGGCGGCCAATCGATGAATTTCGCGAAGTTATAGACGAAGGCCGCTTTGAGCTGATACTCGCTGGGATTATCCTCCGCGGCTTGCACCGGGGCCGGAGACGCGATCAGAAAGAAAGCGAACAGAGCAAGGCCCGTCAGGTAGCGGAGCAGGCGTGCGCGCCGCGCGGCGCCGTAGGGTTGCACCCTGGGCGTTGCGATCGGTCGTTTGGTTTTCCTGTCGCGCATGCGTTTCACGATCCTCAGAATTTCCACGTGAACTTGATGTAGGCGCTGCGCTTGATCAGCGTGGTTTGGGCGCTGCTGGTGGCGTCCGAAAACTCGGCGTGCTCGCCCTTGGCCAGGTTTTGTCCGACGAGGCTGATCGATCCATCCTCGGTGAATTTCCATTCGAGCTGCGTGTCGACGCGGGTGTACGAGGGCTCGACCGGGTCCGTGAGGCGGCCGACGAAATACGCGGACGCGTCCCAGGTGAGGCCGTGAGGCAGCTCGACCCGCGAGCGAAGCTGTGCGGAATCGTCCGGGCTCGAGCCTTCGGCGGAGGGGACCGAGGTTGTGTCCTGGCTGCCGGGGAGGAGATGCATATGAATCTCCTCGAACGCGTAGCCCGGATTCAGCGTCCAGCGGCTGGTGACCTTCCACGTGCCGAAGACCTCGGCGCCGTGGGTCTCGCCGTACATCAAGTTTCGTTCGGTGCTGGCGACAACGAAGTGAGCGGGGGCCGGCGTTGCCTCGAAGAAAGTCGGGATGGGCTCATCCGTGATCTGGTGGTTGTAGTCGTTGTAGAAGGACGCGAAATCGATCGCGAGGTTCTTGCTGATCGTGTGGCGGTACCCCAGCTCGTAGGCAATCAGGGATTCATCGTCCACGCCGCCGTTGTCGACCAAGGAGATCAGGAAGGGCGTCGGATTGCCCGGAACGTAGAAGCTGCCGAAATTCGCCCTGAAGTTGTCGTCGAGTTCGGCAGGCGAGCGGACGGCATCGGAAACCGCGGCCCAAAGTGTCTGTCTTGCGGTCGGAGTCCACGCAACCCGCGCGCTGGGCATGAAGTTGAAGTCGGTGTAGTGGTTGTGCTCGAGCTTGGCGCCGGCCGTGAGATAGAGCTTGTCGGGAATGAGAGCGATTTCGTCCTGGACGAAGCCGCCGTAGACGCGAAGATTGAGGTCCTTGGGCACGAACGAAACGAACAAGGATCCGCGCGAATTGGAGTCGGAATCCAGGAAGGAGAGGCCCCACACGAAGTTGTTGCGGGCGCCCGCGGCAAAATGATGCGAGAAATCGATGTTCAGAGTGCCGCGGTCGTCTCCCAGTACGTCGTCGCGCTCGAAGCGTTCGTAGGACATTTGGAGTTCCGAGCCGGAGGTTGGCGAACTGGCGTGCGACCAAAGGCCCTGAATGAATCCGCCCGATCCGTCGATCAGCGGGTCCACCAGAACGATTCCCGGCGAGGTGACGCTGGGGAAATTCCAGGACGGATTGCCGAAGCGCATGGAATACACATCGCCCTCGAAGGTCAGATCGTCCTTCGGTGAAAAGGCTGTATCCGTCCGGAATCCGCCGCGAAGCATGTGCCAGCCATCGCCGCCGTCTGCCCCGGCGAGTCCGGGTTCGTGATCCTCCTCGAAATACTTGGTGAAGATGCGATAGTCGGTGTTGTGTCCCGCGGAGCCGCCGTATTGGGCGGTGCCGAAGCCTTGATCGACGTTGCCGCCGCCCGCCGTCACGAGAGCGCCCTTCGTCTCGGAAGCTTTCTTGGTGATGATGTTGATCACGCCGTTCACGGCGTTGGTCCCCCAGATCGACCCGCCGGGGCCGCGGATCACCTCGATGCGCTCGATATCTTCCAGCGGAAGATCGAGAGTCTCCCAGTAGACGCCGCCGAAACTGGGTGTGTAGACGCTGCGGCCGTCGACCATGACGAAAAGCTCGTTGCCGAATCGCGCGTTGAATCCGCGCGCGGTAATGGCCCAGGCGTTCTGATCGATCTGCGCGACGTCCATGCCCGGGACCATGCGAAGAAGGTCCGCGATGTTGGTTGCGCCGGAGCGGCGAATGTCTTCCTGCGTGATGACGAAGATGGCTGTGGCCGTCCGCGAAACCTTTTGCTCGGTTCGGGAGACCGAGACGACCGTGACGTTCATCAGGTCTTCGAGGCTTTGATTGGTGAGGTCGACAGCTTTTTGCTGCGCTCCCGCCGGATCGGCGACCACCAAGAGAAGCGCGAAGAGCGCGACAAAGAGCCGCGGGCGTGGGGCGCACAGCGGCAGATTCCGCAGGGGCCCGGTCACATTTCTACCGCAAGTCGGTTCGCTCACCTTTTCACCTCAACGCCCAAGCCGGTTTCCGCCGGCTTTCCGACACACCTCGATAGGTGCATCATCGGCAAAAATTCACACTCCATGCGCAGCACGGAAGGAAAGAGGGGAGCAGACACGTCGCCAAACGCGTGAGAGTAACCGGCAGGCAACTCTTGTAAATTCAGCGGAGTGTGGGTGAACCATTTTGAAACGGGGGAGGCGCAGGAGGGCGAAGTGTTCCAGGCGAAGCAGGCTGTACCGGTGCGAAACGGGCGAAAATCGCCGCAGAGGGCGAAGGCCGCAAAAATCATCGGCTTGCTTCCGGGGAACATTTTCCGTATGGTGTGGACGACAAAATCCCGAGAGACACGATGAAACGCATACTTGTGATCGAAGACGACAAGGATATCGTCGAGCTGTTGAGGTACAACCTCGAGAAGGACGGTTTCCAGGTGACGACCAGTGCCGACGGCGGCACCGGGCTCGCGCAAATCCGAAAGGCGCCGCCGGATTTGCTGATTCTCGATCTGATGCTGCCGAAGGTTTCGGGCTTGGAAATATGCAAAGAGGTGCGCAAGGACGTGAGCCTGAATCGCCTGCCGATCCTGATTCTCACGGCGAAGGGCGAAGAGGCGGATCGCGTCGTCGGCCTCGAACTTGGCGCGGATGACTACGTAACGAAGCCGTTCAGCCCGCGGGAGCTTGTGGCGCGCGTGAAGGCGCTGCTGCGGCGCTCCGAGCCGGGCACGCCCTCGGAAAAAGCCATCGAAGTGGGGCCGCTGCACATCGATCCGGCGGCGTATCGCGTGACGCGCGGCGGACGTTCCGTGCCGATGAGCACGCTCGAATTCCGCCTGCTCTATTTTCTGGCGGCGCGCCCGAACCGCGTGTTTACGCGCGATCAGTTGCTCGACGGCGTGTGGGGCACCGAGCGATTCGTCACGCCGCGCAGCGTGGATGTCTACGTGCGCCGGCTGCGGGAAAAAATCGAGGCGGATCCGCAGCATCCCGCGTACATGAAGACGATCCGCGGCGCCGGATATCTCTTCGAAACCCGTGCGAGCTAGGCTTTTCTGGAAATTGGGGCTGAGCTATCTCGCCCTGCTGTTCGGTGTTTTCCTCGCCTTCGATTTTTACTCCTCGCACGTTCTCCGCCGCGATTACATTCGCGCCGCCACCCACACGCTCGAATCGTTGACGAGCCTGGCGCAGGCGCGCCCGCCGCGCGTGGACGATGCCGCGGCGCTGCGCGATTGGACCGCCTGGATCGCCTCGAGCGGCGCGCGCGTCACGGTCATCGACCGAAGCGGGCAAGTGCTGGCGGACTCGGCGCACGATCCCGACACGATGGAGAATCACGAAGGGCGGCCGGAGGTGCAGCAGGCGCTTGCCGCGGGCGAGGGCGAATCGGTCCGCCACAGCGACACGGTCGGCGTGGACATGGTGTATCGTGCGGTGCGCTACCAGCCGGCGTCGGGGCCGCCGGTCGTGATACGAATGGCGCTTCCGCTCGCGCAGATCGACGCGTCGGTGGCGGAACTGCGAAGGAGACTCCTGGGCGCGTCGCTGGTGATCCTGGCGATTGCCGCCGTCCTTTCGCTGGGTTGGTTCCGGATGTTCACGGCGCGGGTCGAGCGGCTGAAGCGATTTTCGCGGCGGCTGGCGGAGGGAGACTTTCGTCCGCTGCCTGGCGAGCGTCCGCACGACGAGCTTTCGGAACTTACCGACGCGCTGAATGAGACGGCTGCTTCGATGGACCGCAGCATCCGCTCGCTGAGCGGGGAGCGCAACCGCTCGAGCGCGATCCTGCGAAGCATGGTGGAGGGTGTCGCGGTCGTTGACGCGCAAGAGAGAATCGTTTTCTCGAACCGCGCGTTCTCGGAAATCCTGAATCTCGATGCGGCGGCGATCGAAGGCCGTCCGGTGATCGAAGTGGTGCGCAATTCCGGCTTGCTGGGCCTGATTCGCCGGGCGCTGAAGGGCGAAGAGGGGTTGCAAACGGACATCGCGATGGGGATCGTGCAGCAGCGCACGTTTGCGATTACGGCGACGCCGGTGCAGGCGCTCGAGACCAGCGTCGCGGGCGCCTCGATTGCGCCGCCCGTGCCGGAGAAGCCTTCGGGCGCGGTGGTGGTGCTGCACGACGTGACTGAGTTGCGTCGTCTCGAGCGCGTGCGGCAGGACTTTGTGGCCAACGTCTCGCACGAGTTCAAGACGCCGCTCACCGCGATCCAGGGATTCGCCGAGACGCTCCTGGCGGGAGCGATGGAGGATTCGCGGAGCAACCGGCGCTTTCTCGAGATCATCCGCGATCATGCGGTGCGGCTGGCGCAGCTCACCAACGACCTGCTCAAGCTGGCGAGGATCGAGGCAGGGAAGCTCGAGGTGGAATTCTTCCCCGTGCAGCTGATGGAAGTGATCGAGCGCTCCGCCGAGACCACGCTGCTGAAAGCCAGCCGCAAGCAGATCGCGCTCGAAGTGGACGTGCCGCCGGACCTGCCCATGGTGCGGGCCGATGCGGGGCTGTTGCGCGACGTGCTGCAAAACCTGGTCGACAACGCGATCCAGTACACGCCCGAGGGCGGGCGCATCCGGGTGAGCGCGGCGGTCGGCTCTCGCGAGGTGGTCTGCTGCGTGACGGACACCGGCATCGGGATTCCGCTGGCCGATCAGGAGCGGATCTTCGAGCGCTTCTACCGCGTGGACGCGGCGCGCTCGCGCGAAGCGGGAGGCACGGGACTCGGCCTCTCGATTGCCAAGCACATCGTGGAGGCGCACGGCGGCCGCCTGTGGGTGCAGAGCGAAGTGGGGCGAGGATCGAAATTCTTCTTTTCCGTGCCGCTCGCAGTGTAGTCACCGCGCGGTGCGCAGTCTTCGAACGTTCACATCTCTTTTATCGTGTTGCAACGCCGTGTCCCGATCCTGCACAAGGGAATATAGGTTAGCCAGGGCTAAGGGGGGACACGTGACAACCGCAACCGCGAGCACGGAGAGTGTCTTTCAGAGCGTGCTGATGAATTACCTGGTTTCGCAGGCGCGCACGGTAGAGGCGTCCGTAAGCCGCGCGTTGATGGCATTGCTGGACCGCAACGAGCGCCTGGCCAGCGAGGTTTTTCTCACCGAGCCGCGCATCAACGAAATGGAAATCGTGATCGACGAGCACGCCGTCCGGCTGCTGCGCCAGGGCAATCTGCACGACGCCGATATTCGCCTGATCGTTGCAACGCTGAAAATCAACAACGACCTCGAGCGCATGGGCGATCTCGCCGTAAACCTGAGCGAACGCGCCATTTCGCTTGCGGCGATGGGCAAGGTGGCGACGCCGGTGGAACTCGAGCCAATGACGGGCGCGGTGCGCGCGATGGTGTCCAAGTGCCTGGGCGCGCTGATCTACCAGAACGTCGATCTCGCAACGCAGGTGCTGGAGAGCGACGACGTGGTCGACCAATTTCGCGATCGCGTATTCGACGCGCTGCTCGCGGGCATCGCGGAGGATTCGGCGCAGGCTGCTCCGAACCTGCAGTTCGTGCTCGCGTCGCGGCATCTCGAGCGGATCGCCGATCACGCGACGAACATCGCCGAGGATGTTCTGTTCTGGGTGCGAGGACTCGAAGTGCGGCACGGCCGAGCGCGGCAACTCGAAGCAACGGCAGGAGATTCGTCCGCGCCGGGCGCGTAGTCATCGAGTTTTCACATTCTAATCATCGAACGTTCAACGACTATCTCTACCCTTCCCGACTGGTATTCGCTAGGGAGGCGGGGGACCAGCGAAAGCGAGTTTGATCGAGTTCTGGCGCGCGGCGACCTGTGCCAGAAGCAACACCCCCTTGGTTCGCCTACTAGGGGCGCGGTCTGATCCACCCCCCGAGATCGCGCCCCAAACCTTTCCATGATGAAAGGTGCATTCATCTCCAATTCTTGCGGGTGTAACACGGACGTAACAAATATAAAAGGATACTTCAGGAGGTTATTTCGACTTATGCGAAAAACGCTACTTGCACTGCTAGCCCTGTGCGCTCTGGCGTTTACGGCTAACGCGCAGTCCGGCACGGTGCTACTGAATGCGGCCGGTGCCACCTTTCCGGCTCCGATTTACTTGAAGTGGTTCGACGTTTACCATACAGCTCACCCGAACATCCAGGTCAACTACCAGGCAATCGGATCGGGCGCGGGAATTCGCCAGGTCCTCGCGGGAACGGTCGATTTCGGCGCCTCGGACGGCCCGATGACGGACGAGCAACTGGCTCAGTCGAAGGTCAAAATCCTTCACTTCCCCACGGTGCTCGGCGCGGTTGTGCCCACCTACAACATTCCCGGCGTAACGGCGAGCCTCAACTTCACCCAGAAGGCGCTGGCGGGAATTTACCTGGGCCAGATCACGAAGTGGAACGATCCTGAGATCACCAAGGCGAACCCCGGAGTAAAGCTGCCCGGCGACGACATCGTGGTCGTCCACCGCTCGGATGGCAGCGGCACTTCGTACATCTTCACCGACTTCCTGTCGAAAGCCAGCGACGAATGGAAGAACAAAGTCGGCAAAGCGACGTCGGTTAACTGGCCCGTGGGTCTCGGCGGCAAGGGCAACGAAGGTGTCTCCGGTCTCGTCAAGCAAACCCCTGACTCGATCGGCTACATCGAACTGATTTACGCCTTGCAGAACAACATCACGTACGGGGCGGTGCAAAACGCAGCCGGTAAATTCCTGAAGGCGGATCTGGCCGGCGTTACGGCCGCAGCCGCGGGCGCCGCGAAGGACATGCCGGAAGACTTCCGCGTTTCGATCACCGACGCTCCCGGAGCGGCGGCGTACCCCATCTCCAGCTTCACCTGGCTCTTGATCCCCGCGCAGATTCAGGACGCGACGAAGCGCGACGCGATCAAGGGCTTTCTGAAGTGGATGATGACGGACGGGCAGAACTACAACGAAGGGCTTTCGTACGCGAAGCTCCCGAAGCCCGTCGTCGTGAAGGAAATGAAGCAGATCGCACTGGTGCAGTAGGCCCAAACAGGGATGGCAACCACCGCAACCTCGATGGATCGCGCGGTCCCGCCCGGGGCGGGACCGCGTTCTCTTATTCACCGTCTTCGCCACGGTGATGAGGTCGCGCACGTTGTCACCTTGCTGTTCGCGGCGCTGATTCTTCTCGTCACTTCGCTTCTTATCTTCACGCTCTGGCAAAAGTCGCATCTTTCCCGCGCGCAGTTCGGCTGGAGTTTCCTCTGGACGAGCGTGTGGGACCCGGTCTTCAGCCATTTCGGGGCGCTGCCGTTTATTTATGGCACCCTGGTCACGTCGGTTGTTTCCCTCGCGATTGCGGTGCCTCTTGGTCTGGCCGCGGCAATCTTTCTCGCCGAGTTGGCCCCGCGCACTCTGAGCGATTACATCGCGTTTCTGATCGACCTGCTCGCCGCCGTGCCGAGCGTGATCTACGGATTGTTCGGCATCTTCATCGTCGTGCCGCTGATGCGCACCACGATCGGTCCCGCGCTCAAGCACACGCTGGGTTTTCTGCCGATTTTCAGCGGGCCGAACTACGGCGTCGGCTTCCTCACCGCGGGCATCGTGCTCGCGATCATGATCGTGCCCTTCATCATTTCCGTGTCCCGCGAAGTGCTGTTGACCGTCCCGCGGGATCAGCGCGAAGCGGCGATGGGCCTCGGCGCCACCCGCTGGGAAGCCACCTGGAAGGTCGTGGTTCCCTGGGCGCGTACCGGCATCATGGGCTCTGTGTTTCTCGCGCTCGCTCGCGCTCTCGGCGAGACGATGGCCGTCACCATGGTGATCGGCAACGACCCGAAGATCGCCGCCTCGCTTTTCGCTCCCGGTTACACGATCGCGGCGGTGATCGCCAATGAATTCACGGAGGCCACCGGCGACCTGTATCTGAGCGCGCTGATCGAGCTCGGGCTCGTTCTTTTCCTTATGACGTTCATCCTGAACGGCCTCGCTCGCCTGATGATCCTGGCCACGGAGCGCGGGGGAGGGCGCCCGTCGTGAAGCGTGCCCGCATCATCTGGCGCAAGTCGCTGAACGTCGTGATGCTCAGCCTCACCGGCGTCGCCGCCTTCGGCGTGGTGTCCGTCCTCTTCCTGATCCTCGGATACTTTATTTACAACGGCGGCCACTCGCTGAATTGGGCCTTCTTCACGCAATTGCCCAAGCCGACGGGCGAAACCGGCGGCGGCATGGCCAACGCCATCATCGGAAGCCTGAAGCTGCTGTTTCTCTCGGCGCTGTTCGGTTTGCCGGTTGGGTTGATGGCTGGAGTTTACCTGGCCGAATTCGGCGGGAAAACTTTCGCTTATGTCATTCGCTATACGGTGGACCTGCTGAACGGCGTGCCTTCGATCGTGATCGGCATTTTCGCGTACGCGCTTGCCGTTCAGCCCGTGAAGCACTTCTCGACTCTCGCGGGCGGCTTTGCCCTTGGTATCATGGTGATTCCGATCACGGTGCGGGCCACGGAAGAATTCCTGCGCGCCATCCCCAATAGCCTGCGCGAGGGCGCGATGGCCCTCGGCGCCAGCAAGTGGAAGACGATCGCCAGCGTGATCCTGCCGGCCGCCAGCGGCGGCATCGTCACCGGCATGCTCCTTTCGCTCGCTCGCGTGGCCGGCGAGACGGCTCCGCTGCTCTTCACGGCGTTGGGCAATCAGTGGTGGAGCCCGGGCTGGTCGCAGCCGACCTCCGCGCTTCCGTTGATGATCTACGAGTACGCGATTTCGGCCTACGACGACTTGCACCGGCAGGCCTGGGCCGCCGGCCTCGTTCTTCTGGGCCTGGTTTTGCTTGCGAATCTTGGTTGCCGGCTGGTGATCGCCCGCCGGGGAGTACGAGGAGTTTGATATGGCTTCAGCTGCTCCAGGAAATAACGCCACAGCTTCACGGCTCGCGCCCAGAGTGGAGGCGACCGAACATTCGGCAGCGGCTTCGAAGAAGGAGGCGCCGGTGCGCTTTCAGATCTCACATCTCAATTTCTTCTATGGCGCCAAGCAGGCCGTCTTCGATGTGAACCTGAGCATACCGGCCAAGAAAGTCACCGCACTGATCGGGCCTTCGGGATGCGGCAAGTCCACGTTCCTTCGAACGCTCAATCGAATGAACGAGACCATCCGCCACAGCCGCGTGGTGGGAGACATCCAGCTCGACGGCCAGGACATTTTGCAGATGGACGTGGTGGCCCTGCGCCGCCGCGTCGGGATGGTCTTCCAACGGCCCAATCCGTTCCCGAAGTCGATTTACGACAACGTCGCCTACGGCCTGCGGATCAATGGCTACAAAGGCCGGCTCGACGACCTCGTGGAGCACAGCCTGCGCCGGGCCGCGCTGTGGGAAGAAGTGAAGGACTACCTGCACAAGTCCGCGTTCGCGCTTTCCGGTGGGCAGCAGCAGCGGCTTTGCATCGCGCGCGCGCTGGCCGTCGACCCGGAAGTTCTGCTGCTCGACGAGCCCTGCTCGGCGCTCGACCCGGTGACCACGGCGAAGATCGAGGAGCTGATGTTCCAGCTGAAAGACAGCTGCACCATGGCCATTGTGACGCATAATATGCAGCAAGCGGCTCGCGCGAGCGACTTCACTGCGTTCATGCTCGACGGAAAGCTGATCGAGCACAGCGAGACTTCGAAACTCTTCACCACGCCGCACGACCCTCGGACGGAGGCTTACATCACCGGACGCTTCGGATGATGCCGCTGGACGGGCAATCGGCCCGCAGGAATTGAGGGACCATGGAACGCCATTTCGAACACGATCTCGAAGAACTCAAGCGACGCATCCTCTGGATGGGGAGCCTCGTCGAGCGCGCCGTCCACCAGGCGGTGCACGCGGTGCTGGACGCCGAGGAACCGCTCGCCGAAGCGGTGCTCTCCGAGGAAGACGCCATCAACGAGATGCAGATCGAAATCGACGAGCGCGTGCAGCGGCTGCTGGCCCTGCAAGCGCCCATGGCCGTGGACCTGCGCTTCTTGCTGGCGGTTTCGCGCATCAATGGCGATCTCGAGCGCATCGGTGATCAGGCCGTGAACATCGCGCACTCCGCGATGCGCGTGCTGCGCCATCCGCAGGTGAAGCCGTACGTCGACTTGCCGCGCATGAGCGAGCTGGCCGAGGGCATGGTCCGCGACAGCCTGAACGCGCTGGTCAAGGGCGATCAGGACCTCGCGCAGAGCGTCCTGCAGCGCGACGACCAAGTCGATCGGCTGCGCGATCAGCTTTTCCGCGAACTGCTCACCTACATGATGGAGAATTCGTCGGTCGTTTTCTCGGCCTTCGAACTGGTGATGGTCGCGAAGAACCTCGAGCGCATCGGCGACCACGCCACCAACATCGCCGAGGACGTCATCTACTTCGTCGCCGGCCGCGACGTCCGCCACCCCGCCCTCGACCGCCGCTAGCGTCCGGGACAGGCGGCCTAGCTTACGGCGGAAGATCTTGTTGTGGCTTGAGCCGTGTGCCAGCATAGCTGTCATGTTTGATTTTCCCTTCGATTGGAAAGAACCGTACCGCTGGAGAACGAACCTGCGCGGTAATCTTCCGTATTTCCTGGTCGATTTGGGACTATTTGGAAAGGGACGGGACTGCGAAGCGGAGGGCGGAACTCATCATTGGTACAACATCGACAATGAGAACTCGGGATGCTATCACTGCCGCGTTGTGCGTGAAGGTCGTCTTTGGAAACAGCCGCCGCCTCTCTAAATTCAAAATCCGCCGACTATCGCAGCGTTGCCTGGCGTGACGCGTGAAATAATCTCGTGTAAAATCTTTATCCCATGACAAATACGACTGCCAGTGCGCCCAGTGTTGCCGAGATGTTGCAGGGGTTTTCGATCGAGTTGAATCCGGGAGACGGGAAGGTGATGGACGCTGCGCCCGGGCGGCTCGATCCGGGCACCGAAGTGTTCCTGACGTGGATTCCCGGCACCAATCCGATGGAGACGATCGCCCCAGCCGGCAAACTGCGCAAGGCAGGGCTGTTCCCGTCGCCGCATATCGGCGCGCGCCACGTGGAGAGCACGAAGCAGCTCGAAGAGTTTGCGACGCGGCTGGCGGGCGAGGGAGTGGATCGCGTCCTTATTATTGGCGGCGACCGCGACAAGCCGGCCGGCCCGTTCGATTCGAGCCTCGCGGTGATGCAGAGCGGCATCCTGCAGAAGGCCGGCATCACCCGCATCGCGATCGGCGCGTTCCCCGAGGGCAATCCCGCGATTCCCGACGCGCTGCTGGTCCCCGCGCTGCCGGCCAAGGTGAATTTCGCGAAGAGCAACGGCCTGCAAACGCAGATCGTGACGCAGTTCTGCTTCGACGCCGAGCCCATCATCAAGTGGCTGCACCTGATCCGCAGCCAGGGAATCGACCTGCCGGTTCGCGTTGGCCTCGCGGGCCCGGCCAGCATCATTTCGCTCACGCGCTACGCGCTGAAGTGCGGCGTTGGCAATTCGATCAAGGTGCTCACCGAAAAGCCCGCGTTCGCGAAGCTGCTCGTCGATAAAGGGCCTGAGCCGATCATCCGGGATGTGGCAACAGGGATCGGCCCAAGCGATGGCGGCAAGCTGCCGCTCGGAATCGCCGGGCTGCACTTTTTCGTCTTCGGCGGCTTCAACAAGACCGTCGACTGGATCCAAGCCCAGAGAGCTCAGTAAGTTCGGTCCATTCCTCCGGCGAACGCCCCACGGATTTTGCGCACGGTGGCCCGCGGTTTTTGGGTTAGAATCGGCCACCGATGGACTCCTCCGCGGAAAAAACAGTAACCGCAATCTATCCGGGATCGTTCGATCCCGTCACGAACGGCCATCTCGATTTGATCGCGCGCGGTGCGACGATTTTCGACCGGCTCGTGGTCGCGGTGGCGCGCAACGTGGA
>DATJRU010000186.1:0-35168 GCA_035504455.1 Vulcanimicrobiaceae bacterium
TTGCGAACGTCACAAACGGACATGCGCACCGCTTCCGCGACACATTCGCCGTCGAATTGCTTCTCGCAGGCGTGCCGATTGAGCGAGTCTCGATTCTGCTAGGCCATCAAAGTGTCAGAATCACTGAGAAGCATTACTCACCGTGGGTGCGCTCGAGACAGGAACAACTGGAAGCGGATTTGGCGCGCGCCTGGAGCCGGGACCCGCTCGTTATCTTGGAAAATGGGGTACGCGAGAGGTACACGGCACGCCACGATGCAACAACCGATTCATTACCAGCAGGAAAGCATGGTGCCCGGGGTGGGGGTCGAACCCACACGGAAGTTTCCTTCCAAGGGATTTTAAGTCCCCCGCGTATGCCATTCCGCCACCCGGGCAACGTTCTCCAAACAATAGCATGGACTGCCACTTAGTTGCCGGAATCCCCTGGCCGGGGTTGTTTTACTTGGGAGCTTCGAGGGGCGGCTTTTGCCGTTCCTGGAGGCAGTAAAGAACCAGTTCTACGCGGGTCGACACCCCAAGCTTGTCGAAGACCTTCAGCAGGTAATTTCGGACGGTATGCTCGCTCAGTCCGAGCTGCTTCGAGATTTCGCGATTCGTGAGGCCTTCGGCAACCAAGCGGGAGACGTCGCGCTCGCGCTTGGTGAGCAGCTTGGCGCCGTTTGAATCCTCGAAGCGAAACGGCATGGCTTTCTTGAAGGCTTCGAGCAGGTAGCCGAGATTCTCGCTGTTCGCCCAGACCTGGCCCTCGTGCACCACGTGGATACACTTCCCCAGCGTTTCAACCGGCTCATCCCTGAAAACGACGCCATGGGCGCCGCACCGGAATGCGTCAATCACGAGATCGCGCTCGCGCGAATCCAGAAGCATCACGACGCGCGTCTTGGATTGAAGCGAGTGCAGCTCGCGCAGCACCCGGTAACCCTCAAGGGGTCCCTCGTGCAGGCGAGCGCTAATTACCGCAACGTCGGGGACCTGCTCCTGAACGCGAGCGATCGCATCGCGCGAATCGAGGCAGCAAGCGACGACGGTGATTCCCATCCGCTTTGAACGAAAGATGTTTTCGACCAGCTGACAGTGCAGAAAACTTGCCTCAGCGACCAGCACGCTGACAGAGTTCCGCAACTGCTGCGCTCGTTCCATATCGCACCCCAGCAGCACTGGACTCTGGAAGGGTTGTGGAGATGTTAGATAGGGGCCCGTTGAAACACAATCGGGATTACTACCGTTTTTGGAAGTGCGGCAAGTACCGCCGCCCTCTCCGTAGGTATCGAATCGGCACTGAGCATGGGCGCTTTGTCCACTGGCGCTCGTAGGGGCATTTGTCACTAGTACTTCGAGGAGGAATTTACTCTGGCAACGAAACTACGATCGCAACTTTCCAGCGTGACTGCCGTGTTACGGAATGTGGCTCCGTCTGGCCCGTTTTCGCGAGTAGCGCAGCCCCACTTCCAGCGTGACTTTCTACCACTTGTGCGGCTTTAGCGGGCGGCGTAACTTGCGCGCCATATTTCCAGGTTTCGGACCAGGATCATGCACGGACTCGATCGGATGTTGCTAACCGCAGCGCTCGTTTTCGCGTGCGCTTCATCCCTGCGCGCGCAGGATCCAGTGGCGGCGGTATCTGCCCCGACGGATGTCGGGCATCGAGATGCGCGTTACCGGCTTTCGGCCAGCGACGTCATTGCTCTCACTTTTCCTCTGACTCCCGAGTTCAATCAGACGACGAACATCGAGCCGGATGGTTACGCGAGCCTGAGCGGCGTCGGGGAAATACGGCTTGGCGGCCTTACGTTGGACGAGTCGATTGCGGCGATTCGAAATGCCTACGCAGCTCTCCTACACGATCCGATCGTCACGATCGAGCTGAAAGATTTCAACAAGCCCTACTTTATCGTCGGCGGCGAGGTGGGCCGGCCCGGGAAATATGACCTGCGCGGCGACACGCGCGCGACAGAGGCGATCGCCATCGCAGGCGGATTTAACGAATCGTCAAAACATTCTCGAGTGTTGCTTTTCCGCAAGGTGAACGACGACTGGTATGAAGTCAGGCCGCTCGATTTGAAACGCATTCTGCAAGGACACGACATCGGCGAAGACCCGGAGCTTCGCGCGGGAGACATGCTCTACGTGCCACAGAATAATTTTTCGAAAATAAAAAGGTTCATACCGACGTCCGGAATTGGCACGTATTACCAGCCGTAGGAGAGAAACAGAACCGAAATGGATAGACTGAGCATTCGGACAACCGAACACCCAGATGCCTCGCAGATCACCTTGCGCGATGCGTTGATGCCGCTATTTCGAAGAAGGCGGCTGGGCGCGCTGGTGTTCGTTGTGATTTTCGCGAGCGCCTTGCTCGCCGGATTGCTCGTTCCCCGCAAATACGAAGCGGAAATGAAGATCCTGGTGAATCGGAGCCGGGTGGACGCTGTGGTGACGCCCGACGCCGACGCTCCTCCCACCGTGGCGTTGCCGGCAATTTCCGAAGAGGATCTGAATTCGGAAGTGGAGCTGCTGAAGAGCCGAGACCTGCTGCAGGAGGTCGTCGTTGATTGCGGTTTGGACTCGGAGCGCGCGACCTCGATAGACCGGATCGGGAGGGGCATCCGGCACGCCATCGGCATGGCGGAGCCGACCCAGGACGTGCGAGTCGCACGCTCCGTCGACGAGTTGCACGACCGCCTGATGATCGACCCGATGAAGAAGACGGAATTGATTCGGGTGACTTATGCGGCGCGCGATCCTCGACAGGCCGCACATGTGTTGCAGACCCTGGCGACACTCTACGAAGAAAAGCATGCGGCCGTGCACCACTCGCCCGGGACCTTCTCATTTTTCGATCAGGAGACCGCGCATTACCGGGGAGAACTTGCGGCGGCCGAGGCGCGCCTCGCGGGTTTCGACGCCAAAGAAGGTGTGGTGGCGCCGGCAGAACAACAGCAACTGGTGCTTCAGCAACTGAGCCAATTCGAAGCGGACCTGCGGGCAGACGAAGCAAGCGCTTCCGCGGCAACCGCGCGTGTCCATGCTCTTCAAAATCGCGCGGCCGCGACGCCCGAACGGCAAACCACGCAGATGAGGAAGCTCGGCAATGCGCAACTGCTCGCGGATCTCGAGAGCAGCTTGCTGTCGCTCGAGCTGAAACGCCGCGAGATGCTTACAAGGTATTCGCCGGCCTACCCACCGGTAAAGGAAGTCGAAGAGCAAATTGCCGACGCGCGAGAGGCGATCGCAACGGCACAGCAATCGCCCTTAGAAGACGTCTCCACGGACCGGGTGCCGGCCCAAGACTGGATAACGACGGAAGTGGCCAAAGCCGAGGCGGATCGGGCCCAATTCGATGGGCTGGCTGCCGCAACGCAGCAAACGATTCGACGCTACCGGGCGGACGCGGAGCAGCTCGAGCAACAGGGGGCCGTGCACGACGACCTGGTGCGGGACGTGAAGACGGCTGAGGACAGCTACCTGCTTTACGTTCACAAGCGAGAGGAAGCCCGCATTTCGGATGCTCTCGACAGCAAGCGAATCGTGAACGTGTCCTTGGCTGAAGCAGCCACCGTGCCGGCGCTTCCCACAAGCCATCTGGGTTGGGCCCTTGTCGGAGGGTTTTTCGTCGCGGGCATCAGCAGCGTGGGCGCGGCGTACGCCGCCGATAGACTCGATCCATCTTTCAGAAACGCTCAGGAGCTGGGGCAATACCTGGACGTGAAGGTGTTGGCATCGATTCCCGAGAGCAAAGAAAGGATCTAGGTGGGATTCCTCGAACATTTCGGGTTTATCGAGCAACCGTTCGGAGTGACGCCCGATCCACGGTTCCTTCACCTTGGAGCGAAACACCGCGAAGCGCTGGCCTGTTTGCTATGCGCGACGGAAGAAAACCGCGGGTTCGTCGCACTGATTGGGCCTCCGGGAATCGGGAAGACTACCCTTCTCTTCCAATACCTCGAAAACATCCGGCAGAGCGCCAGGACCGTATTTCTCTTCCAGAACCCGCGGGACACGACCGACCTCATGCGCTACCTGCTTGCGGACCTTGGTCTTGATGTCGCGGCAAGAGACCTCCCCGAAATGAACCAAGCTCTGAACCAAGTGCTGCTCGAGGAGATGCGGGCGGGTCGGCGGGTCGTTCTGGTGATCGACGAGGCCCAGAATCTAGGGATCAAAGTTCTCGAATCGGTTCGACTCTTGTCGAACTTCGAGACGCCGTGGGCAAAGCTGATACAGATTGTGCTCGCTGGGCAGCCACGGCTGGCCGAGGTGCTGGCACAGCCTTCGATGGCGCAGCTTCGCCAGCGAATTTCGTCTTTTGCGCGCCTCGATCCGTTCACCGCCGAAGAGACCAACGCATACATCGATCATCGATTGTGGGTTGCCGGGTGCAACGCGCCGGGCTTGTTTACCGTCGGCGCGCGGACTCTGATTGCCGAGCATGGCGGAGGCATCCCTCGAAAGATCAGCAATCTCTGCTACCAATCCCTGGTGATTGCGCACGCGGCGGACCGGCAGCAGGTAAAGGCGGAAATGGTTCGAGAGGTGATCGCCGATTTGGCGATCGAGTCACTTGCGGCTTCTCGAGAAAATGGGTCGGGTGCTCGGCGGATCTTGACGGCGTCCTCTCCGAAAACGCTCTTCCCCGTGAAAGCGGCGCCAGCGGCAAGCTCCTCCGGTTTGGCCACGACCAAAAGCAGCCGCTTTGCTCGCGTCCTTGCAATTTCCTCGGTGTTGTTCCTCAGCATCGTCTCCGGCGTTCTGTGGAAGGTGAAGCTACAACCCCAACCGCTCGGCGTAACGCCTAGCGTCGAAGCGGCAGCCTTTCCGGCGCTCCCTACCGCCCTCGCGCCAGCGCCGGAGACGATGTTCCCCTTATCGATGACCTACCGAGAGAGCAGCGGATCGCCGACCGGATTGACGGCGGGCGGAACGGTCGCCTCCGTGGTGGTCGAGAAAGGAACGACGCTGCGCCAGATCAGCCTGAGATACAGGGGCAGCTTCGGGCCTCGCGATCTTGTGGCGATCCTGGCGCTGAATCCGGAAATCAAGGATCCCGATCGCCTCGAAGCCGGAGAACAAATCAGAATTCCCGCCAGCAAGAGTGGGCCACCGCGGTCGAGGCAGGAGCCCCGATGAGCCGGCATTTCGACGTATTGCTTCGCGAGATGCCGCCGGTGAGCCCAAAGGCGCCGCCGAGCGTCGTGGAGGCTTGCCCGAGCGCTCCGCGTAAGCGGCTTTCGGTGATTGACAGCGAAATCGCCAGGCTCGTTCAACAAGTGTTTCTTATGCACGAGGGCGAAAAAACGGCGACCGCCGTCACATTCTGCGGCGTAAATCGGGGCGATGGATGCAGCTGGGTTTGTGCGCGAGCGAGCGAGGCGCTTTCGGAATGCGTGAGCGGCCGAGTCTGCATCGTCGACGCGGACCTTCGGTCTCCGTCGTTGCACGACCACTTTCGGGTCGAGAACAGCGCCGGCTTGGCTGAGGCGATGAAGAATTCGGCTCCCCTCGAGTCGTTCGTTCGGGCAGCGTGGAACCATCGTTTGTGGTTCGTGTCCGCCGGCGCGATCAACGGCGATCCCACCAGTGGAGTGAACGCCGCACGTCTTCGGGCGCGCATTTCCGAGCTGCGGGCTGCCTTCGACTATGTCTTGGTAGATGCGCCTCCCGTCGGAGAGTGCGGGGACGGCGCGCTGCTGGCCCAAATGACCGACGGCGTCGTTCTCGTCGTCGGGTGCAATTCGACGCGGCGTGAAACGGCCAAGGCGGTCAAGGGCAGCCTGGAGGCCGCTGGGGTGCCCATTCTGGGAACCGTCTTGAACAAGCGCACTTACCCGATTCCAGAGGCGCTTTACCGGAGGTTGTAGCGCTTGCGGCGCGCCGGCAGCAGTCGGACGGCTGCGCGCGAGAAAGAGACCGAGTGGCCCATCCAGGCGCTTCGCGGCGCCGAGGGTAGCCACGCGAATGAGAGCCGCGATTCTTCCGGCGGGACGACGGCGCCGATGCTTGGGCCAGCGGGAAGAGGCGCGGGCGTGGGTCAATTACAAAACGAACTGGCAAGGTCTACTAAATGCAAACCCTTTTGTTCGAGCAGGCCACTCGGTCCAAATCTGACATTCAGGAAATAGGGCGCGCCCGTCGCCGGAGCGATCTCGCCAGAGACGCCATCGACCGATCGATGTTTGTGCTGGTCGGCGAGCTGTGCCTGGCGGCGACTTCGTACTTGCTGGCGGTTGTGTTAGCCGGGCAGATGCGCGGCCCGGGATGGGCCGCGGAAGTGATTCGATCCACGGGCGCTGTGGTGGTTGCGTCTCGGCTCGGCGCGTCCCTCGTTTGGCAGCTGTATCGCCGGTCACTGCGCTACGCGAGCGCCCTCGATCTGATCGCGATCGTCAAGGCAGTCCTTCTGAGTTCGCTTCTGCTGTGGGTTGTCGGTGAGACACTGTTCCGCCGTTTGCTCATTCCCAATGGAGTGTTCTTTGCCGATGCAACCGTGCTCCTGATCTCCTGGACTGCCCTGCATTTTGGGCCGCGCGTTTGGAAATCGTGGTGCGCCGCTTCGCGAAAACATGGAAAGCGGGTAGTGATTGTGGGGGCAGGAGATGCAGGCATCTCGGTGCTGAAGGAACTCGCACTCGACCCGACATCGTCCCGACGGCCCGTAGCGATCGTGGACGATAACCCGAGCAAATGGGGACGCACGGTGTACGGGATTCCCATCCTGGGCGGCATAAAGAATCTGGCGAGGATTGCCGCGGACAATGGGGCAGACGAGATTCTGATTTGCATCCCAAGCGCGACCCGCTCGCAGATGCGAGACGTCCTGAGGGCATCCCGCAGCTCGAACCTGCCGGTGCGTTCCCTGCCTTGCCTCTCGGAGCTGATCGATATGACGGGCGGCGCTGACGCGTCACAGCGGTACTTGCGAAACCCTCGAATCGAAGATCTTTTGCAACGCGAAGAGGTGCGCGTCGATCCGGACGAGACTCGCCGGCTGGTGGCGGATAAGACGGTTCTCGTGACGGGCGCGGGAGGGAGTATCGGAAGCGAGCTGTGCCGGCAGATTGCCGCCGGCGAGCCGCGAAGACTCCTCCTGCTGGACAAGTCCGAAAACAGCTTGTTCTACGTCCACCTCGAGGCCTCGGAGCAGCTCGATGCAGCACGCGTTAAGCCATTCCTGGTCGATCTGCTCCACACGGGGAGGGTCGAGCAAATCCTGGGGGAAGAGCAGCCCGATATCGTGTTTCACGCGGCCGCCTACAAGCACGTCGCAATGCTTGAGATGCATCCCGAGGAAGCCATCAGAAACAATGTTCTCGGCACGCGATACCTCGCCGAGACCGCGTCGGAATTCGGAGTAGGCCGCTTCGTGAATATTTCCACCGATAAGGCGGTGAATCCGTGCAGCTACCTGGGTCTCTCGAAAAAAATAAGCGAAATGTGCGTGCGCGAGCTGGCCTTTCGAGCCGGCGCCATTGGAAGCAGGTCCCGGCTGACGCAATTCTCGAGCGTGCGGTTCGGCAATGTAGCCGGAAGCACAGGGAGTGTCCTGCGACTTTTTCGGGACCAGATTCAGAGGGGCGGGCCAGTGCGCGTCTCGGATCCGCGGGCAACCCGATATTTCATGTCGGTGCCGGAAGCCGTCCATTTGATTCTGCGGGCAGCGGCACTCGGGCGCGGCGGCGAAACCTTTGTGCTCGACATGGGAGAGCCGGTCAACATCTGCGAGCTTGCCCGGACCCTGATGCTCTTCGCCGGCGTGAGGCCGAACGTCGATATGCCCATCGAATTCACCGGCCTGAAAAAGGGCGAAAAAATCACTGAGGAACTGTGGGACGAAGGCGAACTTCCTGAGCCGACCGAGTCGGATCGGGTTCTCGTCGTGGGCGGAGTGAGCGATTGGCCATATCCCGCGATCGAAGCAGCATCCCGAATGGAAGACTTTCTGCGACTCGGAGATCGCGCCGGGCTTCTCGACTACATCCACGAAGCGTTTCCTGGCTTTGCGGCCAACCGAGCCAATAGCGTCCTTAACCAAATGAAGGCGCCCGAAGCGCCGGTCGTAAGCTGCGAGGGTGTCGCGTGAGAATCCCTCTGTCCAAGCCGGACATCGGCGAACGCGAGATCCGATATGTCACGCAAGCGCTCCGCAGCGGGCAACTCAGCCTGGGACCGGCCGTCGAGGAGTTTGAGCGTCGCTTCGCGGCATACGTCGGGACACGTTTCGCTGTAGCGACGAATAGCGGCACATCCGCGCTGCATCTATGCGTAAAAGCACTCGGGATTGGTTCGGAAGACGACGTTCTTACCACTGCGTTCAGCTTCCCTGCCTCAGTCAATTGCCTGCTCTACGAAGGAGCCCGCCCCGTCTTTGCGGATGTTGACCCCGTGACCTTGAACCTCGATCCGGTTGAGGCGCGTCGGGTGCTGATGCGCGAATATTCCCGAGACTCGTTGCAGCGATGCGCCGTGCATCGAAGATCGGGCCGAACACTGAAGGCGATCCTGCCGGTTCATGTTTTTGGACTGCCGTGCGAGATGGGGCCGATTCTGGAGATTGCCGAAGAATTCAACCTGCTGGTCATCGAGGACGCTTGCGAGGCCATCGGAGCGGAATGGCGTGGCCGGCGCCTGGGGACATTCGGAGACGCTGCCGCATTCGCTTTCTATCCCAACAAGCAGATGACCACGGCCGAAGGCGGCATGGTCGTCACCGACAATCCGGAGATCGCCAGTCGCTGCCGCAGCCTGCGCAATCAGGGACGCGGAGAGGACGGCGAATGGCTGCTGCACGTTCGTCTCGGATACAACTACCGGCTGAGCGACCTCCACTGCGCGTTGGGCCTGGCACAACTCGAAAGACTCAATGATTTCCTCCTGGTCCGCGAGCGTCTGGCAGCGCTCTATGCGGATAGGCTCGGCACAATTCCGGAAATCGCCCTCCCGTGCGGCATAGAAAATGCGCGCCGGAGCTGGTTCGTCTATCCGATCCGCCTGCGCGGCCCTGAAGCCGGGCTGTTGCGCGATCACCTGATGGCGGAGCTCAAGAAACGCGGCATCGCCAGCCGTCCTTATTTCGCGGCGATTCACCGCCAACCGTATTTCCGGCAGATCCAATTGTCATCGGACCACCCTTTGCCGTACACCGACGCTGCATCGCAGAGCTGCCTGGCGCTGCCTTTCTTCCCTTCGATGACCGAGGAGCAGCTAAACGAAGTCTGCGCTGCGGTGCACGAGATTCTTGACGCCGCTCGAAGCCCGGCGACCGTTCGTGGAAAGGAGGCCGCGCGAGCTGCGGGCGCTTAGATTCGCGGCTCGAGGAGGTAAAGCTCATGACGATTGCCCAAGAACTTCCACGAACAACAGCCGACGGCCCAGTGCGCGAATCCAACTACGCCCGACAAACTCCCGAAGCGCGCCGGCCGCCGCTCCTCGTCCGCCGCCTTCGGATGCAGCCGAGTATCTACAGCGCCATCTGTCGCGCGCGGCTCCTGTATTCGCGACGCATCGCAGGATCGAAAGAACGAAGCTCCTTTCGGCACAATCGCGATTTGCTGTATATGAACGACTTCGAGAGGCGACAGGTCGAGTCGCTCAGGCATTCAGGCTACTGTCTCAGCGCGCGGTTTTTCCCGGCGGAACTGGTCGACCGGATCCATGCGAAAGCCGACGCCATGTTCCGGAATCTGCAAATCGATTTCACGCGCGCCTACTCTGTCCAGAGCGGCGAGCGTACCGATCTGCGGAACCTTTCTTACGAGGAACTGGCGGCCACGGAAAAGATGATCGCCGTGGCCGATCCCCTCTTGCATATCCCCGAGTTGCTGCAAGTGGCTTTCCACGAGAGCATCCTGAAGATAGCCGCCAACTTCCTCGGCTGCATCCCGCCGCTTTATCGCGTGATGGTCGTGCGCGACTTCCCTCACAATCGGCCGCTGCACTCGAGCAACTTTCACAAGGACAACGACGAGTCCGACTCGATGCAAATCTTCATCTACCTCGTCGATATCGACGATCAACACGGGCCTTTAATTTACGTTCCCGGCTCGAACCATTACGATGTCCGCTCCTGCAGGCCGCGCCTCTCGCGCGACCTTGGCATCGACGCAAACGACGGACGCCTGAGCGATGCGGAGGTCGAGCGTGTTTATCCGCGCACCGGTTGGGCGGTGCTGCGGACCGATCGCGGCAGTGTCGCGGCAATCCATGGCAATGGCATCCATAAAGGACCCGCCTGGAAGCAGCCAGGCGCTCCGATGAACCAGCCTCGAACCGCAATCCGGCTCGATCTGCATGGCCACAAAGTAGGCATCGCGCGCGACGGCAAAGAAAATCGAATACGCCACGCGGACTTCGAGAAATTGAGCGAACTTCAGCGCCTGTTCGCACACGCCACGATTGCGGAAGAAGATCTAGAAGGCGCGGCACCCGGGAGCTGAACCGAAGGAACCATGCATCTGCAAGCCACCGCAACCCGCGCCGCCGTCCTCCTGGCAAGGAATCCAGCGCTCTTTTGCAGGATCGCGCTCGCGAAGCTCGGAACAAAACGATCGATGCCAGAGCTTCCGGCTCGCCGGCAGATTGGCGACGTCCTCTTCGAATGCAGCCTTCCGAATTATCGAGGGACGGCGCCCATGTTCTTCGGTTCGTATGCGGTGCTCGTGGTCGAAGCCATGAAACGATTCTTGAGACCGGGCGACGTGTTTTTGGACGTCGGCGCGAACGTTGGCTACCTCTCAGCCGTGGCGGCCGACCTTGTCGGAAGGCGTGGCCAAGTGCACAGCTTCGAACCCGTGCCGGCGTACTTCGAAAGGCTCTGCCGACTCGTGGATCTGAATCCCGGATACAACATCACCGCGAATCCTTTCGCGATGGGCGAGACCTCATCCCCTTCCACAATTTACGTTACTCGCGAACCGGGCCAGAGCACGCTCGTTCGTTCCTACAAATCGAAGCTCGAAATCATCGAGGAGATCGAAGTGCCGGTGGTGCGCTTGGATGCCTACATCGAGAGGCACAAGATCGACCACATCGCGCTCATCAAGATCGATGCCGAAGGGTTCGAGTTGCCGATCCTGAAAGGCTTGCAGGGGTATCTCGAGGCGAGCGGGAAGCGCCCGCCGATCATCTGCGAGATCGCGCCACGCGCTTATTCGCTGCTGGGGCGAAAGATCGACGATCTGGCGGCTTTCGTGGGTGCTTGCGGTTACGAGGCGCGCGATCTGATCGACTGCGCGATGCCGGTCGATCTCCGGAAACTCAGTCAGGTCGAAGACGTTCTTTTTGTGGCGGCGGGCGCATAGAGGGAGCCGATGAGCACATCCGGGACAGTACGGGCGGACGAGCGGCTGTGGCTCTACAGCCTGATCGTCCTTGGAGGCGCTGTTGCGTTCGGCGCCACGTTTGCGTGTTTCAGCGACGCGCCCGCGACATTTCTCGAAGTGCTGCTCGGCGCCGCGGCGCTCGGGGTGCTGCTGGCTTATCCCGAGTTGGCGCTCGCGCTTTACGTGGTGATTGGCGACGTGAAGGGGGATGACCGAGTCGCCTCGCTTCTGCCGGTGGACTTGACGCTGGCTCTCGGCGCGGTTCTGCTGGCAGGCATCGGCCTTAACTGTCTCCGCAAAAAACGAGCGGCCGCGATGCCGCCTGTTTACCTGCTCTTCGTTGCCCTGATAGCGGTGATGATCACAAGTCTCAGCTATACGCCGGTCTTCTCCGCCGGCCTCGAAAAGCTGTGCCGGTTTCTCACCGTGACGGGCATCGTGATCGTTGCGCCGTTTTTCGTGCTCGGGACGCCACAGGCGATGAAGCGGTTCCTTGCGGGCTTCGGGATCGTCGCCTTCGCGATCTGCGCATGGTCGCTTTCCGGCCTGAGCGGCGCGGCGCGTTTGGCGACGCCCAGCGACAACACGATCGGCCTCGGCCATATCGCGTGCGAGCTGATTCTGCTGATTTGGTTTGCCGTCATCCCGCGCTACCGGTTTCCGAAGAGGCTCGCGGCTTACGCCCTGCTGGGCGTTCCCGCAGTGGCGATGATTGGCTCGGGATCGCGAGGGCCGTTGATCGCGTGCGCCATCGTAATCTTGCTGAGCCCTGTGTTTCATCGAAAGCTCCTGCTCGATCTGGCGTGCATTGCGGGTCTGGGGCTAGCGGCAATCCCGTTTGTGAAAATTCCCGACTCGGCGATCGATTACCTGGGCACGCTGGTGCGGGGACAGAGCGTGGGCTCGGTCCTCGACTTCCGAAGTGATCTGCTCGATTACGGATGGAAGCTCCTTCAGCGGCATCCGTTGATCGGCACGGGTATTCAGGGTTTCCGGTATTACTCGCCGAATCCAGAGCTTTATAAGTGGCCGCATAACATTTTTCTGGAGATCGCCTGCGAGCTTGGCATCCCGGCCGCGCTGATCGCGTGCATCATCTTTGGAAGCGCCGTTCTCGAGGCCGCCCGTCAACTCAAGCACGTCGTCGCGACAAACTTCGTTCTCTCGCAGGTAGCCGCGGCCCTGCTATTCGCGGGGCTCATCAACGCCACGAACACAGGTGACATCAATTCGGACCGGGCCACGTGGCTTTTCGTGAGCCTCATCTTCGTTACGAGAACTTTCCGACGGGTGCCGATCGAACGCAGGGAGGCTGCACTGGCGCCGGCGCACCCGGTGGCGGCATAGGCTTATGGCAACGCATTTAATGGAAGCGATTGCCGGACCGCGAGTTCGCAAGAGCGCGCGCCCGCTCACCGTGTGCCATTTCACAACGGCGCATACGGAACTCAAGAGTCGTTCGTTTCACCGGCAGATGATGCCTCTCGCCGCATGCAACACGAGGATTCGCTACGCGGCCCCGATCAAATCATCCGCGCATCTTAAGGGCGTTGATCTGGTTGCGCTACCGCGGCAAAAGAGCCGGCTGCGCCGCCTCCTCGCCACTCCTGTCTTGCTGCGGACGCTGCTGCGGCAGAAAGCGGACCTCTATCATTTCCAGGATACGGAGCTTTTGCCGCTCGCCTTCACTCTGAAATTGGTCTTTCGAAAACGCGTGATCTACGACGCCTACGAAGATTTTCCCGCCATGGCCGCTGCAAGCGAATCCCTCCCGCGCCTGATCAGGCCCATTGCTGCGGCGATCGTGAGCGCGGCCGAACGGTTTGCGGCCAGGGCGTTCGATGGCCTGATGACCGCCGATCCCTTGACCCTGCGGCGCCTCGCGAACGTCGGCAACAGCAAGAAGCTGGTTTTCTATAATTTCCCGAATCTCGACATGTTTCCGGCGCCGCCGGCGCGCTCGAAGGAATTCGACGTCGTATATCGCGGTGGGCTTTCCGACCGGACCGGAACATACGTGCTGCTCGATGCGGTGAAACTCCTCATAGATCAAGGCCGAGAAATCCGGCTGCTACTCATCGGCTACTTCGACGATGCAGCCGCCGAGAGGGCGCTACGCCTGCGGGTTCACGCGCTCAGGCTCGATGCCAGCGTTGTGATTCGCGGCCGCGTGGACCACGAAGAGATGGCCGCGGCTTTGAGCGAGGCGCGGATCGGCGTTTGTCCCCTACAGCCGGTGCCCAAGTTCGTGCGAAACATTCCGGTTAAGGTTTTCGAATACTGGGCCTGCGGGATGCCGGTGGTCGCGAGCGACCTGCCGCCGATTCGTCCTTTTTTCCGGCACGCTCAGACCGGTCTGGTGTATTCCCCAGCCGACGCGGACCGGCTGTCGCAAGCAATTGCCTGGCTGCTCGACCACCCCCAAGCGGCGGCGCGGATGGGCCGGCGTGGGCGAGCTCTCGTGGAGCAACGGCTGAACAACCGGGGTGAAATTCAAAAGCTGCGGCGATTTTGCGCGCAGATTGCGGGAAGAGGCTCGTTTTCCGTTGAATGGGCCAGCGAGGAGGCCTCTGCGCATGCTTGAACCGCTCGTGCGACAAAGCCTTCCGCGGCTGCAGCACCTGTACGACCGCGCGCCTGCCCCGGCGCGGCATCTGCTGACCAGCGCGCGCGGGTGGGTCCTGACGCGCTTGCGGTATTCGCGGGAAACCTTCGCGATTCTCGACGAACTCCGCAGCAACGAGTCGTGGAGCGCGGCGCAGATCGCCAACCATCAGCTGCAATCCCTTCAAGAGACGCTCGATCACGCAGTAGCCACCGTTCCCTTCTACGCCGAATACCCTCGCCTGAAGCTGCGAAGCTTCGATGACTTTCGTCGCTTGCCGGTGATCGACCGCGAGATCGTTCTCGACAATCAGGACCGGTTTCTATCTCGCGCCGTGCCGGCCAGGCGGCGAATCCGGGCCGGCACGACAGGCACGACCGGTGCGAGCCTGCGGGTGGCTTATTCGGAGAATCTGGTTCGGTGCAACTGGGCGTTCTTGCTTCGACAGAGAACGTGGGCCAGCGTCGGCGCGCGGGAGCGTCGCGTGACATTTCAGGGACCGCGCATCGCGCCCGCGCAGCGCAGCGACCCGCCGTTCTGGTCCTACAACGTGCCGGAGCGCCAGGTGTTGATGAGCATTTTTCACCTGTCCGAAAATTCGGCGCCGGCGTATTTGGATTTCCTTCTGCGCCATCGCGGCGAAGTGCTCGAAGGATTTCCTTCCGTTCTCGGTATTCTTGCTGACTTTGTGCTCGAGGCGGGCGTCCGAATTCCAATGAAGGCGACGTTCACCAGCGGAGAGCCTCTCTATCCGCAAGCGCGAGCGAAGATCGAGGAAGCGTTCGGCGCTCGCGTGTTCGACACCTACGGTATGACCGAGTACTGCGGTCTGATTCAGGAGTGCGAACGCGGGGGGATGCACCTGGCCCCCGACTACGGATTCCTCGAAATTCTCGATGAAAACGGCGCTCCCGTGCAGCCCGGCGAGGAGGGATATTTCGTCTGGACCGGATTCCTGAACGACGCAATGCCGTTGATCCGCTACCGCATCGGCGATCGCGGCCGTTGGGAGGATCGCGACCCCTGCGCCTGCGGCCGGGCCTTTCCTCTGGTCGTTCCCACGATCACACGCGAAAGCGACATCCTGCGCTGCCCGGATGGCCGGCTGTTTTCGGCGCGAGCGCTGAATCAACTGCTCAAGCAAGCGACGTCGTTCCGGTGGTGCCAATTCGTCCACGACAGGCCGAATCACGTTGTCGTTCGCGCGGTGGCGCGCGCGGCTTTTCACAATGAGCATCGGGCGGGCGACCTGATGCAGATTCGAAGCGATCTCCAGAATCTCCTCGGCGCGTCCATGCGAGTAACAGCGGAATTCGCGTCCGCGCCGGTCACCCGAAGAGGGGGGAAGATCCCTCTGATCGTCAACGAAGTGGCGACGCCATGAAAGAAACACTCCTGATCGTTAATGCGGACGACTTCGGCATGAGCCGCGGAATTACGGACGGGATCGTGCTGGCAAGCCGGTATGGGTTCGTTACGAGCACATCGCTGATGGCTAACTTGCCGGCGTCCGAGTACGCGATCTCACGGCTATCCGCCACGCCGAGTCTGAGCGTGGGCGTGCATTTGAACATCACAACCGGCCGGCCCATTCTCCCCGCGGAAAGAGTTCCGACGCTCGTCGACTCCAGCGGTAAATTCCACAGCGCTGCGGCGATGAGCCACAAGCTCTGGCAGCGGAGAGTGTCTGGCGACGAAATCGAAGCGGAATTCCGCGCGCAGATTCGGTGGATGAAGGATCGAGGCGTGCCGCCAACACACGCCGATTCGCACCAGCACATGCACATCTATCCCGCGGCGATTCGCCCGTTCATCCGCTCGCTGGTAGCCGAAGGGATTCAATGTGCGCGCGCTCCCCGGTGCGTGGCTTGGCCGAAAACAGGCGGCTTTGCCGGCGATTCCATGGGAGGGCCGCACGCGGGGCCACTCGTCCGCCGGGTTTCGGTGCGCCTTTATCGGGAGTTCCTGCAAACGGTGCTGTTCCGGAAGCTCGATATGCCGGCCAGCCGAGTGTCGTTCCGTGCGCGCGACCGGGAAGACCTGGATCTGCTCGGAGAACGATGGAAATCGACCTTCGAGAATCTGCCGACGGGCACGTTCGAACTCGCGTGCCATCCCGGACTCTTCGAACGCGGCTTTTCGGAAAGCGATCCCATCCACGAACTCCGCGAACAGGAGTTGCACTGGCTGACGGATCACGAATGGCGAGACGCCGTCGAACGCAGTGGCATTCAACTGATCTCCTATCGGGAACTGCCCGGACGCGGACACGCGGGCGACCCCGCCCGCAAGACTGCGACCATTGAAGCGCACATTCTCCGATGAAAATCGAACTGGCGGCCACAATTCTCTTCTGGGCGAGTCTGGCTGCAATCCCGTACGTGTATTTCGGTTACCCGCTGCTTCTCAGTATCGGCGCCCTGGGGCGGCGCGTCGCGTTAATTCGCGGGAACGCATTGCCGTCCATCAGCGTGATCGTGCCGGCGCACAACGAGGAGTCGACAATCGAAGAAAAGCTCACTGCGCTGATCGCGGCCGATTATCCCCGCGAGCTGGTGGAAATATTGGTTGGAAGCGATGGCTCGTCGGACAGGACCGAAGACATCGTTCAAAGGTTTCGCCACGAAGGCGTCGGCCTGATCTCATTCCCGCGGCAGCAGGGCAAGAGCGCGATGCAGAACGGCCTGGTCGCAGCCGCCTCGGGTGAAATCCTCGTGTTCACGGATGCCGATTCAGCCGTTCCGCCAGGCGCATTCCGTCACCTGGTTGAGAATTTCGCGGATCCGCGCGTAGGTCTCGTGACCGGACACGCCGAATATACGAACGCCGGCGAGACCAGCGTGGCCGAAAACGAAAGCGTATACCTCCGCTATGATACGTGGCTACGCCGGCAGGAAAGCGAGCGCGGCCTGCTGGCCATGGCCTCGGGCTCGCTCTTTGCGATCCGGCGAAGCCTTTGGAAGCCTCTCGATCCGGCCCTGGGGGACGATTTCGTCCTGCCTCTCTCCATAGCTCGCGCCGGATTCCGCAACGTGATCGATCGTCGCGTGACGGCGCGCACGCGTCTCGCGCAAGATCGGCTCGGGGCGATGCTGCGAATGAAAATTCGCATCGTCAGTAAGGACTTCCGCGCCCTGCTCGTTCATCGGGAGATGCTGAACCCGTTTCGGCACGGAGCGACCGCTGTCGGCTTGTGGTCGCATAAGCTTTTGCGCTGGCTGGTGCCGCATTTCCTCCTTGCGCTATTTGCCAGCAGCGTCACGCTGATCGATCTGTCTTTCTTCCGAGTCACCGTCTGGCTCCAGCTCCTGTTTTACGGCGCCGCAACCGTGGGACTGCTGCGATCGGGGCGCAGTCGCTGGTGGTTTTCAGTTCCTGCTTCATTCTGTCTTGTGAATCTGGCCGCGCTGTTTGGCATCGCGTGCTGCTTGGCGGGCAGGACGTCAGGCAAATGGCAGCCGGTTCGCGCCGATCGAACCTCTCTGGCGCCCGCCTCCATGGCAGATCCATTTCGAGAGCCGAAATGAAGAGCCGTCAAATATTTCTCAATGCGATCACGACGATCGCCCAGACTCTGGGCAACGCAGGCGTGCTTTTTTTCCTTTATCGCTTCTTGATTCGGTCGATCGGCATGGAACGGCTGGGAATCTGGTCTCTGGTGCTCGCCACGACTTCCGTCATCACGCTCGCGAATCAGGGCTTTTCGACGAGCATCATCAAGTTCGTCGCAAAGTATGCGGCGCGGGAAAACCCGGAGGAAGTCGCCGTCGTCGTGCAAACCGCCGTGATTTCCGTGGCAATCGGAATTGGCGTAGTTTCGCTCGGGCTCTTTCCGGCGGCACGCTGGATTCTCCATGTGGTGTTGCCGGCCGCGAGGCTCTCGGAAGCGTACGCGATTCTGCCGCTGGCGATCGTCTCCTTGTGGATCAATGTGATGGAAGGGGTGCTTCAGGCAGGGCTCGCGGGACACCAGCTAATTACGATTTGCAATTACTTGGAGTTCGGCGGCGGAGTTTCGTATCTCGCCCTTACTTTCGCATTGGTTCCGACGCGCGGACTGCTCGGGCTTGCCTACGCACAGGTCGTCCAGGGCCTGGGCATCCTGCTGCTCACGTGGCTGCTTCTACGGCGGCGAACGCCCGCGCTTCCGATCGTGCCGTGCCGTTGGAACCGCGCCATGTTTCGTGAACTTGGCGGCTACGGACTCCACTTCCAGTTGATCACGTCGACGCAAGCCCTGCGCGAGCCAGTGACAAAGGCGTTGATCGCAAAATTCGGCGGCCTGGCGATGACTGGATTCTACGACCTTGCAGCGCGGTGGGTTTTCGTGTTTCGCGAGTTATTGGCGCAAAGTAACCAGGTTCTCATCCCGACCGTCTCGGACCTGCATGAACGCGATCCAAAATCGATCTCGCTCGTCTATCGGGAATCCTACCGCGTCATCTTTTATCTCGCGGTGCCGGTCTTCGCTTGCGTTGCGCTGCTGAGTCCCGTGGTCTCTCGCGTCTGGATTGGCCGTTACGAGCCGGTCTTTATCCAATTCGCTGCGATTCTGGCGGCCGGATGGCTCGTGAATGTGCTCGCGAATCCCGCATACGTCGCGGACCTTGGGACGGGGCAGCTGAAGTGGCCGTCGATCGGGTGCATCGTCGCGGCCACGCTCAACGTCGGGCTCGGACTCGCCGCGGGCCTGCGATTCGGCGGAATAGGAGTCGTAGGCGCAACGGCCATCTCACAAGCCGTCGGTTACACAGTTATCATCGCCGCGTATCACGTCGAAAACCAGATCGCATTCGGCCAACTGTTGCCCCGGGAGAGCTGGGCGGTGGTCTCAGCAAGTATCGCCGGCGCAGCGGCTCTCCTTCCCATTTTCTGTTCGGCGTGCGTACGCTCTCGGTTTTCGTTGTTCGTTGCCGAAGCGGCTCTGGGAATGGTTCTCGTGTCTCTCGCCGCGATGATGTGGCGTCACCCGATGCGGAGACAGCTCTTCCTTTGGCTATATGAACAGGCGCCGGTGTGATCGCGAGGAAGCATCCATGAGTGCGCGCGGTCTTTTGCTCTGGGAATCCAACGAGCAGGCAGTGACGCGTATAGCGGTCGCTGGGGATTTCCTGCCGGCCGGCGCGCTTAAATTGACCGGAAGCGGCGCTTGGAGCGAGGCTGCCGGCGCCTTGGCTCCGTGCTTCGAGGACGTAGAGGCGACGTTCCTTAACCTCGAATGCCCGATCGACGCAGACGGTCTCACGCCTCGGAAACTCGCGGGTCTCGGTGCGATCGTCTCGGCGTCCGCGGCCGCCCTCGACTATCTCGCCCCAATCCGCGTGGCTGCCGTCGGCTTCGCGAATAATCACGCCTACGATTTCGCCGGCGCGGGCGTGGAGCGAACGCAGCGCGCGTGTAACCGCAGGAACTTGCCCCTCATCGGCGCGGGCCACGACACGAATACGCCGCCGGACGTGCGCGTGTGGCAAGGCCCTGGAGCGATCAAAGTTGGCTTCTGGGCTGCGGCCAAGGCTTGCCATGATCTCGCCGATCACACGCATCAAGGAGTGGAGCCCGCAACGCTTCGTCGCGCCAGGCAGGCACTTGGGCGCATAAGGTCCGAAGGCGCATCCTTTTCAGTAGCGTTGCTGCATGCGGGGATCCTGAGAACCAACCGCCCGGATCCCTCCGATGCCAAGCTCATGGATGCGATTGCCGGTGCGGGCTTCGATCTGGTCGTCGCGTCGCACTCGCACAGAATCAGCGGCCACAAGCGCGTAACCGGCGATCGCGGCAGTCCCGCATTCTGTTTCTACGGACTTGGCAGCCTTGTGTCGGGCTACACCGCGTCGCCACTCGAACGAGAGGGCTTGATCGTGATTGCCGGACTCAACTCCCTCGGTAAGCTCGCGAGTTTGGAAGTGAGACCGGTCTCGCTGGCGGCTTCCGGATTCGGCGAAGCGCCTTCGGAAGAGGCCGCGCGAGCAATTCTGAAACGCTTTGAGCAGCTGTCAGCAGAGATCACCGACGGCTCATCGAAAAGGCGCTTCTATCAGGAAATCTCGCAAAGCCTCGTGAGGCTGTACCTACGAGACGTGAGCGCGGCATTTCGGGAATCCGGGATGCGTGGCCTCGCCGTCAAGGCAGGACGCCTACGACTGCGCCATCTGCGCCGGTTGGCTCATGGACTGCTCCCGTGAGGAACCCAGCGATCATCGCGGCAGTCTCGGCCTTCGCCCTCGTCGTTCTGCTCGTTCCGATTGTCATGAGGATCTGCGCGCGTTGGCGGCTTTACGACCGCCCCGGTCCTCTGAAGATTCACCGCAAGCCGACCCCGCGGCTTGGGGGCATCGCGGTCGCGCTAGCGGTGCTGGGTGGTTCCCTTCTGTCGACGCGCTCCGCAACCGGTGATCTGCCGGTCTTCGCGGCGATCATCCTGATTTGCGCGGTGGGAGCGATCGACGATATCCGAGGGCTCTCTGTGATCGTTCGTCTGGCGGCACAAATCAGCGCCGGCGCTCTGTTGTGGCTCAGTTGCGGCCAGCCGGCGGTGTTGCATAGCTCAACGATTGGGCTGCTCGCGGCGTCTCTCTTCACCGTCGCCATCGTGAACTCGCTGAACTTCCTCGACGGCGCGGACGGTATCGCCAGTGGCGTCGCCGGAATTATTGCCGTCGCCTACGGAGTGCTCGCCCGGTCGACGGCCGACCACTTGATGGCCGCGATTGCCTGGGCCCTCGCCGGCTCTTGCGCAGGATTCTTGCTCTTCAATTTTCCGGCCCCGGCCGCCCGCCTCTTTCTCGGTGATTGCGGCAGCACTTCTCTGGGGCTGTGCGTCGCGTATTTTGGCCTTCGCTTTTATCATTCGCCCGTTGCCGCTGGACCCCGATTGTTTTTCCCCTTGATGGCCGCCGCCCTTCCGCTGCTGGACATGGCCCTCGCAACGATGCGGCGAATACAGAGGGGAGCGTCTCCGCTTTCAGGCGATCGGATGCATCTATCGGATCTTCTGCTGACTCGCCGGATGCCGGCGCCCGCCGTCGCGCTCGTCTGTTACGGCGTGACTGCGCTATTCGTGCTGACAGGATTTGCCGCTTGGCGGGTCAAACCCGTGGCATTCTTCTTACTGGTGACCTCGGGCGTCGGAGCGGCTCTGGCAGCGGCGATCCGATTGGGAGCGCTTCAGCGCGATACCACCGGAGAAGCTCAAGAGGGGAGGGTATTCCCGGGACTCGATCGATCTCGCGAGGCTTCTTAGCTTCCGCTCGTATAGATCGTGCGAGGGGCGCGGCGATTGCGTTCCTGCGAGCTCGTTTGCTTCTGCGCGCTGCCAAGCTGCACCAGCAACTTCCGCAACTTGGCACGCTCTTCGAGTTCCATGTCGATCACCTCGAAGGCACGCGCTTGCGTGTTGGCATCCCGGACGATCGCCTGCGCTCTCACAGGCTTCGCATTCGGATTCAGGCGCAACTCGACCACGCTGCCTGGATGCAGGCTTTGTTCGCAGAGAGCTACACCGCCGCCAAGCGCCATCTCCGGAATGTCCATCCGGAAATTTTCCTTGAGGTTTGCGGTCACCGCCGGCACCGGACGCTCGAGGCGCAGCCGCGGGTAGCGGCGCTGACGAATGGCGGACGAATTAGGATCGCGATCGAGAATTTCGATGGCCAGCTCGGCGACGCTCAGATCGCTCTGGGGAATGAAGTGTCGAGCCCACTCGGGATCGATCTTCTCCAGTGCTTGCGCGGCCACGAGCCGCAGCTCGGAAGGATTCGTCCAACGCCAAGCCTTTTTGGCCTCTGCAACTTTCCGGAGGACCGCTTCCGCCTTCGTCGTGCGCAGGCGCCCGAGCGCTTCGATGGCTTTGAGGCGCAGGTAATCGGTCGATCCACGAGGCAGGTCGCCCTCGGCGATTCTCAGCAAGCGGATGTCCGCCGCGAGTTCGCCGCTCATTCCAATTTCGTCGATCGCGAGCGGCTGCACGAGCGGGTCGAGCGCATCGAAGACATCGATCAACAGGCGGCCGTAGTCGGGTGCGCCGCTCACCACAATTTGCCGAACGACGCGATCGTGCGCGATCCGCTTCCACTCCTTCATGCGCTCCGGCAGTACGCGCTCGACGGTTTCGCGGTCCAAGCGAACCAGAATGCCCAAGGCGTCGATTGCTTCGCCGGGACCGGCCCGCTTGAGCTGGGTGCGCAGGTGATCCAGGCCTTCCGGGCCGAGAACCTCCATCATCGAAACCAGCAGTTCGCAGTCCTCTCGAAACCCTATGCGGCTGAAGCGCGTCGCGATCTGTTCCGATGCTTGCTGCGGCAGCCGCCTCAGGAGATCTTTCAGTCCGGCCGGCACGTTTCCCTGCTTCATCGACTCGTCGATGAATTCCGGCAGGTGGTTCTCCACGCCGATGCGGGGCCGCAGGTTTTTCCCCGCGCCCGGCCGCTCGGATTCGACGTAGTTCAGCATTTCCACCGAACGCTGAATCACGGGGTACGCCCGGCTCTTCTGCGCTTCCTGCGACAGCCGGACAAATGCGGCGCCGATCAAGCTTTGCAGCTCGGAATCGGTTTCATCGACGAGGCGCAACCCCACTTCGCGCATCGTGCTCATGAAAAGCTTCTCGTCGCTCTTGGCGTACATCGGTGCAATTTCGGCGATGCCGATGGCCGTCTGTCGCCGCGCCTCGGCTGATTTGTCGGAGAGGCAGGCCGAATACCTGCGAAGAACATTTTCAGCCGCAGCCTTTTCGCCGCGTGAAATGAGCTGCTCGACGTGCTCGCGGATCTTGCTTGCCGGGACGCACCAAATATCGCCCGACTCGATCACGGCTTTCTTTTTTTCCTCGGAGATCAGCGACCAGAATTCCTGCGCCATTCCGTCGACATGCGAACCGACATCGAGACCGGCGCGCTTCATGCGCTGTTCGTACACGCCAAGGATTTTGCGCAGGCCGTCGAGTTCCGCGCTCATGTCGTCCAGCAGCTGGCGGACAGCATCCACCTTGACGTCGCCCTTCTGATAGCGCTCCATCGCGAAACGGACGGCGATATTCTCGGCCAGTTTCAGCAGCGTAGGCTTGTCCGATGCCTCTGCCGGAGCCTGGGCAGCGAGTGCTGCGAGCGCCTGGCTGACGGTGAAGCGCGCGCGGCGCGGCAGCGCTGAAAGGCGCGATTGGAACGCCGAAGCGTCGAGGTTCTCTTTGTCCGCGTCGTTCGTCCGGGCGACTTGCGCCAGCATCTGGAGGATGCCCTGCAACTCATCCTGGTGCAGCGTCATCAGTCCCGTCTCAACGGCCATCGAGCCGGCGCCGCTCCGAGCGGATCTGTTACCGCGAATGCCTGAGGACGCGTGAGTCCAACGCGCAGATGGGCCCACACCCAATCCAAACGCGCTCGAGATCCCTGTGCCGCCGGGCGCCCCGGGAGGCGTGCTGCCAACAAATTCTCCGGAATGCATCAGGCCCGGCTCCGCGGGATTCCCGGCCGCCCCTGCCGGAGCGCCCGCCGGATTGGCGCCTGCCGGTGTCGCATTGCCTGACGGAGCAAAGTTGCCACTCGCTTGTTCGGCCTTCCCGCCGGGGCCTTGGCCTTGTGAGCCAGTCGCAGCCGGTGCGTCAGACGCGCCAGGCGTTCCAGCCGCACCCGAACCTGCTAAGCCAACTCCAGCGACGTACGAACCGGCAGGACCTCCAGCTCCAACGGTGCCGGAGCCACCTCCGGACCCGCCCGCAACATTCGCCGGGAAACCGCCACCCGGGCCGCCGACGCCCTGGCCGGGACCAAACCCGCTCGCCGGGCCGCCCGAACCTCCCGAGGGCACGCCGTGTCCCGCAACGCCGCCTGAGGGCCCGATGTGCCAGCCAGTCCCTCCGCCCGTCCCCGGTCCTGTTCCTCCCGAGCCCCCGCTTCCTCCCGATCCTCCGGTTCCGCTTCCTCCGTCGCCGGAGCCCCGTCCGTCGCTCTTCGTGCCTTCCGCAGCCACGATGAGTTGCAAGAGCTTTTCGGGATCATTCAGGAGCTTGTCCGTTTGCTCGGAATTCATGCCCAGCGTTCGCGCGGCAAGCTGCGCCGCAACCGTGGACTTCGCCACTGCGGAATCGGCCGGCACGAAGCAGACTTCGTTCACGTGAACGTGCGGGTCGCCTTCCAGCGCCGCCTTTAGCTGCTCGGCGAGCTGCGTAGGCTTTGTGTTGGAGCTTGTCGGGAATCCACGCACAAAACGCGCCAGGCTCGCTTGGGTGATCTTGGGAGAGAAATGAATGCTGGCGATGCCCGCAGTCGAGAGCATGCGAGCAAAGCTCTTCTCCGCGGCAGCTGAATCGAGTGGAGTGCCGTCCAGCAGGAGGCGATCGCCCGATGCAGCCAGTAATAAGCCGGCCTGATCGTCCGGGCCAATGGCGGCGCGCAATTCGCTCCACGCCGTCTCGTATTGCCGTGCGGTTCGCGGGTGGCCGAAGTCGTACATGCGGGCAAACTTGAGCAGAATGTTCAAGCTACGGACGAAAGCGCGGGCAGCGGCCGCACGGGCGGCGTCATGAGTGCTGGATGTGTTTGAGGCCATCGTCGACAAGGCGCACAGAGTCGCCTGAGGATATAGTGCGGCCCCCAACCATATTCAGCAATGGTACGCGTGTCCTTCTTAGTACTGACCCTTAGTCCTAGATTTTTCGGCGGGTAACGGCTTTGTTAACTTGCGCGAATCGACCATCCTTGAGCCAGGATTCGAGCTCGCGGACGTCTTTCAATATCCGCCGCGCGCCCAGCTTACGAAACATGGCACGGCGCACCGCAGCCGACTGGCGGCTTTGCGGTAGAACTCCGGCGAATACGATCCGGGTAGCCTGTGCCGCAAGGGCGTCATCAATGTTGTCGCCGAGGTACAGGGAGGCTGCCGGATCGCGCCCTTTCAGGATTTTCAGCAGCCCTTCCGGGTGCGGTTTGGGATGCTTCACGTCTTCCACGGTCACGGTCTGGCTGAAGAATTCGCGCACTTTGAGCCGGTCGAGGGTGTAATCCGTTTCCTTCCTGACGCGCCCGGTAAAAAGGGCCAGCTCCGAGCGCTTCGACAAGCGCCTCAGGGCAGCGTGCGGGAGTAGCCACTTCTCGCGGAGAACGTTGCCCTTCCCGTCCGCGCCCCAATAGAGTTCCACGAACTTGCCTTTCACCTCTTCGTACGGCGCCTTGCCGCCAAGCGAGTGGATCCAGGCGGTGGAGAGCTTCCAGTCGTCGTTGAATCCCGACTGGCTCTTCCAATGATGCAGCTCGGCGCGCGTCACGCGTTTCCCCGTGAAAAATCTCACGGTCTCGATCACAGTGCGGTGAAAGGAGCCTCGCACGTCGACAAGGACGCCGTCGATGTCGAAAATGATTACCTCGGGATAGGATTTCATTCTGGGGTTCGAAGAGCGGAAGGGTTCACGCCGGAGGGTCGCCGGTGTCTCCCGGATTTGCGGAGTGCGCTTCGCTCTCCTGGCGATCCGGGGATTCCGTTTCAGACGGCGCGTCGAGATCGTCGGACGACCACGCTTCGCCTGGAGCGATCGCCGGCGAAGGCTCGGACTTGGCAGGCTCTTCGGATGACGAGTGGTCCGCCCCCGAGGACTTCCCGGGAGTCAACGGCGTTTCCTCCTGCAAAGCCTTCAGCCGCTTCTCCAACACACCCGCAAGCAGGTCGATAATCAGCGCGGCGCCTTTGCCGTCCGCGTCCTTCAGCGGATTGTAGGCGGCCACCTCAATCGCGGCGACATGTTTCTGCCTAACGAAGATCTCCAGAGCCTCGCGTGCTTCCTCGAGACTCAGCCCGCCGGTGCCTGGATTGTTGGTGGCCTGAAAATCTGCAATAACATCGACATCCAAATGCAGGACGCATTCATAGCCCTTTCCCTGAATGCGATCGACCGCAGCCTGCGCCGCTGCCGCGGGTCCCATGCGCCTCACCTCATCGGCCATATACCGCCGCACCGGCGACGTTCGGAGCACTTCCTCCTCCGCCGGTTCGATGCGATCCACGCCGAAGAGCGCGATATCCGGCTCGCGAACAAGGGGCGGCTCGCCCCAGAACCGCACGAGTTCGGCGGCGCCGCGTCCTGCTGCGTGTGAAATCACCATGCCGTCCAGGCAGCCCGAAGACGTCGTCGCAGGGGTGAGCAAATCCGCGTCACGGTCCATGTAGATCAAGCTGACGTGGCGGAAATAGCGGCGCAATCCGGCGACTGTCGCGAGGACGGGCGAACAATCGCCCGTCAGAATGAGCGGCAGAGCGGCCGACTTCACCGCTTGTTCCACTCGCGGCTTGAGACTCTCGAGCGAAGCGAGCACACCTGCAATATTTCGAGCGCGCGGGCTTTCGTCGTCCTGCTTGAATTTCTGAGGAGGGTCGTCGCCGAGATCGGTGACGTCGTAACCGATGGACCGAAGCCGGTCGATCAGCCCGGCAGCGCGCAGCGCAGTGGGAGCGCCTTCGTGGCCGAGCGACATTGCAGCCGCACTCGTAGGCGCGCCTACCAGTGCGATTTTATTGGGCTGGCGGACGATTTTGACCGCCACTCATACGCTCCTTGTCGTCCTGCGCGGCGTTACGCAAGCGGCACGCAAAGCTAGTTGGTCGCTCGCTCCTGCCGTGCAGCCAGTTCCTGCGGGAGAGTGAACCGCACATCCTCTCGAATCAAATCCAGATCGCGATGGTTCGTGAATCCCAGCGCGGAGAGCCGCTGGCTGACCTGCTCGACGAGAATTTCCGGCGCAGATGCGCCGGCAGTCAAACCAAGAGAGTTCACGCCTTCGAACCACGCTGCGTCGATATCCCCCGCATCTTCGATCAAGCGCGCCGGCACTCCCGAGCGCTTGGAAACTTCTACCAGCCGGTTCGAGTTCGAGCTGTTTGCCGAGCCGACTACCAGAATCAACTGTACCTCGCGCGTGAGCGCCTCCACGGCCTCCTGCCGATTCTGGGTCGCGTAGCAAATGTCGTCCGAAGCTGGCCCCGCAATCATCGGGAACCGCTGCCGCAGGCGCGCTACGATTTCCTGCGTGTCGTAAAGCGACAGCGTGGTCTGCGTCAGAAACGCGAGCCGCGACGGGTCCGGAACTTCCAGGCTGTCCACTTCCTCGACGCTGCCGACCACAACCGTCCGGTCCGGAGCCTCGCCAGAAGTGCCGATAATCTCCTGGTGATCGCGGTGCCCGATCAGCACCAGCGTGCGGCCCTCGCGCGCAAACTTTAGCGCTTCCAAATGTACCTTGGTGACGAGCGGGCACGTGGCGTCGATCACCCGCAGTTGGCGGTCTTTGGCCTCGCTGCGAACGCGCGGCGGAACACCATGCGCGCTGAATACCAGTACTGCGCCGACCGGAACCTCTTCGATCGTCTCAACGAATATCGCGCCTCGCCGCCGCAGCTGATCCACAACGTAGCGGTTATGGACGATCTCATGGTGCACGTAGACCGGCCGACCATAAGCCTCAAGCGCCAGCTCCACGATATCGACCGCCCGGACGACGCCGGCACAAAATCCCCTCGGCCGCACGCGCACGAGCGTCTTACCGCCGTCGTTCAATCCCTGAATGTTCGTCAGCGTCAATGTGCTCTCCGGGAAAGGATTATCTTAACCTGAACTCGCGTCGCGCCGCCACCCTGTTCCGGTGCGCGTCGTAAGAAATGTTAGGTTTAGGGTAGGTTGAGGCGTCGTGGCGCTAGATGACCCGGTGGATAATCGTCGGCAAGGCCAGCAGGAGGAGAAAGCCACTGAATGCGTAGGTCGCCACGGAAACCAGGCCGAGCGGCACGATAGCGATCAAGAACGGATCCCGGCGGTCCCGGTACATGCTGAGTACGGTCGCGATGGCCCGAGTTTCAATCCACATCGCGACAGGGGTAAAGGCGATCACGGGCCAAACCCTGGCTGGACCGCCTGGTTCAAAATGCACGGCCCTGACGAGGGAAAAGATCAGCGCAACCGGCAGAAGAGTCAGCACGGTGGCGCGCACCCAGGCCTTTTTCCGGTCGTTCATATCGTCAGCTTACTATTACAAGCAGACGCTAAGGCGGGGCTTTTCAGTCGGCTACGCCTAAACGTCAACTGCCCTCACGTTCACGAAGCCAAGAAACGAAGAGGAAACCCCTCGAATTTTTCTAGTCACTCACGCAGCCTTTTCTGGTATACCGTTCTTGTGGGTGCATCCTCCGCACCCGTACCGCTGCGCCAGCGGCGCCTCCGACGGTCGGGGGCATCTGGAGACAGACTCGTTTCCTGAAGTTCTGCTCCAATCCTTTCACCCGAATTCTAGAGTTCACACGACTCTGCGTTCAGGTCCGTTCGCTGCGGAAGAGCTGCCCTGCGGCAGCACACATAGGAGGATTCATGAAGTCTCTCGTCGCGCTTTGCGCCGCTGCTTTGGTTGCGTTGTCTCTGACGCCAACCGTCCACGCCCAATCGAATGAGCTCGTACCCGGCACGCAGGTGCGTCTCACCCTGGTCAACGGACTCACCACGCGCGTCGCTCACAATGGCGACCCGTTTACAGCGGTGGTCGCCGAGCCGGTCTTTGCAGGCAACCAGATGGTCCTGCCGGCCGGCGCAATCATTCACGGAACGGTTTCGGCGGTCGATCGCCCCAAGCTCTTCTCGATGTTCCGTGGCGGGGCGTCGATGAACCTGGCGTTCAGTTCGATCGAACTCCAGAGCCGCATTTTCCCGGCTCGCATGAGCATCCTCTCGATCTACAGCGGAACCGATGCGGAAAAACAACGCAAAGACCTGAAGACGATCGAGGGCGAAGTCGTCCAGCAGAAACAGAGCGTCAAGTCGGACGTTGAAGACGTCGCCATCGGCACCGCGGGCGGCTCGACGGTCGGCTTGATCTTCAGCCACGTTCTTCGCGGGACGGTGTTCGGGCTCGTTGGCGGCGGCGCCTACGTGATGGCCAAGAAGGGCGGCGAGGTCGAATTGCCGGCGCAGACGGGGATGCTGGTCCGCATGGATTCGAGCGTGTCGCTTCCCGCTTCGTTGCTGCACACGGCGTCGTATACCCCCACGTCCAGCGGTAACTGAATCTGGAGTGGCTGCTCATCGGCGACTAGGCCGACGGCAGTCGAACAAATCGCATGACGTTGCAGTTGCGTTTGCCTGCGTGTGAGTCCGGGGCGTGCTCGGAGCGTTGCTCGCGACGGCGACCGAGATGCTACGCGCTGCCCCTCGCAGCCGCGGCCTGCTTGCCCTTGCGTTTGAGGAAACGATAGAGGCTCGTGCGACCGATGCCCAGGACTTGCGCGGCACGAACCCTGTTGCTATTGCACATTTCGAGCACTTGCTCGATGTGAATGCGGCGCACTTCGTCGAGCGGCAGCGGCCGCCAGTTCCCGTCCGACACCGAGCCGTTGCGGCGCGGCTTCTGCAGATGTTCGGGCAGGTCGGAAACGTCGATGAAGTCCGCGTTGGCCGTCAGACCGGCGCTCGAAATCACGTTTTCGAGTTCGCGTACGTTGCCGGGCCAATCGTATTGGAACAGGACGATCTGAGCACGCCGCGTGAGCCCCTGCAAAGTTTTCCCGTAACGCTGGCTGTATTTCTTCAAGAAATGCTGCAAGAGGACCGGAATATCTTCCGGCCGGTCCGCCAGTCCTGGGACCCGGATTTCAATGCTGCTTAGTCGGTAAAAGAGGTCCTCGCGGAAACGGCCGGCAAGCACCTCGGCGCGGAGATCGCGATTGGTCGCAGCGATCAGGCGCACATCGACGGTCTTCACTTCGGGGGAGCCCACGCGCTGAATTTCGCGATTCTGAATTACGCGTAGCAGCTTGGCCTGCATGGCCAGAGATGTTTCTCCCACCTCGTCGAGAAACACCGTGCCGCCATTCGCGTATTCAAAGAGGCCAGGGCGCGTGTCCGTGGCGCCCGTGAAGGAGCCTCGCACGTGGCCGAAAAGCTGGCTCTCGAGCAGCGTATCCACGAGCGCCGAGCAATTGCATACCGCGAATCTTTCTTGCGCCACGGGACTGAGTTCGTGCAGGGCCCGCGCAACAAGCTCCTTGCCCGAACCGGTCGGACCGCTGATCAGAACATTGGTGTAGTGGCGCGCCACCTTCTTCGCCAAGTCGAACACGTCCAGCATCGCGGGGCTTCGTCCGACAATGCCCTGGAATTGCGAATTCTGAAGAAGCTTCTCTTCGAGGAAGCGCATCTGAGAGCGCTGCGAGAACAGCTCGGCCAGATCGTCCAGCGCCTTTTCGAGCCGCGAGAAATCGACCGGCTTGCAAAGATAATCGTACGCGCCGCGCCGGATGGCTTCGATCGCGGAGTCAACGGAGTAGAAACCCGTCATCAGGATTACGTACGCGCCGGGATCGAACTGCAGAACTTTCTCGAGAAAGGTCAGGCCGTCCATGCCGGGCATTTGGACGTCAGTCAGCACCACCCTGCATCCCTCGAGCCTGACTTTCTGCAGCGCTTCGGCAGGGTTCGTCGTGCCGACGGCCGAGAATCCTGCTTTCTCGAGCCGTTCGAGTGTGAGTTCGACTTGATTGGAGTCGTCGTCCAGAACGCAGACGGTGAGATTCTTGCGAACCGTTCCAGCTACAGGTGTTTCAGCAAGAGCTTTCATTGCCAGGCATTCAGGCAATGCGTGTGCCAGAACGCAAACGCGGGATCGAGCGCCAGCCTTCATTCTTGGAACGCGTAAGCGGCTTAGTTTGAGGGCATTGGTCGGCGATGCGAGAAATCGCATCTGAAACACGGAGAGAGTCGAAGCTGGGCCGTTCTCGAAAAAGGCGGCAGGCAGTTCCGAACCGGCACTCGGGTCTCAAACAGGAACGATCCGGCCCCAAGCAACCGCTTTCTGGAGTTTCGCTCCGTTCTACGCCACCTTGCTCCGCGTATTGTCGTCGGCCTGATCGCGTTGACCGTGGGACGGCGCGCGCGGGTGCAGCCGCTCGATTTTCACGAGCGTCCGGCCGTTCTCTCCTGCTCGGACGCTGGCGGCGCGATAGGCGATTGGCAGGCTGTCGACCGTCCCGAACTGTTGCAGCAGCCGCACGAAAATAATCGCGCCCTCACGTACCGACGGTTTAACGTTGATTTCCTTCTCGTCGCCGCCGTTCCAATCGAGCGTCGTCTTCTCGACGAAATAAGCGTCGGATGCGTCCCATCCGGATACCTCCACGCGGTAGCGATTGGTGTTCGCCTTGTCCTGGCTCGGTTGAGGGTCCACGGCAGCCTCCGCCCGTGAGATTGCAGAAGCCGTGCCAAACAAGCCCGCTCGCCGCGAAGCAACACAAGGACTTGTAGCACGGTCGCGCACGATCGGAATACGCCGAGTGTGCCTTTTCTCGCTTCGTGTGCGGCTTTGAATCAGCGGCCCTCGCCTTTCGCCACGATGTACGCTGTGCTAGACTCCGCGAAGCGGTCGTGCCACAAGAAAAACTTGAAGCGCGGACCGCCGTTCGGTGGAACTTCGGGCTCTGTGCAACGATTCCCCGCAAACCCCGCCAGGCCCGGAAGGGAGCAACGGTAGCGGGCCAGTTTCGTGTGCCGCGGAGTACCCGAAGTTCCTCTCATCGCGCCCGGGGCGGCCGCAAAACACACGGAAAATTTTCCCATGAGCTACAAAGTCATCGCGCGCAAATACCGGCCGCAAACCTTCAGCGAGATCGTCGGGCAGCAGCACGTCACGAAAACGCTCGCGAATGCCATCGAATCGAATCGCGTCGCCCACGCGTACATTTTCTCCGGCGTCCGCGGAGTGGGGAAAACGACAGCCGCGCGCATCCTGGCAAAGGCGCTGAATTGCGCGAGCGGTCCGACGATCAATCCGGACAACACGTGTGATTCCTGCCGCGAGATTTCAGCCGGCACTTCGCTCGACGTCCTCGAAATCGACGCCGCCTCCAATCGCGGCATCGACCAGATCCGCGAGTTGCGCGAAATGGTGCGCTACGCGCCCGCGTCGAGCCGCTACAAAGTCGTGATCCTCGACGAAGCGCATCAGCTCACGGATGAAGCCTCGAACGCGCTGCTGAAAACTCTCGAAGAGCCGCCCGAGCGCGTGGTTTTCATTCTGGCTACCACGAGAGCCGAGGATCTGGTCGAAACGATCAAGTCCCGCGCGCAGCTGTTTCAGTTTCGTTCGCTGGCCTTTCAGGAGATTGCGGGCGAAATCGAGCGGATCGCCAAGGCGGAAAACCTGCGGATCGATTCGGGCGCTGTCGCCGTGTTGGCTCGCGCGGCGGAAGGCAGCATGCGCGACGGGCTTTCCCTCCTCGAGCAAGCCATCGCCTATGCGGGCGACACGATTACCGACGCGCAGGTGCGCGAGCTTCTCGGCGTCGTCGCCGAAAGCGTGCTCGATAGCCTCGTCGAAGCGATTGCCGCCCAGTCCGCCGAACGCGCTCTCGAGCTGGTTCATCGCCTGATCGCGGACGGACAAAACTTGCAGCACTTCTGCCGCGAAGCGATTCGCCATTTCCGCAATCTGCTGGTCGTCCGGGTGTGCGGCGCCGAATCGAATTTGGTCGCTGCGCCCCAAGATGAACGCCCTCGCCTCGCGCAGCAGGCGGCACAATTCGGCGAAGAGGATCTCACGCGCTTTTTCAACATTCTTCTGGCCACCGACGACGATCTGCGGCGCAAACCCGATCCGCGTTTGCACCTCGAACTCGGGCTCTTGCGTCTGATCAACGCGCAGCGTCTCGCGCCGCTGGAAGAAGCGTTGGCCGAGCTTCACGGCGAGTCTCGTCCCAGACCGGCGCGCACCGAACCGACGCCGGCGCCGCGCGCGACGCCCCCCGCGCGAGCCGTTTCTTCCGCATCCTCATCGTCCGCGAGTGCCGCCGCGGTTCGCATGGCGCCTGCACCAGCCGTCGAAGCAGCTCCAGGTGCAGCCAGCATCGCTGCGCCGGCGGTTTCTCCAGCGCCCACAACGCGCGCGGCCGCGCCCGCGCCTGTGCCGGCCTCGCCTCCGCGCGTGATCGCGCGAGCAGCCGAGGAACTTGCATCCGGTGGACTCGGATCAGCGCAGCTCGAGGCCGTGAAAGTGGCGTTGCAGAGCTCGAGATTGCTGTCGTCGTTTCTCGAGCACGTCACCCGCAGCGAAATCGAAGCCGGCGAGTTCCGCCTTTTCTTTCCGCCGGAGCAGCGCACGCTGACGGAGATGTTGCCTCGCGACGCGATGGAACGATTGCGCACCGCCGTGCAAGAAGTGATCGGCCAGCCGCTGCGCGTCTGTGTTAAACTGGACCCAGTTGGCGCGGGTCCGAATCGGGGCTCGGAGTTGCAGGCCCGCTTCGAGCAGGATCCCATCGTTCGAGCGATGCTCGAGAAGTTTGGAGGACGGATTTCGCGAGTGAAGCGCCCTGGCGAGGAATAGAGCATGGAAGTCAAAGCACTACAACAAATGCTCGCGCAGTTCCGGCAGGTTCAGGAAAGGCTCGAGAAGCAGATCGACGGAATTTCCGTTGAGGCCTCGGCGGGCGGCGGAATGGTCACCGTCAAGATGAACGGCCAGAAGCAGCTTACCGAAGTTCGCATCGAACCCGATGTGTTCAAGGGCAGGGATCAGGAGATGATTCAGGAATTGATCCTTGCGGCGGTCAACGAAGCCAACCGGCGCGTGGACGAAGAACTTTCCAAGCAAGTGAAGGATCTCACGGGCGGCCTGCCCGGAATCGTTGGGATGAAAATCCCCGGCCTCTTCTAGTATCAGCTCTCTTCTTTCCGCACCCTCTCATCTGACGACTCTTTTCGCGGTGCGCGATCTTCCCTGGGTTCAATAGCTTTCGCGCGGGATTGCGCGAAGCCGAAAAAAAAACGGCGGAGCCAAAGCTCCGCCGTTTCTGCAAACGCACGAAACGAGCTTACTGCGGCGGCCTCGCCGGCGGAGGTCCGCCCCCGGTGCGATGGAACAATGCGATCAGCACTGTTCCCGTTAGGACGTGCCCGTCCATCGCTTTCTGCACGTCGTCGCGGCTCGCGCCCTTTTGCAGGTCGAGCGTGGTATCGAGCGCGAAGAGTTCAAACGTGTAGTGGTGCACCGGCCCTGGAGGCGCGCACGGCCCGAAATACGACGGCGATCGCGCGATATTATTTGCTTGCGGAGCGATCGTCGAATCGGCCTTGACGCCCTCGGGAAGTGAAGTTGCGTCGCCCGGAATGTTGAAGATCATCCAGTGCGTGATGTCGTCGAACATCTTGCCCGCATGCGCATCCGGATCGTGCAACAGCAAGACGAAACTCTTGGTCCCCGCCGGCGCGTTCACCCACGAAAGCGGCGGCGAAACCATTTTGCTCGCGTCCGGCGGACCACCGGCCATTCCCGGAACGCACGAGTACTTCTCCGGAAGTTCAGTTCCATCGGCAAATGCGGAGCTGGTCAACTGCAACGGCGGCCCCATCGCCGGGCGTCCGCCGCCTCCCCCGACTTGCTGCGCAACGGCCGGGATCGTCCCTGCGGCAAGCAAGAACGCCAGAGTCATGAGCGGTTTTGTAGCTTTGATTCGCATTCCGTCTCTCCTCCCCTTTTTTGCTCGTTTAGAATCGTTATTGGAAGCCGGCTCGAGCACCCGTCGGCAAGGCGCCTGATTCTAACTCCGGCGCGCCTTCCGCGCAACGAAGCGCTGACACCTGAGACGGCGGAACGGCGCTTTGCGTTTCACACCTAGCGAAGCCCCGAGGACTTTGCAATAATTCCCAAACGGTGAAAACGAATGCCTGATTTTGCGCCTTCCGTCTCGCGACTGATCGACGAGCTCAAGCGTCTGCCTGGAATCGGCCAAAAATCCGCGCAGCGCCTCGCCTTCTACCTGCTGCGCGTCGATCGCGGCCAGGCGCTTGCTCTCTCCGACGCGATTCGCGAAGCGAAAGAAAAAGTCCGCGAATGCTCGGTCTGCAACAACATCACGGACGCCGATCCCTGCCTTTTCTGCACGAGCACGACCCGGAATCACGCGCTGATCTGCGTGGTGGAGGAAGCCACCAATATTCAGGCCGTGGAAAAAACCCGGCAGTTCAACGGCCTCTATCACGTGCTCGGCGGCTCCCTGTCGCCTTTGCAGGGCATCGGGCCGGATCAGCTGAAGATCAAAAGCCTCATCGAGCGCCTCAAGGGCGGCGCGGTGGAAGAGATCATCATCGCGACCAATCCGACTGCCGAAGGCGAGGCAACGGCCGTCTACCTCTCGAAATTGATCAAGCCGCTCGGCGTTCGCGTCACGCGCATCGCCATGGGAATACCCGTCGGCTCAGATCTCGAATACGCCGACGAAGTCACCATGCT
>DATJRU010000187.1:0-2410 GCA_035504455.1 Vulcanimicrobiaceae bacterium
GGACGCCCCTGGCGGTGTTCGCGGCGGAGCTTAGAGGCTTGTGCCACGCAGGAGCGTCGATGCCGAAACACCCCCGGATTGCGGGAGCTTGCCTGCCCTGAGCCTCGAAGGGCTCCCGCTGTTTGCCGCCTGGGCTCGCCCAGGCGTGCTCCCCGCACTTGCGACGTGCGTCGTCGCTGGGAAGCGCGCGGCTTAAAGCAGAGGTAATTTTTCCGGCACTCGTGTCGCCGCTGAAAGCCACTACCGCAAAGATTTTCGGATTCTCAAGTTGCCACACACGCTCTTCACCCCTCGAAGCAATAAGGACGCCCCTAGCGGCTATTGGCAGGGCTCGTAGAGCCGCCTACAGCGTCGATGCCGAAACACCCTCGGAGTGCGGGAGTTTGCTCCCGCTGTTTGCCGCCTGGGCTCGCCCAGGCGTGCTCCCCGCACTCGCCACGTGCGTCGTCGCTGAGAAGCGCGCGGCTCAAAGCCGAGGTGATTTTTCCGGCACTCATGTCGCCGCAACATCGCGCGTCGCCGCCATCCCCTTGCCCCGGATGCCTGATAGAATTGCCACAAATGGGCGTTTCCGCGATCTCCGCATCTGAACCGCCGCCGGGGCGCACGATCTCGTACACGGAAGGCCTCGCCGCAGAATGACCCCGCTCCACGTTTTCGGCATGCTGTTCCTGATCGGCGTGAACGCGTTTTTCGCCGCCGCCGAATTCTCGCTCGTCGCGGTGAGGCTCTCGCGCGTGCGGCAGCTCGTCGAAAAAGGCGATCCGCGCGCGAAGATCGTCGAGCAATTGATCGGCGATCTCGGCCGCGTCGTTTCGGGCGTGCAAGTGGGGCTCACGATCGCGAGCCTCTCGCTCGGCTATCTCGGCGAGATTACACTCGCGGCAATCGTGCATCCGTTCGTGCAGGCGTTCACGCGTCCGTGGGCGCCGATTCTGGCGCACGCCATCGCGCTCGTGGTCGTCTTCGGACTGCTTACGTTCTTGCAGGTAGTGTTCGGCGAGCTTGTTCCCAAAGGGCTGAGCCTTGCGCGGGCCGAGCGCGTCGCGCTGCTGATCGCGCGGCCGTTTCACTGGTTCCTGCGGACATTCAGCTGGGCGATCGATCTCTTCGATACCACCTCCGAGAAAATTGTGGGCGCGCTGGGCATCGTCGCGCCGCACAGCCACACCCTGGTGCGCTCCGTCGAGGAACTGCAGGTGATGGTGCAGCAGGCGCGCGACCGCGGCGTGCTGGCCGAGCGCGACGCCGATTTCGTGCAAAATGCCATCGAGCTTGGCCACGTGCAGGTGCGCGAAATCATGGTGCCGCGCCCCGACGTGCACGCCCTGCCCGCCGAGGCCGGCCTCGATGAGGCCATGCGCATGTTCGCCACCACGCAGCGCTCGCGCCTGCCGGTGTACGAAGGTTCGCTCGATCACATCCTCGGGTTCGTCCACATCAAGGACATCATCTGGCTCCTGCTCGACCGCGCCCGCCGCGCCGAAGAAGATCAGCCCGCGCCTCCGGCGTTCGATCTGAAGAAACTTTTGCGCGAGGTGCTGATCGTTCCTGAGACGAAGCCCGCCAGCAGCCTGCTCCTCGAATTTCGCGCGCGCCGCATCGGGCTCGCGATGGTGGTCGACGAATTCGGCAGCATTCTCGGCCTCGTCACGCTCGAGGACATCCTCGAGCAGATGGTCGGCGCGATTCATGACGAATTCGATGTCGTCGAGCAGCCGCTCAGCCTGCCCGACGGCGGAATGATTTTCGACGCCGCGATCAAAGTGCGCGATCTCGAGGCGCAGTACAACATCGCCATTCCCGACGATCCGTCGTACGAGACTGTGGGCGGATTCGTGCTGAGCCGCCTCGGATTCATCCCGCGCGGCGGCGAAAGCTTCGAGTCGGATGGCTATCTTTTTACCGTCACCGAGATGGATTGCCGCCGCGTGTCGCGCGTGAAGATCAAGCCGATCCGGTCGGCGGGGCCGTCGTTGGTGCCGTCGCCTGCGCCGTCCGCGGCCGCGCCTGCCTCTGCGCTGGAACCGAGGCGCGCGCGATCTGCTCGGGAACGTCGCGCGAAATGATCCGCTACCTCTCGGTGCGCATCCTGCTGGCGCTGCCCGCGCTCTGGCTGATCGTCACCATGGTTTTTCTGCTCGCGCACATTATTCCCGGCGATCCCGTGCAGCAGATGCTCGGCGAAGGCGCGCGCGCGGAGGATTTGCAGCAGCTTCGCCATTCGCTCGGCCTCGACCGTCCGATTTCCGTGCAGTACGGCCACTACCTGGTGGGCGTTTTGCACGGCAATCTGGGCGAGTCGTTTCGCTTTCAGGAGCCGGTCACGCGAGTCGTTCTCGAGCGCTACCCCGCGACGCTCGAATTGGCTTTTGTGGCGCTGCTCGTGTGCGCTGCGATCAGCATTCCC
>DATJRU010000188.1:0-5584 GCA_035504455.1 Vulcanimicrobiaceae bacterium
CGGAGGTGTGCCGCTCGATCAGGTTTGCCAGGTGGAGAGCGCAGGAAAGTCCGGCCGGCCCGGCGCCGATGATCAGGACATCGGCCTCAAGCTTTTCGCGCTCCACGGTCACGCCAGAATCTTAGCAGAAGCCGCCGCATCCGCCGCATCGCGCAGACGCTCGGAGTCTTCAGCGGGAAAGATCGCGTGGCGCGAATGGACGCCGACGGTTTACCGGTGGAGGCGTGAGACGTCAGGGGCGCGTGACAACGCGGACAACGAAATGGTGGATGCGCCTCGATGAGCGCCGAGGAAAACACTACATGCTGCGAGTACGGCAGCGCAATGGTTGGCGCTTCGCGCCGTCGTTTGGGGTCGGAGCTGAAGCTCCGACCCCCTAGAATGCATTTGTGAGATGACTTCTAGTGGGTGAGCGCAGGATCGGCCTGCGTGATGCTGCCGGGCTCGAGCTTGGTCTTGATCGTTACCTTTTGTTTTGGCAGCAGATTCACGTCCGTATCGAACGTGCGATAGCCCGGCAGATCGATCTTCACGTGATGCTTTCCCGGCGCGAGCAGCATGGCGCGGCCGACGCCGCCGAATTCGTGCGCCGTTCCCACGTAAGCGCCATCGACGAACACCGCCGCGCGATCCGGCGTAACCTTGAGTTTGATCTCGGAGGTCACCTTCGCATACTCCGCCCGCGGGTCCTTTTCCATCGCGACGCTCACCACAATTTCCTTGCCCGGCTCGATGGTGAGCTTCTGCGTGAAGTCCGTATAGCCCGCCTGCCGGACAGAAATCTCGTGCTCGCCGGGCAGCAGGTAAATCTCCTTGTCGCCCCTCAGTTCGTCCACGTACCCCACGTACTGGCCATCGACCCATACGCCGGACTTCTTGTCCACGTCCGTCTTGGCCACGAACTGCAGCCGCCCCATCACCTGATTCTGGGCGCGAGCGACCGCCGGCAGGAACAGCAACCCTAACAAGCTGCAAAGGAAAGCCTTATGGATAGCAACGCGCATCGCAATCATCCCCCTTGGAATCGCCTGGGAACGATTCGGCCAGAATGAAGAGTCACCATCGTAATACGAATGACATCTTTTGGCACTGCCCGCCTCACATTTTCCCGGCTTTACCCTTATTGCACCACCCGCCGCAAGAGTTCAGAGCCGCGTCTCTCGGCGTGATAATTTTGAAGGGTTCGCCCTCGCCCCCTGAGGCAGCTACTTGACGGACACGCTGGCATCCATCGAAGCCCAAAGCACGTCGGGACCGGAGAAGCGCCGGAGTTCTCGCATCCCGGCCGCCATCCCGATCACTGTCAGCGGTGTCGACGCGCTCGGCGAGCCGTTCCGCGAGATCACCACGACGCTCAGCGTCAGTTGTAACGGCTGCAAATACCGCTCGAAGAACTACGTGCAGCGCGATTCGCTCGTCACGCTCGAACTCGCGCACTCGAACCCCAGGCTCAGCCCGCGGGTTGTGCGCGGCCGCGCCCGCTGGGTGCAGCGCCCCAGGAACCTGCGCGAGCAATACGAGATCGGCCTCGAGCTGATCGTTTCCGGAAACATCTGGGGGCTGCCGTCCCCGCCGCCGGACTGGTTCCCGCATCCGGACGACATTGCCGCGGAGCTTGAGCTGCAGCAGGAAGCGGCTCACGCCGTGGAAGCCGCCGGCACGTCCACCGCGCTGGAAACGGAAGCTTCTGAAGACCCCGCCGCCGACGACTCGGCGGAAGCAGCCGAAACCGGGCGCCCGTCGGCTTCCTTCGAAGAAATCGATATTTCAGGCGCCATCGGGTTCACTCCCGAGGAAGCCGAGCCCACTCCACCGGAGCCGGCCGCGCCGCCCGCACCTGTCGACTTGAACACGCGCCTGCGCGAAACCGTCGCCGTCTCGCTCAAGACGATGGTCGACCGCATCGCCGAAGCCGCCGCGCTCGACATGGCGACTCGCATCGCCTCCGTCGTCGACGAAGCGCGCGCCGCCTGCGGAACCGCCAGCGAAGAATTCGAAACCAAAATCCGCGCCGCGATCGACGATGCCCTCCATCCCAGGGAGGTCGAGGCGGTCAGCGCCGTCGTCGAGAAACAGGGCAAGAAGCGCGCGCGCAAGCCCTCCAAGAAAAAGGCCAAGCAGTCGGACGCCGCGAGCGACATCCAGTGACCCTCGTTCTCTTGCAATTGCACCACGGGCGGATATAAGGTTTGGACGCAGCCGTCGTGTAACCAAGTGCTGCGCATTTCGTCCTAACATGTGGAGTCTGCGTGGGAAGGAGACCCGATCGGCCATGATGAACAGGCGGAAATTATTGTCGTTGATGGGTGCGTCCCCGGCGTTACTTGCTGCCGCGACGGCTGAGGCGAAAGAGAAAAAGACCAAGGACAAGAACGCGAAGGCGTCGAGTTCGGACGCCAAGATCACGGCGCTCAACCCGCGAGGCACGCCGCCTCCCATCACATTGATCCCGATGGCGCCGCGGCTCAGCACGCTCGACGGGAAGACGATCTACCTCGTCTCCGACGGCTTCCCGGGCGCGGATCACTTCCTCGCGCAAGTGGCGACGTGGTTCCAGAAGAACATGCCCTCCGTGAAGACGGTGTACCGCCTGAAGGCCGGCGGATTCGCGGACGACGACCCGAAATTGAACGCGGAAGTGAAAGCGAATGGCCAGGCCGTGATCATGGCCATCGGCCATTGAAGCACCTGCACCCCAGCGACCGTCGGTCACTGCATAGAATACGAAAAGATGGGAATTCCCGCTGTTCCGATGGTGACAATCGCCTTCAAGGATCTCGCCAAGACGAACGCCGCGAAGCGCGGCATGCCCCTTCAGCGCATCGTTTTCACTCCGCATCCGGTGTGGGGCAAGACCGACGAGGAGATGTACGCCTACCTCGAAGGCAACGACCCGGTCAGCGGAAAGCCGCTGATGCCGGAAGTGATCGCCGACCTCACCCGGCCGCTCACCGCGGACGAATCGAAGTCGGGAGTCGTGACGCCGCCAACCGGCGCGCCGAGCTACACGGACACGTCCGACAACCTGCAGCAATATTATTTGGACAACGGCATGACCGACTTCATGCCCATCATCCTGCCCACGCAGGAAAAAGTGGACGCGATGCTCAAGGGCACCAGCCACGCCCCCGACGAGGTTGTCGGCAAGATGACGCCGGCGCAAGGCGCGTTCCCGGCGTGGTCCTTCACGGTGCAGCAGGTGGCGGTGAACGCCGTGATGGCGGGCGCCACGCCGGATTATTTCCCGACGCTCCTCGCCATCGGATCGACCGGCATCTCGGCGCTGTTCAGCTCCACGAACTCGCTGGTTTCGGCGGCCGTGATCAACGGCCCCATTCGCGACAAGCTGCAGATGAACTACGGCATCGGCGCGATGGGCCCCTTCAACCAGGCCAACGCCGTAATCGGGCGCGCGTGGACGCTGATGTCCAAGAACCTCGACGGCGGCGGCATCGCCGGCGAGACCTACATGGGTTCGCAGGGCAATGTCATCAACTACAACAACCTGATCATTCCCGAGAATGAGAAGGATAGTCCGTGGCCGCCGTTCCACGTGCAGAAGGGCTTCAAGCCGACGGACAACGTGGTCAGCTTCTTCTTCGGCTTCTGCATCACGCAGGGGCAGGGCGGGCGCGGGCTCGGCGTGAAGCCGATTCCGCTGTACCACGAGGCGATGTCGTACAACGCGGGGCCGTTCGCTTCGCTTTTCGGCGCGATGTACCTGCTCGATCCGCTGGTTGCGAATGGATTGGTCGAGCTCGGCTACAAGACGAAAGATCAGCTCGCTGATTGGCTGCAGAAGAATACGACCATCTCGGTGAAGGACGTGAAGTCGATGCTCTTCAGCGGGCTGCCGCGCGGCCCCGAAGCGGCGAATCTGACCGACGACTCCATCGTCCCGAAATGGCAGCGGCCGGACGCCTTCAACTTCATCGTCATCGGCGGCCAGACCAACCCCTACCACCAGCTCGCGAACATGAGCTACCGGGTCAGCTCGTCGATCGACAAGTGGACTTAGCCGGAGACGAGCTACTTCCGGAAAGTAACGCCAGTAGGGGCGGGTTTCAAACCCGCCCCTTTCAGCATTCACCCCAGCAGGCGCACACCAAGCTTCTTCGCCGTTTTCCGCAAATCGTCGTCGAGAGTGGCCAAAGGCAAGTCGCGCCGAAGCGCCAATTCCAGATAAATCGCGTCGTAGCAGGTCAATCGATGCGTGCGGCACAGCGGCAGTAGATTTGTGAACGCGCGACCGGGAGCTTCGTCGTCCCGCTCGATGCCGAGCTTGCCCATGTCCGCAATGAAAGCATCGGATTGCGCCGGCGCGATGCGTTTCTTGCGTTCCGCCAGCGCCAGGACGTTCGTAACTTCGATGAACCACAATCCGGGGACAAGGGCAGTTTCATAGGCCAATCGCCCGAGCAATGCCATGGTGTTCGGTGTAGCTTCTTCGCGGAACAGCCACGTCATGGCGATCGAGCAATCCAGTACGAACGCCGCGCTCATCGACGTCCTTCGGCGATCAGGTCTTCGATCCTCAGTCCGCCGAGAGACAGGGTGGCACCAAGCTTCTTGATTCGCTCAATGGCAGCGGCGCGCTCTTCCGCGTTGTTTTCCTTCTTTACAGGCACGAGTTTGGCGACCGGCGAGCCATGCCTGGTGATGATGAATTCCTCGCCTGCTTCGACCTTTTCCAGCAACTCGGACAAGCGCGTCTTTGCCTGGTAGGCGCCGACGGTGTTCCTGCTTTGTCTCATGTCGTAGCTCCGCATATGAACTAGTCTAAGACTAGTCTATCACAAAGAGTGGAGATCGCGGGAAGAAGCATACGTGGACACCATCATCCGCTACTCATATCCGGCTCGAACCTGGGGAAACCGGCCTTCCTGAAATTTGCGAGCTTCGGCCTGAGAATATGACCACTGTCAGGAAGGAAAGCCTGCAGCCCGCGCCCGGCACCAGGGTGCTTGCGGAGCGAATTCTTCGTGTCGTCGGGCGGAACGCGTTTTCGCGATGGGATTGCAGCCGAAGGAATTGTAAGCTGCTGTCGCGAGTCGTGGGCAAGCTCGCCACCGCACTGCCGTGAAGATGAGCTATCAGGTCGTTCTGCAATGGTCTTCGGAAGCGCTCGACGACGATTTCGAAAGGCTCGTAGAAATCGAAGATGCCTTGATTGGAGGCCTCGGCGCGATTGGCGTGGTCGACGGCCACGATGCCGGCAGCGGCGAGTTCAATATCTTCATTTTTACCGACGAGCCGCAGGCAGCCTTCCATAAAGCCAAGGAGATTCTGGGAGGCCGGAAGGATTGGGCGGAGGTTCGCGCCGCCTATCGTGGGATCAGCGCCGAGGAGTATGTCGTTCTCTGGCCGCGCGAACTGCTCGCCTTCAGCGTGAAATAAGCGCAAACCGATCGCCGCCCCTCTGAAACCTAATCCCCCTTCGCAGCGTATCTATACTCGGCACTTGCATCCCGTTGCCCAATGAGCTAAAGATACGCGGGGCTTTTTGCGGGCATTCCGGGGTGGGTGCTTGGCAAGAGCCATTCGGCAGTATCCGAGGGGGGACTTTCGCATGCGATTCATGAAC
>DATJRU010000189.1:0-2934 GCA_035504455.1 Vulcanimicrobiaceae bacterium
GCCCCGCCCACCAGAAAAAACGTGTTCCGCCCCTGGTTCAGCACCAGAGGTGTGAAGGTGAGCCTTCTCGTAGGCTTGGCCGCTGCTTCGACTGCCATCACCCACCGCTGCTTTTCCTCCAGCGCCGGCGAACCGGGAAAGAGCGACGCCGTATGCCCCTCGACGCCCAGCCCGAGCAGCTGCAGGTCAAACGCAGGCGCTTCGGCCCCAAAGAACGCCCGCAACTCGGCGTCATACGCCTCCGCCGCCTTCTCGGGCGTCGCCAGGCTCGTCGGCACCGGGTGGACGTTTCCCGCCGGAATCGCCACATGCGCGATCAGCGCCTCGCGCGTCATCCGGTAGTTGCTCAGCGGATCGTCCTGCGGCACGTACCTCTCATCGCCCCAGAAAAGGTGTACGCGATCCCACGGCGTCTCCGCCTTCGCCCACAGCGCGTACATCTTCGCCGGCGTCTGCCCGCCCGATAGCGCGATCACGAACCGCCCGCGCTGCCGGATCGCCTCACGCATCACGCTCAGCAACTCGTCCAGCGCTCCTCGGCTAAGCGCGTCGATATCCGCAAAAACCCGCGTCTCCATCTTCATCGTGCGTTCCCGTCCTCGATCTCGACGAAATCCACTCTCCACGGCTCGGCGCTCGTATCCAGATGCGCCACGCTGATCGGCAGGCTAAACCGCCGCGGCCCCGCGCTCCCCGGGTTGACGTACAGCACGCCCGCCTTCTCGAATCGCGCCGGTTTGTGCGAGTGCCCGCTGATCACCGCGGAAAATCCCGCCGCCGCCGGGTCGAGATCGAGCTGCTGAAGATCGTGCAGGACGTAAATCGTCTTTCCGCCGGCTTCCGCCACGGCGTTCACCGGCAGCGTTTGTCCCCACCGGTCGCTATCGACATTCCCTCGCACCGCCACCACCGGCGCCAGCTCCCGCAGCGCATCCAGAATCCGCGCCCGGCCGACGTCGCCCGCATGAATGATCAGCTCGGCCCCGCGCATCGCCGCCAAAGCCTCCTCGCGCAGCAACCCATGCGTATCCGAAATCAGCCCAACCATTCTCCGTGTCTCTGCGCCTCTCTCCGCCGCGCTACTTCCCGCGCCCACGCACACGACGTGTCATTCCGAGCGAGTGCCGCGTCTTCGCTTTTCGCGCGGTTTTGGCGCGCGCGGCACGCAGCGAGGAATCTGCTTTTCTCCGTATTCTCTCGCCGTTCTCCGCGTCCTCTGCGTCTCTGCGGTGAACCTTAGCCCTTGCTCTCTGCTCGATCGTCAGTCGTTGCTGGCCGATTTCACCGCGTGCCCGCCGAACTCGTGCCGCATCATCGCCAGCAGCTTATTCGCGAACGGCTCCGGATCCTGCGAACGGAACCTCGCATCAAGCGCCCCGATCAGCGTCGGCACCGGCACGCCCATCTCGATCCCTTCGATCGCCGTCCACCGGCCCTCGCCCGAATCCGTCACGTACCCGCCCACGCCTTCGAGCGTCGGATTCTTCTCCAGCGCGTCCGCCGTCAAATCCAGCAGCCACGAACGAATCACGCTGCCGTACTGCCAGATGTGCGAAATCTGCAGCAGATCGAGCCCGAATTCCTTCTTGTGCCGCAGGATGTCCAGCCCTTCCGCGTAAGCCTGCATGATCCCGTACTCGATTCCGTTGTGGACCATCTTCACGTAGTGTCCCGACCCCGACGGCCCCACGCGTCCCCAGCCCTTCTCCGGCCCCGGCGCCAGCGTCTGGAAGATCGGCGCGAGCCGCTTCACCACGTCCGCGTCGCCGCCCACCATCATGCTGTAGCCCTCCGTCAGCCCCCACACGCCGCCGCTCGTTCCGCAGTCGACGTAATTCAGTTTCTTCGCCGTCAGCGCCGCCGCGCGCCGCACCGTGTCGCGGTAATACGAATTTCCGCCGTCGATGATCGTGTCGCCCGGCGCCAGATGCGGCGTCAGCAGGTCGATCGTCTGGTCCACCGGCGCGCCCGCCGGCACCATCAGCCAGACCGTCCGCGGCGTCTTCAGCTCCGCCACCATCTTTTCCAGCGAGTCGGCGCCCGCCGCGCCCTTGTCCGTCACGCGCTTCACCACCACCGCGTCGCGGTCGTACCCCACCACGCGATGTCCTCCGCGCACCAGCCGCTCCGTCATGTACGCGCCCATCTTCCCCAGCCCGACCATTCCTAGTTCCATCGCTGCCTCCCGATCTCCGTCATTTGAAGTCCGCAATCTGAAATCTGAGATATCGAGTTTGAAATCTGAAATTTGAGATCTGAAATCTGAAATCCGAAGTAGTTCGCAGTTTCAAATCTCAGATCCATTCCCTTACGATGCGCCTGTCATTCCGAGCGAAGCGCCGTGTCTTTGCTTTTCGCGCGCTTTTGGCGCGCGGCGCGCATCGAGGAATCTGCCTTTCCTCGCATCTCCGCCGCTAATCCGCCGTCACGCCCAGCTTCGCCAAATCGTCCCGCAGTTGCTGCACGTTCTGAAACTGGACCGTATGCATCCCCATTTCTTTCGCGCACTCGAGGTTCAGCCCGCGGTCGTCGATCATCACGCACTCCGCCGGCTCCGACTGCGTAATCTTCAGCGCCAGGCTGTAAATTCCGCGATCCGGCTTGCGCACGCCCAGGTAGCACGAACCAAAGAACGCCTCGAAATAATCCCGCAGCCGGAAGGTGCGGATGCGGTAATCGTTGATCTCGAGCGATTCGTTGTTCAGCGCCGCCGAAAAATACCGCCCGGTCGCCGTCAGCTTTCCCAGGAATTCCAGCGATTCCGGAAACGCCTGCGACTGCTCGAACATGAAGCGCTTGAAATCGTCCGGCGTGAACGCCCGCTCCCGGTAGAACACCACTCGCCGCAGGTACTCGTCGAGGCTCGCCTGCCCGCACTCGAACGCGTTCAGCATCAGCTCGTGCCGGTCCTCGAAATCCGCCCAATCCAGGTTG
>DATJRU010000190.1:0-12482 GCA_035504455.1 Vulcanimicrobiaceae bacterium
TTGCACGCAAACAGGAAGCGGAGCTCAAAAGCCTGGGACCGTCGGAAGCTCTATCAGACCGCCATAGCCAGGAACTTGCGAAGCTCACCGAGAAATTCGAGGAAGAACGGGAGCGGCACACCCGCGAATACGTCGAAGCCAAGCGCCTAGCCCGGGGGCTCAAAGGCAGGGGAAAACAGAAAACTCCCCGGCGCGGAAAAACCTCTTCGAAAAAGGTACGGTCGTGAATATCCATATGTACAGAAATCCCGAAGAGGAATCGGCCGCCGCAGCCGGCCGCATCGCCGAGCACAACAGAATCGTCGGCCTCTTCGAAGGCCCTGAGGGCCAGGCCGACGCACGCGCGGCCCACGAATTCTGGGTTGCCGAATTCAACCGCCTAAGCAATAGCGAAACTCACCGCATGTCGGAAATAGCGGCAGGTCTCGCCGGCGACAGCGCCACCGTGCCGTGGATGCAGGATGTCGGTTATCTCACCGAAGAAGATCGCAAAGAACTCATGGAGTTCAAGCGCCAGGAGCATGTGGCGACGCCGCGAGTGCCCGACGATCTGAAGCCAGATCCCGAACTCGCAAAACTCCAAACCGAGCTCGCGGCCCGCCAGACCGAGGAACGTGAAAACCTCGCGCGCCTACAGGAACAGGAGCGCGCCACTCTATCCGCTCCCTCGGAATTCCTTGAGCAACGCCAGTGGCGCGAGCGCGAGCAGCAGACGCATCAATTCGAGCGTGAGCGCGAGCGCTACGTCCGCGAATACCTTGAAGCCCAGCGCCTCGCGCGCGAGCTGGAGCAGAAGGAAAGGGGCAAGGTGCTCGATCCCGGCAAGGGCTTTTCAGGATAGGCCCAGTTTTCTCGCGCAATCCGGACCCAGCCGCGCCTCGCGCACTAGATGCGCGCTCGCCGGCAGCGTGACCTCGACCGCGCTGACGTTCGAGACTTTCAGCGTTTCCCAGTTCACCCAAACACGCATGGCCGTCGCGTCGGCGATGATCCGCTGACAGCGGCAGCAATGCGGCAGGAATTGCCCGTTGTTGTCTCGGGGCGGATCGTTGCGAAAATCTGGATCGAGATCGGCGACCGTCATGCCGTGAAACTGCCCGGCAGGCCCTACCGTGTCAAGAGGGACAACTCATGTCGTCGCAGGTTCCGGACTGTCCCCGGGCGGCGAGGAAGGTGGTTCTGCGGTTCCCTCCGCAGCCGTTCCCTCGGCCGGCTCCTCGACGAGCACGCCTTCCAGGAATTTCGCATAGTGCTCCTGAAGATGCTTCAGCGACGCACCCTTGTCCGCTTCGTATTCAAGCCGCTCCTGGAAAAACTGGAGCCTGGTCCGGTTTTCTTCGAGCACCTGCGCCCAGGTTTTGACCCAGATCGAGACGTTTTCGGCCTCGTGGATTTTTCCGCTATTGCCGGTGCTTTTCTTCATCCGGTACTCGGCGTATTCGCCGTAGTCGTCGCTGATCGCCCAGAACACCCAGGTCGTGTTGACGCTCTTGAACCGCTCGTCCTTCATGACCGAGATCGCGTATTTCTCGGTCTGCGTGATTTCCTTTTCGTCGATTTTCACCTTGGGCGCCTTCAGCTCGACGACCAGGTGCGTGAGCTCGTCGGCCTTGTGCCGGCGGATCGCGCGCGAGAAGACGAGGTCGACGATGCCGCGCTCCTGGGAAACGTGCTTGACCGGCTCGTCGATCACGGCATCGTCGCCCAGCAGTTGCCGGTGTTTTCGCAGCACCTCCGTCAGGGACTTGTCGTCGACGGAGAGATTGTATTCCTCCCCGAACAGCCAGCAGTTCTGGGCCACAATGCGGTGAAGCTGCGAGCGCTCCTTCAGGCGCTTCTTGCTTTCGGCGTCGAACAGAATGGCCTCAAGCCCCGTCAGGAAACGCAGCCGGTCCGCCACGATCTTCGCCGCGCTGATGATCGCCGAGAGCGACACATCCCGCAGTAGCCCGGCCAGCTCCTCCTGCTTGCGCTTTGGCAGCTTGAGAACCTCGCCCAGAATGAGCTGGAGATCCTCCGGGCTTTTCTCGATGGCCTGCCGGAGAAGACGCAGGTGGAAGGCCCTGTTCTTGGGCGGCGCCGTCGAAAAATCCGGCAGATATTGGGACGTCGTGACGGCCACGATATCGAAGACCTGGCGCTCCGCTTCCTCGATGCGCGTCGTCGCCTCCCCCTCGTACGGATAAATCTGCGATTCCTTCCACTCCTCAACCACCGTGCGCGCTTCCTGCGCGGCGCGCTTGCGGAAATATTCGCGGATCGCCTCCTGCGCCTCGTCGGCGACCGCCACCATCGTCGGGCTCATCTCAGCCAGTTCGAGCGTGCCTTCCTTCTGCAGCTTCGAAATGTATTCCGACTTCACGTAGGCCGAAAACTGGAACGCGCCGACGTGGAAGCGGCGCTCGACCTCGGCCAGCGGAAACCCCTTCTCGTTGCACAGGTACAGGGCGCGGTTCGTCGCCGATCGCCACTCGATAATGTCAAGCCGCACCGGGTAGGCCTTGCCTTCGTCGACGACGTCGCTCAGATTCACGCTGCCCTGAGAGGCGATGAGAGCCGAGGGATCGATCTTTCGCCCGTCGATGCTGATCGCGACGTTTTTATAGTCGGAAAGATACAGCGCGAATATCTCGGTGAGCTCCTGGAAACCCGCGTCCGACGAGAGAAAACGGTAATCCTTGTGCAGCTCCGAGATCGTCAGCGTCACGCCCGGGCGCCGGCCCCCGTCCGCGGCCGCCTCGTCCGAAATCAGCACTTCCTTCATGTTGGAAGCGGTCATCGTGATGGCGAACGTCGAAAGCGCCGTCCCCTTGCGGTACGTCACGTCCCATTCGGCCACGCGGCCCAGCGCGAAAGCTTTAAAGCGGCCGCGGCCGTCCTGCCCGTGCAGGAAACGTCCTTCGTTCTTCGTGGTCGCCAGGGAGCGCTTCCACGAGCCCCCGAGACTCTTGAAGAATTCCGGCGCCTTCTCGTATTCCATTCCGGTGCCGTTGTCGCGCACGGTCATCTTGGACATGGCGCCCAGCTCGTTCTGCTCGGCGCTCACGTCGACGATGGAGGCGTCGGCGTCGAGGCTGTTCCAGATGAATTCCGCGAGGGCCTGCACGGGCTTCGCCCGCGTGATCTTCTCTAGGAAGTCGCTCTGCACCTCGACGGAATATGCGTGATTAGCCATGCCTTCCTACTCCGCTACGCCGCGGCCATAGCTTTCGATAACCTTGTCCATTTCACTCTGCATCCTCGCCTTCGTTTTCTGCGCCCATCCGATACTTAATGTCGTAGTTGACGAGGAAATCCAGTTCCTCGGCAGTGAAGCCGTAATGCCTGGCTAAGGCGGTGTCGATGCGGTCGATAATGCCCTTGCTGTGCTTCGGGAAGATGCACTGGACCGTCAGCGTGTCATGCTTGAACCGCATCGTCCGGTTTTCCGAATTCGCCTTCAGATCCGCCATCAACTCCGCCGCGAGGCTTTGCAGTTCCTTGCCGACCGGGCCTTCGCTGAGGACATCAAGACGCACCGGAAACGAATCGACCTCCCGCTTGTTGACGTGCCGGCAGTCTGAAAAGACGGTGATGAACCAGTAGAATAAGCTCGAATTCAGGCAGCACAGAGCCGCTTGCGCCAGGGATTTTTTGCCGAACCGGAGACTCTTGAACTCGGACGGCGGCCGGCGCTCGCCCCGGCCGTCCAATACACGCGGCTCGAAATCGACGATCTGAAGGAAGTATCCGACTTTTCGGGAGTAGTAGATTTCGTGGCCGCCGCTCTTCACATAGTACGAGGCGAGCACGTGACGCTCCCCGTGAAGCTTCCGCAGGATGTCCGCTTCCAAGGCCACCGTTAGTTTCGGAAGGCTTCCTTCAACGAGACCGTCAGCCGCGCACGCATATTTCAGGGCTTTGAACAGCACCGAACGCTCAACAGCCGACCACTTGTTGTAGCGCGTGGAATTCTGTTGCACCGCCCCAGCCAGCGCATAGAGATGTATCGTGAGGCGGATGTGCTCCAATCCGTCGAAGAGACGGGACGGCCGATCGTCAAAGGAACTGTAATGAAGCCGGCGGCTCGCCAGAAGCCGCTGCAGCGCCTCATACCTGTCCGTCGAAATCGACGACACCGGCACGATGAAGCCTTGGCGTCCGTTCCGGCCGCCCAGCGCCATGGCCCGCTCCATCATCACAGCATAGATGTTTCCCGCCGACTCGCAGGCATAGCCGCGAATCTTGTAGGTCGTTATTTCCTTGAGCTCGATGTAAGGCGGATTCCCAATGGTCACGTCAAATCCGCCGCCGTTCATGATCGCGTAAAATTCCACGAACCAGTGGAAGGGCTGGTGTGACTTCAGCCACTTCGCATAAGAATCCTTTTTAGCAGGGTCCGCCCCGAAATCGCCGGCGAGATATCGGTCAAGTTCTGCGTCCAAGGCCTTCAGCCGCTTGCGTAATTCCTCTTTCTCGTCGGCTGCAGCCGCGCCGTCTCCTTCGATCTGGTGCGCGCGGAACGCGTCGACGACCTGTTGCAGCTCGCCGGCCTTCGCTTCGATCCTCTCGGCGGCGTTCTCGAAATCGAGCTTACTTCCCAGCGCCCGTTTCACGTCTTCGTAGGTCGCGTACCCGACCAGCGTGTTTCCCGCGCGAATATTGAAGTCGATGTCGGGCAGAGGCTCGATGCCAAAATTAGACGAAGCCGCGTCCGGCTCGACCTGCGCGGCAAGCTTCAGGAACAGCCGGAGCTTGCAGATCTCAACGGCCTCTTCCATGATGTCGACGCCGAACAGATTGTTGAGAATGATGCTTTTGAAGATGAAGTAGCGGCGATTGGGGTGAGCGTCCACGCGCGCCAGGACGTCTCGGAAATCCGAGAATTTGTCGGGCCGCTGCTTCTGGCCCGAGCGCGCGAGATCCTCCACGAAAGCCTCCATCCGATCGAGGCACGCCTCATAGAGCGGCTCCAACACGTTGAGCGCGGCGAAGAGAAACGCCCCGGAGCCGCAGGCCGGATCGAGTATCGTGATCTTCTCGATCGCCTGCCAGAAGGCCCGCAGCAAATCCGGCCCCTCGCAATTTTCGATCACGTCTTGCGCGAACTGGCGGATGTCGAGATTCAGCGTTATAAGGTCATCGATGCTCCGCACGTCGCCGGCGGACAGCCTGCCTTTCACTTCCTCATAGCGGCGCCGCCGCTCGACAACTTCCCGCCAGGTCTCTGTCGGGAGCCCATGGCTCGGCGGAGCCGGCTTGGTCCACGCTTTTCTGCTTTCAATCGTCGCGACCGGCGCGCCGTCGACCGCTCTGCGCAGGCCTTTGGGCTCCACGCCGGCGACGATCTCGGCCGGCAGCGGCTCATCGACGCCATGGCGGACGGCCGGATACACGTATCTATCGGGATCGGTTTTCAGCAGGTCCCACACGGTCGGGCCGCCCGGATTCTCGAATGCCATCTTGCATTTCGGACGCGCAGCGTCGAACAGGAACGGCAGCACGGTATTTTTGCTGATGTATTCGGTGATGTCCTCCTTCGTGTAATAGGCGCCCATCTGTTTCTGGTTGATGTATTTCTCGAAGATGTAGCCGAGCACGTCCGGATTGATCTCGTTATCGGCGCGCAGCGGCCGCTCATCGAGATGCCATTGATACTGGTCGAAGTAATCGAAAATCCGCTCGAAAGCCTGGTCCGGGATCTGGATATCCTTGCCGTAGCTGTCGGACCGCTCCAGCTCATGCACGTCGAACAGGCCGCCGTTCAGGTACGGGATGCGGCCGATCAACTTCTCGAGTTCCTGCGTCCGTTTTTTTCCGCCAAGACCCTCGTGAAAGAGCCGCAGCAGGAAGTAGCGGTAGAAGGAGTAGAACTTGTTTTTCCCCTGCTCCGATCGCAGCCGCGCGAGACGGTTCCGCAAATAGTCGCGATCGCCGTCGAGAAACCCTTTTCTCTGGACGAAGTAGACGAACATCAGCCGGTTGAGCATGACCGAGGCGTACCACTCGCGGTCGGCGCTCTCGGTGATGCCGGTAATGAACTTGAGAAAGGCCGCGTGCTCTTTCTGGAAGCGGTCGTAGAACTGCTTCGTGATGCGCTCGACGTCGAACCCGGCGCGCGCGCGGCGCGTGACGTCGGGAAGCGCGATCTGCTCTTCCTCTGCGAGCGTGAAGACGATGGCTTCGAGCTTTTGCAGCAAGGCGTCGCCCGGCTGCGAGCGATGAAACGTGTGCTCCCGGCAGGCCGCGGGCTTTCCGGGCTCGCGCTTGACCCATTGCCATATCTGCGTTTCGTTGCCGGCATCGGTAAAGACGATCAGGTGCTCATGCGCCGACTTCGCCGCCTGCTGCTCGATCTTGCGGCGCCGCGCGTAATCGGGCAGCCGCTCGCCCGGCGGCGTCGCGCACTGGTACGCGACCATGCCGCGTTTCTGTGCCAGGGCTTGCAGCGTAACGGACGATCCGCCGACGATGACGTCCAGTCTCACGTTGTGCCGGTCCCACCCGAGTTCTTCGATGAAAAGAGCGCGGAGGTCGCCGCTCCCCAGCAATTGCCGCGCGCGCGCGCTGTTCAATGGCATGACGGCCTCAACCCTCCGGGAGCTCGCCCGCCAGCCCCAGTGAGCAGATGATTTGCGGTTCGTCCGAGCGCTCGTCTTCCTGAATCAGGCACAGCCGGTCCTCGTCGCGGAGCGCCATCACGAGTTCCGCCAGCTTCTCGTCCGCGATGCCCGCGCGGAGCTGGCGATTGAGCGTGTCCGTCGCGGATTGACGCAGCGGAAAGCGGTAAATCTCCTCGATCGCCTTGGCAAGCTGCGGCGTGTCGAACAACGTGCCCTTGACGCGATCGCCGTAGCGTTTCAGCCGCTCATATGTCCGGAAGCGCGCGCCCGACGGCCGCCCCAGTTGTCCGCCCACGGACTTTTCTTCCGCGACTATGAAATCGACCGCCTTGCGGACCAATTCGTGGTGATCCGCCTGGCGCGGCAATGCCGGCGTCTCGGGGCTGCACTCCGCGGCCTTGAGGATCTCGAATTGGGACTCCGTGACGTTGTTCCCGTGCTTGTCCACCCAGGCCAGCGCATCGTTGCCCTGCGCCGTTCGCAGGTACACGAGCGCTCCGTGCGGCTTCTTTTCGGTCGCCGCGTGAGGCCGGGTCGAGTAGACGACCGGGGGCAAGGCCGGTATCGACTTTTGCAGCTCCGGAAAACGGTCGGTCGCGTTTTTCCAGATCTGATACGCATACGACGCCAGGTCCACCTCCGTCTCGGCCTCTCCGTCGAGAATGCCCGCCTTTTCGTGGTAGAGGTCGAGAAGCTTTTGGCGCTCCCGCTCGTCTTCGAAGAAAGCCTCGTCGGTCCCGACCACTTCGGCATTTTCCTGCAGTCGTTGCCGCACCCGGGCGCGCAGGCGAATGAGGTTCTCCACGCCGTCCGCCGGCAGGAAGGAATAACAGAGGATCTTCTCCGACTTCTGGCCTATCCGGTCGACGCGGCCAGCGCGCTGAACGAGCCGGATTATCGCCCAGGGCAGGTCGAAATTGACGATGATCGCGCTGTCCTGGAGATTCTGCCCCTCGCTCAGCACATCCGTCGCGAGCAATACCCGCAATTCCGCGTCAGCCGCAACCTGGGCGCGCTTGTTGTTGCTGAGAGGGCTGAAGCGCCACGCGAAACCCGTGGGGTCTTCGTCGTCTCCCGTGACGCCAGCGAGCCGCTGCACCCCGCGGTCGCGAAGCTGCTTCTCCAGATAGCGCACCGTGTCGGCAAATTGCGTGAAGACGATAATCTTCTCGTTCGGGTGATCCCGGGTGAGCAGCTTGTGCAGGGCGTCCAGCTTGGCGTCGTTCTGCGGTTCCCAAGCCCCGCAGCGTTCCAAGACCTTCAGCAAACTGGCCGCGTCCGCCGCGAGGTCCGTCGTCAATGACTTGACGAAAAGATCCGGGCGCAGCCATTTGAACCTGGTCTTGAACTGAGTGCTGTATCTTCCGTAAGCCTCCGCCGCCCGCTGCTTGAAATCAGCGGCGCTCCGAAGATCCAGCTTGCGCGGCGGGGCCTGCCTGTCACCGTTGCCGTTTTCAAACAGCTCGGCGCCGGCGGCCTCGTCGTCGACGTCCTCGTCATAATTGCCCGCGTCCAGGAGCCCGCTATCCTGCGTGCCGAGCGGCAAGGGCAAGGCGTTCTCGATCGCGTGCAGGAAAATATAGTTCCGAAGAATGTGGCGCTCGAGCGACTGCTGAAAAGCTTCGCCGCTGCTCTCCAGCCGCTTGAACAGATTGGTGCGGCAGAAACCCATCAGGCGCTTGCCCGCGCGCGAAAGGTCCTGCAGTTGTTTCGCCTCCGCCTGCGTGGGCGCCTTGTGCGGCGTCGCCGCAACATAGTTGGCGAGCCCGTAGCGCGGCAGGTTCAGGGCGTTGATGGCCGCGACGACGTCGGGCGCGTACAAACGCGCGTACTGGTCGCCGGCCGCGCGCTCGTCGATCTTGAACTTTACCGTCTTGGGGATGCGCTCCGGAAAATAAGAGCGCGTTCCGTCCTCGAAGGTCAGGAATTTCCTGCCCGTAGCCGGATCGGTCGCGGCGTAGTTCTCCTGAATGAAGCTCCGGGTCCGGCGCACCATGTACAGCCGCATCAGCTCGCGCCAATCGTCGGCGTTCGTGCTTTTTTCGAAGGCGGCGAGCGACCGCACCGGGCATTGGTGCCGCCGGATGAATTCCGTCTCCCCCAGCTCCCGGATCAGCCGCTCGGGACGGATGCCAAGCTCCTCGTCCTCGGGAATGAACAGACGGAGCTGGCTCGACAGGTCCAGATAGGTCTTGTTGTAGGGCGTCGCGGAGAGCAGGATGCACTTGCTTTCGTTTTCCTGGATGTATTCCTGAATGGCCCGGTAACGCTTGCCTTCGCGGTTCCGGAGGTTCTGGCTCTCGTCGATCAGCACGACGCGATACCGGCGCAACTCCGGAAGCTCGCCCGAGGCCTGCGTTATCGAGATCACCTTCGCCAGAAGCCTGTACTGCGCGACATATTCTTCCCACATCTTCACGAGATTTTTCGGACACAGGATCAGCGTCTCCGTGAAATAGTCGTCCTGGAAGATCTTCGCGAGCGCCGCCGCCATGAGCGTCTTTCCCAGGCCCACCACGTCGCCGATCAACACGCCGCCGCGCTTGTTCAGATGATGCGCGGCGATCTTCACCGCCGCCACCTGGTAATCGAACAGGCGCCGGCCGAATTCCGTGGGAATGCGGAATTCCGACAACCCCGCGCGCGCTTCCTGCGCGAGGTGATATGCCATCTTGACGTAAATCTGGTACGGCGCGAGCAGTTCCTCGCGCGCCCAGCTCTCGCCGAGGACCTCGATCAGCTCCTGCGTGATGTCGACGCACCAGTGATCTTTCCACCGATCCTCGAACCACCTGACCAGCTTGTTCGCGGCATCGTGGTCCAGCACGTCCAGGTTCAGCTCTCCCTGGTGCGAAAGCCCCGAGAGCGTCAGGTTGCTGCTGCCGAGAAAACCAATGATCGGGTTGATGGGGTCGCTGCGGAACAGCAGGTAAAGCTTCGCGTGGAGGGGATGGCGAAGATACAGCTTGACGACGACCTTCCCGGACTTCAATTGCCCGGCCAGGCGCCGCAGGCCCGCTTCGTCCGCGTTCGTCGGCACGCCGAAAGTCAGTTGGTTGCGGAATTCCTCGGCCAGCTTCTTTTTCAAGCGCAGCGCCGTTTGATTGTCGAGTTGCTCCGGCCCCTGTTCCACGAGACTGAGCGCCGCGCGGAGTTCATCCTGCGGCAGGCGTTGCATGCCGATAAGAAGCCGGCACTGCTGGCCAGGACCGCCGGGCCAGCACTCCACCAGATCGTCGATCGCCTTCCAGCCGCGCAGATTGAAGTAGCCGACGCAGAAATCGGCGTGGCCCGCGACGTCCAACGTTGTTCGCAAGGCCGGCAGAAGTTCGAGCTCGATGTTGTCGAAAATCCGGGGCATCGCCTTATATCGCCCCTTCCTTCTTCCGCTTCGCGTCGGCGGCGAGGTATTTCTCGGCCGCGTCGCGCACGACCCAGGCCAGAGAAACTTTCTTCTGCCTGGCGGCTTCTTCCAGTCCCGCGTGCAGCACGGCCGGAAAAGTGATCGTGGCGCGCACCGCTTTCTTGTTTGCCTTGTTCCTCTTCATATTCCCGGCATCACCGCACGTCACCGCAGCGGTGATGCGTATTTTATCACCGTCTTGCACCACAGCGGTGATCGGGGAAGACAAGCCCGCCCGGCCAGTCAACAGGCCGGGCCTAATTCTGTCCGGATCATTGCGAACCGGCACAGACGGGCTTTCTTCGCGAACCGGTTCCTTTTCTTTTTCGTTCTGGGCGAATCCGCTAAAGCGGTCGCGCTCTTACTCGCCCCGCCCGGGCGGGGCTCACCGAGCCTCCGGCGTTTCGACGCCGCGTCGCGGCGGGGCCGGAGTCTCGGCCCGTTCGGGTTCCCGATCGCTTTCGCGAAATGCGGATACAAATTCTTTGGGGGCTTGCGCCCCGAAAAACCCAAGGGCGAGACGCCGACCGGGCGTCCCCAGGCTTCCTCACTATAGTTTTCGTTTTTTTTGAATCGTGCAGCCTGGGTGATCCCCCTCCCGGATCGGCGACCCTTGCGTTTTTCTCCCCTGATTGAAGGCGCTTCCATGGGTCGCATGCGCGGCATGCAACCCGCTTTAGAAGGAGGAAACCAACATGACCGAACTGCACGCCCAGCCCTACGACATCTCCGCACAAGGCTTTTATTTCCGCACGGCCGCCGAGTATCAGGAGAAAGCAGCTAAGGTCCGGAACGACTTCGGCTTTTCCGTTGAAGAATTCGAAATCCAGTTTATCGACGGCGACAACATCGATGCCGAATTGTTTGAGGCGCTCCGCGTCGATCAATCCACCTTCCCGCAATTTCTTGAAGCCTGTGACGCATGGGACGAACACCAGAAGCGAAAAGTCATCCTCGCCGTGGGCGAGTGCGGCTATAGCTTCGACCTCAAAGCGGGCGACCCCGACGACCTTGATGTTGATATCTACGAATTGGACAGCCTCCGCGATTTAGCCGAACACTTTGTTGATGAAGGCCTCTTCGGTGAAATCCCCACACACCTGCAACACTACATCGACTATGACGCCATGGCCCGCGACCTCGGCATGGACTACAGCGAAGCCACGGTAGACGGAAAGCGACTGGTTTACCGCTGTGCTTGAGCCCGGAGCTCACCTGTTCCCCACCCATCCCCGCGAAAGGAAATCGCCGTGAATATCGCTCTGCACAAAATCTCTCGCCAGCCGCGCTTTGAACTCGGGCAGATCGTTTCGACGCCCGGCGTTCTCCAAGCCTGCCCCATCGACCTCATGACGCGCTGCCTTGCGCGCCACCTGTCCGGAGACTGGGGCTGCGTTTGCGCGGATGACGCGCAGGCCAATAACGAAGCGCTCGCCAACGGCGACCGCATTCTTTCTGCCTATCCCATCGACCCGGCCAGGCCGTGCGAAGGGTTCGGCGCAAACACGCTGTGGATCATCACCGAGGCAGACCGCAGCGTGACCACCTTCCTGCTGCCGGAAGAATACTGATCCACCACCACGGGGGGCCGCATGGTGCGGCCTCCCATTTTCCAAACCTGAAGGAGTACGACCATGACTACCGCTATCGTGACCATCCCGCTCAACAAGCTCGTCCCGTCCGAGGGCAACGTGCGTAAGACGCACAACAAGGCTTTCATCGGCGAACTCGCCGCCAGCATCAAGGCCCACGGCTTGCAGCAAAACCTCGTCGTGAAACAGGACGGCAAGAAATTCGCCGTCATCGCCGGGGGCCAGCGCCTCAAAGCCATGCTGCAACTCGCGGACGCGGACGAGATCAAGCCGACCTTCCCCGTTCCGTGCAAGATCGCGACCGGCGACCTCGACCCCTCCGAAATCAGCCTTCTCGAAAACGTGCTGCGCGAGAACATGCACCCCGCCGACGAATTCGAGGCCTTCCGCGACCTCGTCGATAAGGGCGTTCCCGTTCCCGATATCGCGGCGCGGTTCGGGGTATCAGACACCGTTGTCATGCAGCGCCTCAAGCTGGCCCGCGTCAGTCCCGCCGTGCTCAAGGCCTACCGCGATCAGCGGCTCAGCCTCGAACAGGTCATGGCTTTCACCGTGTCCGACGACCACGCGGCGCAAGAGCATGTGCTCGAAAATCTCCGGCCGCACGACCGGAGCCCCGGCACGATCCGCGAAGCCTTGACGGAGAACGATATTTCCGCGAGCGACCGCCGCGTGAAATTCGTCACGCTTAAAGCCTACGAGAAGGCGGGCGGCGCAACGCGCCGCGACCTGTTCAGCGAGGGTGAGGACAGCGTGTATATTCTCGACGCCGCGCTGCTCGACCGGCTCGTTAGGGAAAAGCTTGAGCGCGTGGCCAAGCCCCTCGCCAAGGAAGGCTGGAAATGGATCGAGGCGCAACCCGCGTTCGATTATGACAGCAAGGCG
>DATJRU010000191.1:0-28575 GCA_035504455.1 Vulcanimicrobiaceae bacterium
GTTTTGCATGGTCGCCCCTGGGCGGCTAACCAAGCCCCAAGTTGATGTCTCGCGCCGCCCGTCAGGGGGCCGCGCACGCCGATCCACACGAACGCGAACGAACATCCTGCCTGTGTGCGCGTTATATTGCAGAATCCGCCACGAGCCGTCAAGCGCAATTCCGGCGAACCATTACGCCATCCTTCGCCCGTCGTCCCCGAGCTAGCGCCGCCGTGCCCACCAAATGGCGTCATCATCTTCCAGCGGAGCAAACCGTCGGCCACCGCACTGTAGCGCCGCCGTCTCGCCGGCTCCCAGTGGATGCGCGAAGCGCCACGGTTTACCGGTGGAAGCGTAGGGCTTCAGAACCTTGTGTGGCTATGATCGATTCCTTCCGGGCCGCGCCGAACCACGCGCACTGTCATCCCGAACCCCTCGCACAGCGGGGTGAGGCCCGCCTGCCGGACAGGCAGGGATCTGCTTTACCACGCCTTGCTTAGCGCGGGCGCAGGATGAATCTCGGCGGTTCTTAGGGGGCGGAGCGTTCAGCCCTGCGAAAAGCACGCCCCAACAATGCGGCTTCAGCCCCGGGTTTTCGCGCCCTTGGAGGCGGACCCTCCAAAGTCTGCGTGAAGTTGTAGGCGCCCAGACCGGTAGTGGGAGTGGAAGAGCGAAAATTCAGAGTTCTCATGACGTCGAAAGCGCGCGCCTGCGCCGAATCGCCACGACCGCGCGTTTAGGCGCCCGCCCGAATTTTCTTGGATGCGCGAAGCGCGACGGTTCACGGGTGGAAGAGCGGGCCTTCAGAGTTTGTGTTGCAATAGAGATGTTTTGTGGGTCGTGGCCTCCAGCCACGACATAAGTCGCGCAAATTCTTCGCGGGCTTTAGCCCCTGAAGTTCCTGAAGGCGGTTGCCACACAGACCCTTCAGGCCCGCGAAAAGACGCCCCAAAAGAACCGGCTTCAGCCGCGGGGTTTTCGGCCTTAGGGGGTCGGGGCTTCCAGCCCCGACAAAAAAAACGGCCGCGCGAAGCGCGCAACATCTGCGCAGCCTCACCCGCAGCATGTACTCTCTTCTTCGGCGTCCACAAAGGCAAACGCATCGACCAGTCTCGCCGCGCACAAATCGCGAGACAGCCCCGCCAACATCCTCACAAATCGAATTTCGCGGCATCACTCACGCGCCGGAGGCGCGATTGAAATTAGCCCGGCACGAAGCTCGCCTGCCGCCCAGGCAGGTGCAGCGAAGTGCCGGGAATAAACAGGCAAGCGAAAAAAGTCCCGGAGGGACGATTGACCGCCTACAGCATTTGCCGCAGCACGTACTGCAAAATCCCGCCATGCTGGTAGTAGGCCACTTCGAAAGGCGTATCCACGCGCACCAGCGCCGTAAAATCCTTCGTTTTCCCGGCGGCATCGCGCGCCCGCACTTTGATCTTCTTGCGCGGTTCGAAATTCTGCGCCAGCCCCTCGAAATCGAACACCTCGAGCCCGGTCAGCCCAAGCGACTTCGCATTCTCGCCCGGCAAAAACTCGAGCGGCAGCACGCCCATTCCCACAAGGTTGCTCCGATGAATCCGCTCGAAGCTTTCCGCCAGCACCGCTCGCACGCCCAGCAGAATCGTTCCTTTGGCCGCCCAATCGCGCGACGATCCCGAGCCATACTCCTTGCCCGCGATCACCAGCAGCGCCACGCCCTCTTCGCGATACTTCATCGCCGCATCGTAAATCGTCATCTGCTGATCGCCAGGCTGATGAACCGTCCATCCGCCTTCGGTGCCGGGCGCGAGCTGGTTGCGCAACCGAATGTTCGCGAACGTGCCGCGCATCATCACTTCGTGGTTGCCGCGCCGCGCGCCGTAGGAGTTGAAGTCTTTCGGCTGCACCCCGTGCGCGATCAGGTATTTTCCCGCGGGGCTGTCGGCCGGAATCGAGCCGGCCGGCGAAATATGATCGGTCGTGATCGAATCGCCCAGCACCGCCAGCACGCGCAGCCCGCGCAAATCCGAAATCGCGCCCGGCTTCACCGGCATCTTCTCGAAATACGGCGGATTCTTGATGTACGTCGATTTGCCGTCCCACGAATAGAGATCGCCCTCGGGAACGGGCAGCGCGCGCCATTTGTCGTCGCCGGTAAAGACGTCCGCATATTCCTTGTGGAACATCTCGGTCGTCACCGAATTGCGCATCGTCGATTCCACTTCCTGCGGCGTCGGCCAGATGTCGCGCAGATAGACGTCGCCGCCGGATTTGTCCTTGCCGATCGGGTCGTTGACGATATCCAGGTCCATGCGCCCTGCGATCGCGTACGCCACCACCAGCGGCGGCGAAGCCAGATAATTCGCGCGGCACAGCGGATTGATGCGCCCTTCGAAATTGCGATTGCCGCTCAGCACCGAAACCGCCACGAGGCTGTTGTCCTTGATCGCTTTGCTGATCGAATCCGAAAGCGGCCCGCTGTTGCCGATGCACGTGGTGCAGCCGTAGCCCACGAGATTGAATCGCAGCTCGTTGAGGAACGGCCAAAGCCCCGCTTTCTCGATGTAGTCCGTCACCACTTTCGAGCCCGGCGCGAAGCTCGTCTTCACCCAGGGCTTCACGCTGAGCCCGCGCTCCACGGCTTTCTTCGCCAGCAGCCCGGCGCCGAGCATCAGCGACGGGTTCGACGTGTTCGTGCAGCTCGTGATCGCCGCGATCACCACGGAGCCGTCCGCAAGCTCGAATTTGTCGCCGTTGTTTTGCACGCTCGCGTGTTTTGCCGGCTCGGTGAGTGATTTCTCGAACGCCGCCTTCGCCTGCGTCAGCGGAACGCTGTCTTGCGGCCGCTTCGGCCCGGCCATCGTCGGCACCACTTTCGAAAGATCGAGCTCCAGCGTGTCCGAGAAAATCGGGTCGGCCGTATCGTCCGTGCGGAAGAGGCCCTGCTCCTTCGTGTACGCTTCGACGAGCTTCACTTGATCCTCGTGCCGGCTCGTGAAGCGCAGATACGCCAGCGTCTCCGAATCGACCGGGAAGAATCCCATCGTCGCGCCATATTCAGGCGCCATGTTCGCGATCGTCGCGCGGTCGGGCAGCGTGAGGCTCGAAAGTCCGGTGCCGTAGAATTCGACGAACTTGCCGACCACGCCCTTCTTTCGCAGCATCTGCGTCACGGTGAGGACAAGGTCCGTCGCCGTCGCCCCCTCGGGCAATCGCCCGTGCAGCTTGAATCCCACCACCGGCGGAATCAGCATCGAGAGCGGCTGGCCCAGCATCGCCGCCTCCGCTTCGATTCCGCCCACGCCCCAGCCGAAAACGCCGAGGCCGTTCACCATCGTGGTGTGCGAGTCGGTGCCCACCAGCGAATCCGGGAAGGCGAAGCGCTTGCCGTCCTGCTCGGCGCTGAAGACCACGCGCGCCAGGTATTCGAGATTCACCTGGTGGCAAATGCCGGTATCCGGCGGCACCACGCGGAAATTGCGAAGGCTCTTCTGCCCCCAGCGCAAAAACGCGTAGCGCTCGATGTTGCGCTGCATTTCAAGCTCGGCGTTGAATGCGAACGCGCCGGCCCCGCCGAATTGATCCACCTGCACCGAATGGTCGATCACCAGCTCCGCCGGCAGCAGCGGATTGATCTTCTTCGGATCGCCGCCCAGCGTCCGGATCGCGTCGCGCATCGCCGCCAGATCGACTACCGCCGGAACGCCCGTGAAATCCTGCAACAGCACGCGCGCCGGCATGAACGAAACTTCTTTCTCGGTCGCGCCCGAAGCCGAGCCCGGGTCCCACGCCGCCAGCGCCCGAATGTCGTCTGCGTGGACAAACCGTTCGTCCTCGTGCCGCAGCAAATTCTCGAGCAGCACCTTCAGCGAAAACGGCAGCCGCGCCACGTTGCCCACTTTCGACGACGCGAGCGATTCCAGCCGGTAAATTTCGAATGAGTCCTTGCCCACGCGAAGCGTCGCGCGAGTCGCGAATGAATTTTTCGAGGCAGCCGTCATAACGAGCGCAATTTCTCCTTGTGCCGAACACGCCATTTTAGCGCAATCAATGTTCGTGCGGCTCTCAGTTTTTCCACGCATTGTCATGCGGCGCCGCGTCTTGTGAGTAGCGCCGGCGTCTCGCCGGCTTTTCCTCCGCGCGGGTGCCCCATCCTCGGTTTGTGAGGGTGGGGCCTTCACAACAATCGCTCACCCGCGACGCGGCGGGTCTGAGGTTTAAACGTAGCGCCAGGCCCTTCAGCCCGGCGGTGTTCTCTGCTTAACATCAAGCACAGCAGTCCGAACACACATTGGAATTCCGGTCTCGAACGATTCTCCGTGTAACTCATCCCCTCTCGGTGAGCTCTGTGTTGAGCTCAGCTCTCAAACCCACCCTGACCCGAACCAGCACCGCTACTTGCGTGTCAAGAATTGTTAAGACCTCAGTAAACTGGAAACGCGGCCTGCCGGGGTGCCGTCGTATAGCCGGGACCCAAACTCAGCTCGCTGGAGGCTTCTCATGATCGCTTCCCGGGGTGCCACCGTTCGTCGTTTTCTTGCACTGTTCCTGCTAGTTGTTCCGCCCGCGATTTCGCAGACCGGCTCCGACTTCATCCAGCCCGAGATCGTCCGCATCACGTACGTCGAGGGTGACGTGCGCTTGTCCTCGGGCAACGCCAAAGCCTCCGACGGCGTGATCGGAAAGAACTGGGTTCAGGCGCAGGCAGGCGTTCCGATCCAGCAGGGGTACAACGTCTCCACCGGCGCTGGCAAGGCCGAGATCGAATTCGAGGATGGCTCGGTGCTGTATCTCGCCGACGATTCGACTCTCTTATTCGACCAGCTTTTCGACATGAGTGATGCGCCCAACACCACCCTCGAACTAATCAGCGGCACGGCGACCATCGACGTGCAGCCGGTAGAGCACGGATTGTTCAAGCTCGAAACACCCAACAGCGATTTCATTTCGCTCGAGTATCCGCAGACCGACTTCCTTCGCGTGGACAGCTATCTCGACGGCATGGCCGTCACGCCGCAAAAAGATACTTCCACGAGGCAAGACGGAGCGATCGAAACTCAGCTCCGAGCAGGCCAGAGAGTGATCTACGGCGCGAACGGAGTCCCTGACGTGGGAGATCCTTCGAAGCTCACGCCTCCCGATGCGTGGGACCAATGGGTGGCGAACCGCTCGGCCGCGCGGCAGACCGCAATGCAGGCCGCCCTCAAAGCTTCCGGCCTCACCGAGCCCGTCCCCGGTCTCGTCGACCTCAACGAGCATGGCACCTTCTCGCAATGCGCACCCTACGGAACGTGCTGGCAGCCCACGCCGCCGGCGGCGGAAGCAGCACCACAAACAGCGCCGGCCCAAAGCTCCCAGGCTGTGGCGGCGACGACCGCGCAGGTGACGCAAAGCTCGCCGCAAGCTCAGACGCAGATTCCGCCGGCCGCACCGTCGAATCCCGGCAACGCCGGCCCGCAGCCCACCCGCGTTCGGGGAACTTTTGGCGCTGGAGTGTGCAGAAGCGTGACCGAGTTCGAGCAGTGGGACCCGAAAAAGCAGCAGTGGGTCCACCGTCCTCTATACGATCGGTATTCCTACTATTGGGACTGGGCCGCTTGCCGCGCGGGAAACTGGATGCATCGCAATCACGGTTTCGTTCTCGTGCTCCACAAGACGCTGCCGAAACATCGTTATCCTCACCCGCCAGTCGTCTGGGTCCACGTCGGAAACAAAACCGGCTTCGTCCCGAGGAGCCCGCTCGACAAGAACGGTCAGTTGCCGGCGAACTTGAAATACGGCCTCTTCGTGCCGTCCGGGAAGCCGGACGAGCCGGCTAAGCTGACGCCGGTAAAGTCCACCGACAAAGTGAAGATTCTGGACGCGCCCAAGCAGTTCGTCGATATCACGAGCGCCCTCCCGCCGCAGGAGCGCCCCGTAATTCAGGCGCAGGTCCTCGACCCGAAATCTTTACCAGCGCCGAAGGCGACAACCTTGGCCGAGCAGGCCGCGGAAAAGGACGCCAAGTTCGTCATCACGTATGATTACGATAAGAAGGGATTCCTGGCGACGCGCTCATCCGGCTCGGGCGCGACACCCAAGCCCGTGCTCGTGGCGAAGCTCGCCCCCCCCGGAACGACCCCGCTCAGCGGCGTCGCGTGGAACCACGTCGTGCAGTCGGCTGGCTCGCGCGGTTCTTCGGGCGCCATCGCAGCCGGAGGCGGCAACAAGGGCGGAAGCCGAAGCAGTGGCGGCAACAGCGGAAACAAGGGCGCTGGTCGATCGAGCGGTGGTCGCAGCGGCGGTGGGTCGAGCGGTGGCCGTGGCTCGGGTGGCGGGTCCAGCGGTGGCGGGGGCTCGCGAGGCTATTCGGGCGGCGGCGGGTCAGGCGGCGGAGCGCGCGGAGGAGGTGGTAGCGGAGGAGGCGGAGGAGGCGGCGGACGGGTCAAATAGAGAGCCCGTCCGGGCTAACGCGTCGAAAGGCTTCGTAAGGCGGCTTCCGGGTGCTTTTGGGGGCGCATAAGCCCCCGACGAGATACACCTGGAGGTAGCTATCGGAGCCGAAAACTCCGTCCGATTGGCGCTAGTGTTTCGGCGCGACGTAGCCTTCGGGCAGCTTCGCGCCCTCGCCGAAGAAGAACGTCTCCATCTGCTGTTCCATGATTTTCTGCGAGTTCGGATCGAGCGGATTCAAGCGGTATTCGTTGAGCAGCATCTTCGAGTGGTTCACCCACATCCCCCACGCTTCCTTGGAAATGTTTTCGTAGATGCGCTTGCCGAGTTCGCCTCGCCACGGCGGGCGATCGAGTCCAGGCAATTCCTTGCCCAGCTTCGCGCACTTCACCATGCGCGCCGGTTGCGCGCCCTGCTGTTTTTCGTCAGCCATCGAACGGATGCCTCCCTCGAGGTTTTCGTGAACTTCCAAGATACTTCAGGCGGACGGGAAAATCCAACGGTGGAGGGAGGAGATGGGCCGGGAGCCGCCCGGCCCGGATGGGTTTGCGCGCTACGATCCGACGCGAATGTTGCTGAGCGAATGGAACAATCCGAAAACGTTGAGGAGCCACAGCACAACGACGATCACCACCACGGCGTTGAGGATTCCCTTGATCGTCGACTGCATCGGAATGAAGCTGTTGACGAGCCAGAGCAAAACGCCGACCACGATGAGCACCAGCAATATTTGTACGAGGGGCATGAGTTCGTGACCTCCCTTTCTCTCGCGAAGAACGGCGACCGTTCTCTCAGAGGGCGTGCGCGGCAAACGAAATCATAGGCAAGCACGCGCCAGCGGTCGATACATCGAAACGCCTAAATTCCCCAATGATCCGATTGATGGAGCAGGCGGAAGATACAGCAGGCGGAGGAGCGCCGGGACGGGAAGGCGTGGGCGGGAGACGCGCTTCAGGCTTTCTCGGATTGCACGGCGAGGCGCTTGGGCGCGGTGTTGCGCCACGCGGCCAGCAGCGCTTTTTGCACCGAGGATTTTTTCGCCGCGCGCAGCAGCACGATCGTCGAGCCGCGCAATCCCCAAGCACCGACCGCGGGCTGGAACGCTTTCGGCTCCGCTTCGATGAAGAAGACCTGCTCTTTCGGCGGCAGCTTCACCATGCCGTAGCCCGCGCGCGGATAGCCGAGCGTGGCGAACACCTTGCCGCCGACGCGAAAGTCGGGATGATCCTGGTGCTTGCTTTCGACGGCCTCGAGAAAGCTGAGCGCGATGCGACGAAAATCTGCTGGCGTGACGGGCATGGTCTACACCTTCAGTGCTTCGATGTTCGCGAGAAAAACTTCGCGCAGGGTGCGCGCCGGGCGGCCGGTGAGAAGCTGCACGTGCTGCGAGCAGATGGAAAAGTAGCGCTCGCGGATGGCGCGCTCGTAGGAGAGCATTTCCTCGCTGCCCCAGACGCCGGTGCCGTCGTCGTTCAGGAGGCCGTCGGCGTAGGCGCGCGGGACGCCGGCTGCGTCGAAGAACGCCTGTTTTTCTTCCGGCGTGACGGCGGAGTAGGCGAGCGGCTTGCCGCTCAGCTCGGCGCCGAGCGCGGCGGCGTCGGCGAACGTGTAGAGCGCGGGCCCGGTGATTTCGTACGCGGCGCCTTCGTGGCCGGGCGAAGTAAGCACGGCAGCGGCGCAGGCCACGCAATCTTTCTTCGAGACGAATGCCATCGGGCCGTCGCCCGTGCTCATCACGAGCTTGCCGATCTGGATCGCCATCGGGACGATCATGGTGGCGATGATCTCGGCATATTGCGCGTCGCGCAGAAAAGTGAACGCCATCCCCGAGCGCCGCAAGAGTTCCTCGGTGACGTAGTGATCGGAGCAGGCGAGCGAAGGCGTCTTCGGATGGATGCCGACGCTCGACGTGTAGACGACGTGCTTCACGCCGGCCTTCGCGGCGGCTTCGACGGCCGCGCGGTGCTGTTTCTGGCGGCGCGGCCCGACGGCGAGCGTACTGATCAGCAGCATCTTGTCGGCGCTTGCCAGCGCGGCGACCAGCGCCTCCGGCTTGTCGAAATCGCCCGAGCGGACCTGCGCGCCCCGCGCGGCCATCGGCGCGAGCGCCGGCGGATTGCGCGTTACCAGAATCAATTCGGACGCAGGAACCTTTTGGAGCAGGAGTTCCGTGACCTGGCGGCCGTAACTTCCCGACGCTCCCGTGACGACGATGCTCATGAACGCTCCGAAACGCGATTTGCGACCGCCGATCTTAGCACTACCGCGCGATCCGCACGAGCGGCTTGACATGGAGGCGCAGGCGCGGTGAGTATCGTTAGCTTCGCGAAAGCGTGGCGAGTTCATGGGACAATCGGGAGCCACTGCATTGAAACACGTACGACTGGGCAACACCGGATTGCGGGTATCGAAGCTGTGCCTCGGCACGATGACGTTCGGGTTTCAGTGCGACGAGCCGACCTCGTTCGCGATTCTCGATCGCGCGGCGGAGAAGGGGATCACGTTTCTCGACAGCTCGGATGTGTATCCGTTGGGCGGCGGGCTCGAGCGCGCGGGCCGCACCGAGGAAATCATCGGCAAATGGATTCGCGGCAAGCGCCACGACTGGGTGATCGCGACGAAATGCTTCGGGCCGACCGGGCCGCAGCCGTTCCACGCGGGGAACAACCGGCGGCACATTTTCGATGCAATCGATGCATCGCTGCGACGCCTGGGCACCGATTACATCGACCTCTATCAGCTCCACGGCTACGATCCGGAAGTGACGGCGGATGAAACGCTGAGCGCGCTAGACGCCATCGTGCGCGCGGGGAAAGTCCGCTACATCGGCTGCTCGAATTACCTGGCGTATCAGCTGGCGCGCGCGATCGGCCGCAGCGACGCGAAAGGCTTTGCGCGTTTCGTCTGCGTGCAACCGCGCTACAACCTGCTGTTCCGCGAATTCGAGCGCGAGCTTTTTCCCCTGTGCACCGAGGAAGGCATCGGCGTGATTCCGTTCAATCCGATCGCGGGCGGCCTGCTTACGGGCAAGTACGACCGGACGAAGCCTGCGAGCGAAGGAACGCGGTTTGCCTACACCGGGCGGATCGGTACGCTCTATCGGGACCGCTACTGGCAGGACAAGCTGTTCGACGCGGTCGACGCGTTGAATGCTTACGCCAAAGAAGTGAGCATTCCGCTGACGACGCTTTCGGTGGCATGGGTGCTCGCGCAGCCGTGGGTGACGAGCCCGATTATCGGCGCAAGCCGCCCCGAGCAGCTTGATGCGACGATCGCGGCGCTGGATGTGACGCTCGATCCGGCGGTGCTGGCGAAGCTGGGCGAGATGACGATGCAGTTTCGGTAGGTTTGATCGCGAGTGAACCGGCGCGGCCGTGAGCCATGTTCTTGCGCCCGCTTCGCGGGCTGGGCGCGTTTACGAATCGGGTCCCACGGCTTCGCCGTGGGCTACGGTATGTCACGCGCTTCGCGCGTTTACCAGGACTGCTGGTCCGTAATCTTCAATGGAGGGTGAAAAATTGACGGTGCTGCCGGCGGGGGTGTCGAGCGAGGCGTTCGAGCGCGCGCTGAACGAGTTTGCGCGGGCGATCGGCGACGAGTGGGTGGTGCGCGGAGGCGCGGCGCTTGCGGAGTATCGCGATCCTTTCGCGTTCGCGTCGCAGGATGCGGCGGAGTTTGCGCCGTCGGCGGCGCTGCGGCCGGTCTCCGTGGAAGAGATTCAGGCGATCGTGAAGATCGCGAACGAATACAAGATTCCGCTGTGGACGGTTTCGCGCGGGAAAAATCTCGGGTACGGCGGGCCGGCGCCGCGCGTCTCCGGCTCGATCGTGCTCGAGCTAGGACGAATGAAGAAGATCGAGATCGACGAAGAGCTGTGCCACGCGATCGTCGAGCCGGGCGTCACGTTTTTCGACCTCTACGAATACATTCGCGAAAGAAAAATCAAACTGTGGATCTCGGTTCCGGCGCTGGGATGGGGCAGCGTGGTGGGAAACGCGCTCGAGCGCGGGCTCGGCTACACGGCGTATGGCGACCACTCGGACAAAATTTGCGGCATGGAAATCGTTCTCGCGAGCGGCGAAGTGATTCGCACGGGGATGGGCGCGCTGCCGGGCGCGAAGACGTGGCAGTCGTTCAAGGGCGGCTACGGGCCGTCGGTCGACGGGCTATTCATGCAATCGAATTTCGGCATCGTGACGAAGGCCGGGATGTGGCTGATGCCGCAGCCGGATTTTTTCGTGGCGTGCGATTTGCATTTCGAGCGCGAGTCGGATCTAGAAGCGATCGTCGATGTGACGGCGCGGCTGCGGCGCGAGGAGATCATCCAGAACATCGCGGTGCTGAGCAACGCGGTGCGGCTGATTTCGCGGCGCGGGGCGCGCAGCCAGTGGTTCGAGGGCAGCGGGGCGGTGCCGGACGACGTGGTGAAGAAGATGCTGCGCGAGAGCGGGCTCGGCGCGTGGAATCTCACGTTCGCGATGTACGGGCACGAGGAGATGGTGGACGCGCGCGTGAAGGTTACGCGCGAGGCGTTTGCGGGAATTCCCGGCGCGAAATTCGCGAGCAAGGAATTCAACGTGAAGGCGACGCCGACGGATGAACTGGTCGCGTCGATGGGATCGGAAAGCGCGCAGGCGGGCGTGCCGTCGCTGATGCCGCTCGGCGTCCTGAAATACCGCGGAGAAGACGGCGGGCACCTGGGATTTTCGCCGGTGGTGGCGCCGAGCGGAGCGGAAGCGGCGAAGCTGGTGAATCTGGTGGGGCGGCGCTGCCACGAACATGGATTCGATTATTACGGAGGATTTTCGTTCGGCACGCGGCACCTATATTCGGTGATGATGATTCTCTACGACAAGCAGAGCGAGGAGCATCGGGTCCACGCAAATAGGCTGTGCGAAGAGCTTGTGGTCGAGGCGGCGAAGCTGGGATTTGGCGAGTATCGCGCGCATCTCGCGTACATGGATCTGATCGGCGAGCAGTACGATTTCAACCATTTCGCGCTGCGGAGGTTTGTCGAGACGCTGAAGGATGCGGCCGATCCGAACGGGATTTTGTCTCCGGGGAAGCAGGGGATTTGGCCGCGGGGGATTCGGCGGTAGGCGCGGGGAGCCCGTGTGGGTGTTGTCGACGTTGGTCGAGAACAGTACATGCTGCGGGTGATTCTGCGCAAAGGAAGCGCGCTTCGCGCGCCTTTTTGTGATGTCGGAGCTGAAGCTCCGACCCCCTAAGGCCCGAAACCCCTGGGCTGAAGCCCGTCTTTTTGGTGCGCTTTTTCGCGAGGCTCCCCTCTTTCGTCAGGGCAGGGAAGGCTCACGCTCCCACCGGAACCCCGAGGACCCGGGCTTCCGGCGAGACGCCTGCGGTACGCGCGCCGCGATTAGTGGCCGGCTGGGGCTGCTGCTGCGCTTTCGCTGCGGCGCCAAGCGTAGTAGGCGTCGAGTGCCTTCAGTTTGTCGAGGTTCGGGACTGGGATGGCGTGCGACGGATCGTTGAGATCCATCACCTGCTGATTGGAGTCGGTGAAGGCGGGCCATGACGGCAGGCCTGCGCTGTTCGGATCGCCTGTTTTCGCGAAATTCACCCAATACGACGAGACCTGGTCGACCATCGCACGATCGGCGTCGCCCGGCGACATCGTGCGCGCGAATATCCCGAATACGTACGACATCTCCGCGCCGTGAGACGCGCCCCAATCCTTGAATTGCGGGGTATTGGGATAGGGCGGCCGGTGGCTGAAGTAGTAGACGAAGATTTTGCCCTTGCCCGTTTGCGATTGCAGGCGCGCCCACGTCCAGGTGCCCCAGCCGAAGAGCGTGTCGCGGGCCATATCGCGCGTGGAGCGAAGAGCGTCGGCATCGGAATTCCCAGGATAGACCGCGAGAATTTTATCGGCGTACTCGCCGTAGCCGGAGTGGATCGATTGGAGGTAGCCGCTTTGCGTGGCGGTGCGAGCGAACAGCGCGCCCTCGTCGGCATTCCAGCCGATCAGGATGGGCGTGTCGTTGTAGCGGCCCGCTTTGTAGAGAAGGTACTGATCGCCCGGGAGGACGTAGCCGTCGAAATTGGGCCACACCGCGGCGCGCCCCGGGCCGGCCGCTTTCAGCAGAACCTCGGGCGGCAACTTGCGCGCATCGGCGATGGACTTGATGTCGATGTGCTTGAACAGCGCGGCGCCGGCTTTTTCGGCGTCGGCGAGCGTGGCGATGCTTTCGCCGCCCTCGCCGGCGCGCTGCGGAGGCGCAAAGTTGCTGCCGCTTTCGGAGATGGCGCCCTGGAAGAGTCCTTTGGCGAGAGGCGAAGAGGCGAGCATGCTGACGGAAATTCCGCCCGCCGATTCGCCGAAGATCGTGACGCGATCGGGATTTCCGCCGAACGCGGCGATGTTGCGCTTCACCCAGCGAAGACCGGCAATTTGATCGAGCAAGCCGTAGTTGCCGGAATGGCCGCCCTGCTCGGCGCTGAGTTCAGGGTGCGCGAGGAATCCGAAGAGGCCAAGGCGATAGGCGATGCTGACGTAGACGACGCCCTTCTTGGCGAGGTTGATGCCGTCGTACTGCGCCATCGAAGTTGCGCCGCCCGTGAATCCGCCGCCGTAGATCCAGACCATCACGGGCAGCCGGTCTTTCGGCGATTTCGCGGGGGTCCACACGTTGACGTAGAGGCAGTCTTCGGCGAACGGAACGGCGTCGATTCCGAGGTCGGGCATCACGATGGGAGTCTGCATGCAGGCGGGCGCGAATTTCGTGGTTTCCTTCACGCCCTTCCACGGGGCGGGAGGTTCAGGCGCGTGCCAGCGCAGGTCGCCCATGGGCGGGGCGGCGAACGGGATGCCCTTGTAAACGGCGACGCCGTCAACCATGGTTCCCTGCACGAGGCCGGCTTGTGTGCGAACCGGTTTCGGGGCTTGTGCGCGGGCCGATGAGACGAATGTAAGTAGGGCTGCGCAAACGAATGCGGCGAGACGGAGAATCTGGATTTTCATGAGCGATGCTCCCCCAGAGCGGCGGCATTTTACATCGGAACAGCAAACGCGGAGCGCCAACATGTATACATTCACGAGCGCTTGACGACCAACTCGGGCGGGCGCTTGCGCGGCACGCGCTGTCCGTAGCCGGGGAAATTCGCGAGGACGGCGCCGTCCCAGAGGCGAATGGTGCGTTCCTTAAAGAGCCAGCGGCCGCGGAATTTCACGATTTTGTCGTCCCAGTAGCCGGCGAAGCGAATGAGATAGGGAGGCTCGCCGCGGCATTCGGTGACGAGCGCGAAGGAGCGGGCGGTGACGCCGTTGCTATCGCCCTTGACGACCGATTGCGTGAGGTGATGCTGGCGGCCGGGAAAATTCGGGACGGAGCGGAAGTGTTCGCCGAGCGCGCGGATGCCGGCCGCGCCTTCCCAGCGGTCGGGCTCTTCGAAGACTTCTTCGATCACGACGGCGTCGGGCGTGAAGCAAGCGACGAAGGAATCGACGTCGCCGGTATCGAGCGCCCAGGCGTAGGCGGCCATGAGGTCGTTGATTTCGATGCGGTCGGCGACTGTGAGAGGCTTGGCTTTCGATTTTTGGGGCGTCAGTTTCTTGGGCATGACGACCTTTCCGTGAAAGTAGTTAGAAATCGGGAGATACGCTTGCGCCGTTAGACTGCAAGTACATGCCGCGAGAAAATCTGCACAAAGGAAGGCGCTTCGCGCCGGCCCTTATGTCGGAGTTGAAACTCCGACCCCCTAAAACCTCTAAGCGACCTAATAGCCGACGGTGAAGCGCTCGCGGTGATGTTTTGGGTGCTCGATTTCGTCGAGCATGGCGACGGCGTAATCCTGCAGCGAGATGTGGCTTTTGCCCGCCTCATCATATAGGACGTGATCGGTGCCGACGCGGTACCTGCCGGTGCGCGCGCCGGGTGCGATCATCACCGACGGCGCGAGAAACACCCAGTCGAGGCCGTTTTCTTTCTTCAGCAAGTAGTAAAGCTCGCGAGTGCCGCGAATGCCGCCCTTGAACGGCTCGTACGCGGCGGGGAATTCGGGCGAATCGAGGAACTCGGCTCCGGCGCGCGTCTTGAGGCTGGCCGCGCCGCCGACGGCGAGGAAACGTTTGACGCCGGAACGCTTGGCCGCGAAGATGATCGCGCGATGGCCGCGGACGTGGCGATGGAAGATTTCCGGGCCGGGCGTGCCGCGCTTGGGATTGAACGCGCTGACGATCACGTCGTGGCGGGCGAGAATCCGGGACAGGCGCTCGCGGTGGAGGACGTCCGCCTTCTTGATCCTGAGATTGCGTCGCGGCGCGAGGCGTTGCGGATTGCGCTCGATCGAGGTGACCCTGTGGCCGCGGCGCAGCGCCTCGGCCAGAATCTTCGAGCCGACGTATCCGGTTCCACCGATCAGGGCGATCTTCATCCGAGATTTTCTCCCAAGTTGCGCCGCGCGATTCGTCGAAGCGCGGTTGACAGAACCCGAGATCGGAGGGACTTTATCACATCACTGGCTGGACAATTCTAAGACTATCGAGGCGGCAATCATGATCCATGCAAGACCATTCGGGCAATTGGCGTCGACACTGAAGGAGCCGAAGCTGGAGTTTGCGTTCGAGGTGCGGCTGCATTTTTCGCGGGTGCAGATGATCAACAACATGCCGTCGGGGGCGGGGCGCGGCGGGGTGTACCTGGGCACGGGAGAGTTTTCAGGGCCGAAGCTGAACGGGAAGGTAGTGCCCGACAGCGGCGGGGATTACGCGCTGTTTCGCCCGGACGACACCGTGTCGTTCGACGCGCGCTACATGCTGCAGGAAGACGACGGCACGCTGATCCTGTTGCAAAACCGGGGCTACCTGTGGGGATACCAGGACAATACGATGCTGCGGCTGCGAGACATGGCGTTTGCCGGAGGTCCGCCCGTAGGACCGGACGAATACTATCTGCGGTCGTTCCCGAGCTTCGAAGTGGAGGCCGGCAAGCACGACTGGCTCACGCGGCACGTGATCATCGGGATCGGCGAGCGGAAGCCCGACGGGAACCTGCTGCGGTACTACGCGCTGCTCTAGGGCGGCAGGCGCGATCGGGCGGCGAGGGGTGATTCGCGCCGCGAATCGCTCCCATTCGTTAAAATCGTGTGACGGGTAGGGCCAAGATAAGCGAGCGGAGATAGAATCAAACGGGCGGCCAGGAGCATCCCAGGGAAGCTGAGGGCCAAGGTCGAGACATACGATCCGGCCGAGGAGATCACGATGAGCACCGGCACCACCGACGTGGCTGATTCCGTCCGAACGGACGGTTACTTCTGCGAGATTCCTTCCGATCCCTGCGCCATCGTGATGTTCGGCGCCTCGGGCGATTTGGCGAAACGCAAGCTGCTGCCCGCGCTGTTCGATCTGGCGATTCACTCGTGTCTCGCGCCGCGCTTTCGCGTGATCGGATTCGCGCGCACGGAGATGAGCGACGAGAAGTTCCGATCCGCGACGGACCAGGCGCTGCAGAAGAAGGGCGACGACAGCAAGCGCGCGGATTTCCTCCAGCACCTCGAGTACTTCACCGGCGACTACGACGATCCGGAGTCGTTCCGGCGGCTCGCGCAGCATCTCGATGACGTCGACCAGAAGTCGCACCTTGGCGGGAATCGCCTCTACTATCTTTCGACGCCGCCGGACGTATACCCGCACGTGATCGAGCAACTCGGGCGCGCCGGCCTGGCGAAGCCGAAATCGAAGGATTCATGGACGCGCATCATCATCGAGAAACCGTTCGGGCACGACGTTCCTTCGGCCTGCAAGCTGAATGCGAAAGTGCTGCAGGAGTTCGACGAATCGCAGATCTACCGGATCGATCACTATCTCGGCAAAGAGACGGTGCAGAACTTGCTGGTGTTCCGTTTCGGCAACGGGATTTTCGAGCCGCTGTGGAACCGCAACTTCGTGGACCACGTGCAGATCACGGCGGCGGAGTCGCTGGGCGTCGAGCGGCGGGCGGCATTTTATGAATCGGCCGGGGCGATGCGGGACATGATCCAGAGCCACGTGCTGCAACTCACTTCGATCGTGGCCATGGAGTCGCCGGCGACCTTCGACGCAACCTCCGTGCGGAACGAAAAGATCAAGATTCTGCAATCGATCCGCCCGTTCACGCCGGAATCGATCGCGAAGACGGTGGTGCGCGGGCAGTACGGCCCGGGGAAAATCGACGGCAAGGATGTCTCTGGATACCGCCAGGAGCCGGGTGTGAAGCCCGATTCCGGGACAGAGACGTTCGTCGCGCTGAAGCTTTTGGTCGATAACTGGCGCTGGAGCGGGGTGCCGTTTTTCCTGCGCACCGGCAAGCGGCTGGCGCGACCGGCGACCGAAATCGCGATTCAATTCAAGAAAGCGCCGCACATGGTGTTTCAGGGCTCGCACGTGCAGCCGAACTCGCTGGTGATGAATATCCAGCCGGACGAAGGGATTTCGCTTTCGTTCGGCGCGAAATCGCCGGGATCGCAGATGCAGATCAGCCCGGTGAAGATGGATTTTCAGTACAAGCAGGCGTTCACTTCGGGCTCGCGCGAGGCGTACGCCACGCTGATCAACGACTGCATACGGGGCGACGCGACGCTGTTCGACCGCGCCGACAGCGTCGAGGCGGCGTGGGGCTTGGTCGACCCGATCCTTGACGCGTTCCAGAACACGAAGCCTGCGTTCCCGAATTACGCATCGGGCAGCGCAGGGCCGGACGCCGCAAACAATCTCGTGGCGGCGGAGGGCCGCGTCTGGCGGCCGCTCTGACCGGCGCGCCGGCGAGGGCCCTGCAATCGGTTGGCGCGCGGCCTTGCCCTTCCAAAATCGGTTGTGAGACAGTGCTTGACTGATGGGCGCAAGGCGCTCACGTGCCGCAGCCCTGTGCGGCGGAGGATCGGATGATACTGGCCGGCGACATCGGCGGGACGAAGACCAATCTCGGGCTCTTTGATGTCCCCGGCGGCACGCTGACGAAGCTGAAGGACAAGCGCTATTCGAGCCGCGACCATGCGGGCCTCGAAGAGATCGTGAAGGATTTCCTGGCGGTGACCGGCGCGAAGGTGAGCGCTGCTTCATTCGGGATCGCGGGGCCCGTGGTCGACTACCAGGTGCGCGCCGGGAACCTGCCGTGGGTGGTCGAAGGCGCGAACATGGCGAAGCTGATCGGGCTCGATCGCGTCCGCCTGCTGAACGATCTAGAAGCGACCGCCCACGGAATCGCGGTGATGCGGCCGCAGGACCTGGAAATGCTGTACGAGGGCGTCCCCGACCCGCGCACGCATCGCGCCGTGATCGCGGCGGGCACGGGACTCGGCGAAGCGCTCCTCTTCTGGGACGGCTCGAAGCACCTTCCGATGGCTACCGAGGCCGGGCACGCGGACTTTGCCCCGCAAACGGTCCAGCACACCGAGCTCTGGAAATTCGTGAAATCGCGCGGCGAGTTTGCGAGCGCCGAGCTCATCCTTTCCGGGCGGGGATTCAAGACCGTGCACGAGTTTCTCGATCCCTCGCTGAAACATCCGGGATGGGACGATCCGAGCGTCGACCAAGCTCCCGTCATCACCCAGAAGGGTCTTTCAGGCGAGTGTCCCGTCTGCGCGGCAACACTCGATCTGTGGGTCGAGATTTATGGCTCGGAGGCGGGGAACCTGGCGGTGCGGTCCGTTGCGCGGGGCGGCATTTATGTGGCGGGCGGGATCGCCGTGAAGATTCTGCCGAAGATGAAGACGGGCCGGTTCGTCGCTGCAGCGCAATACAAGGAAAAGATGCAGGACTTCCTGAAGAAAGTGCCGATCCACATCGTGCTCGACGAAGAATGCCCGCTGAAAGGCGCGGCGTACGCAGGCTGGAAAGGGCTCTAGGATCGCTCTAGGATTTTGGTACCGATCCGCGCAAACGTTCGTCCTGTGCCGTCTATTACGCGTCCAGAAATTTCGACCTAATCATTTTCCACGCTGTCTAGATTCTTACCCACATTGCGCGCGCCGCGCCTCCGACGGCCAATCGAGGCGCCCGTCTAATTCCTTGAATCTAAACCGAATAGCTCAGCCCTCTCAGGCCATCGATGTGGCATACCGATTGCCGAAATCACTGCGATTCTCGAAAGGTCTCCGCAGGAAGGGTTGGGATCGATGAAAAGGTTCTTGGGTCTGACGGTGTTGATTTTCGGGCTGTCCGTGCCTGCGCATGCGCAAGCGAAAGCGGTCGGCGGGATGACGGGCGGCGCCGGTGGCGGGATGTTCCAAGGCGGAGGCGGCGCCATGGGCGGGGTCGAGTCCACGCCGACATTTCGCACGCTCCCGGTGGTTCCGGCTGCGAGCCTGCCTTCGTCCTATGTGAGCGGCACGAATTTCGATTTCGAGCCGTCGACGTTTCTGCCGTACAGCCAGGCGATCGCCGTGGGGCAGGCGATCCTGGACGAGACGCACAAGTCGGTGGCCGAGGTCGCCGCGGAGAACAGCCGCGAGCACCGGATGAGAGCAAAGACGGCAATCATCGAGAACGCGGCGGGCGACGTGGTCATCACGCAAGAGTAAGAGTTTCTTCCCTCTCAGCGAACTGGCGGCCAGGCCCAGCGGCCGCCAGTTTATTTCTCGCCTCCGTCATCAAACACGCTCGTCACCTTCCAGATTTGAACGCTCTCGCGGCGGTCAATCGTCCCTATCGGGACTGGGGACTCTCGGGATAAGCACCCGGCATTCCGCTTCGCCTGCCTCACCGGCAGGCGAGCTCCATGCCGGGCTCGGTACAATCGCGCTTCCAGCGCTCTAAAGGCGACACGCTCGTGCCGAGCAAGTCGTGGTGAAGCAGATCCCTGCCTGTCCGGCAGGCGGACCTCACCCCGCCGCGGGCGGGGATTCGGGATGACAGCGCGCGTGGTTTGGCGCGACCCGCGAAGAATCGATCTTTGCTGCACAGACTCTGAAGCTTCGACCCGCTAAAGAAAAAGGCCAACCGGCGGGGGTGGAGGACGCCGGTTGGCCGATGCGGCTGATTTCGAACTGCGCCGAGGCTCCCTCGCACGGGAGCCTCAGTGCAGGTTGTGGTTACTTCAGGTTCGCGCTGCTGAACGAGTAGACGAAGCTGAGGTACGCCGTGTTCTGTTCCTTGACGAAGCCGTCGGTGCTCTTCGCAAAGATCGGCTCGCTGGCGAAGTCATACCGGTATTCCGCACGAATCAGCAAAGCGCTCGTGAGGTTGTAGGAATAAGTGCCGGTGACTTCCTGGGCGTGGCCGGGATCTCCGAAGAGGAGGCCCGTGTAGCCATCCGTGTCGTTGTAGAACTCATAACGGACGGCGAAATTGGTCTTGGGGCTGAGCGTGTACTTTACGTAGCCGGCGACGCCCCACCAGTTGACGGCATTCGAAGCGGCGCAGCCATCCGGCAGAGATTGAGCCCGGACGACGCTGTCGTCATCGCAACCGATGAAGCGAGGACCGAAGCCGTAGTCGCCGTTCACTTCAAACGCCCACTTCGCGTTCGGGGTGTAGGTGACGACCGTGTCGCTGAGCTGTCTCCAATCGGTGACCGGCACGCCATTGAAGTAGTTGTCCCCGCTATCGACGACAGGGCCGGCGAAGTAGTTTTCGAGCACCGACCACTTGGCGTTCGGCGTGTAGGCCAGGCTGGCGCCGTACGTCAGGCCGGAGCTGGTGCCTTGACCCGAATCGTGATCGATGACGGTGTTGTTCCAGCCGTTGACGACATACGCCGTAAGCGCCCACTTGGGGTTGAACGCATACTTTGCGCTCGCACCGAAGTGGAAGAAGGGGATCGCGTAGTAGAAGAGCAAGCTGCGAGTGTAGTTCCAGTTCGCGTTGCTCTCAATCACTTCGGCGCCGGCCGGCGTGACGAACTTGCCGACCGTGATCGTCAAGCCCTTGCCGATGGGGGCCAAGTAATCGAAGTACGCTTCCTTGACGAAGAAGTTGCTGCCGTCGCCGAAGTTATCCGACCCGTTTACGACACGCGCGGCTTGGCCGTAGCCCACCGACACGTGGTATCCAAGCCTGCTTTCCGCAGACGTCGCGTCGGCCGGCTTGTCCAAAATCAACTCGGCCATGTTGAACGCGAAGCCGTTGGTGGGAGCCTCGAAGAAACGGAAACCACTCTGGTTGTTTTCGGGGTGGTTGTAGTCGTACCCGTAGTATGCGTCGCCGAAGCCGCTGATGGTGACCGGTCCGAGGAGGCTCGCGATGCTGATTTTCTGCGGCGCATCGTCCGCGGGCGCCGAGACCGGAGCGGGCGCCGCGGCTGGTTCCACGTAAGCGGCGGTCCGCATGCTCGGCGTATCGCTGTCCTTCAACGACGTAATCTCTGCTTGCAGGGCCGATACTTCCTTTTCCAGATCCGCCAGCCGCTGCTGCGTTTCGGACGCAGACGAACTTGCTGCGGGCTGCGCAGAGGCCGAAGATGCTGCTGCCGGCTGTGCCGGAGCCGGCGAGGCTGCAGCGGGTTGCGCTGCGGCCGATGAGGGCGCAGCTGGTGGATCGTCCGCGGCCCTCGAAGCCGGCGCCCAGGCGACGAAGCTGACAGCCAACATGGCCGTGGCGACGCTCGAAGCACACTTGTACACACGTTTCATAGGCTAACCTTCCCTCCCTACCGCGCTATCTCGGTTTTTTGGAATCGCGACGGTGCCATGCAAGGTACAGACCCTCGAATGAATGGTCAAACTCATTAAATCTATTGAAGACATAACGAAATAAAGTGCGTGGCACTTATAGAATATTTATGCCGGCCGGACGCGCTCTCGCGGCGGGCTCACGCGATTAAGTTCATGCGATTGAGGCGGCTAATGCGGGTCAGTGCTTCGCGACGAGCAGGAGGAGTCCGAAAATGACGACGGGGATGAGCGCCAGCATGATGTAGAAGAGCACTCTTCGTATCCACGGCGTCCGGCGGACTTTCCAGTCGTGCAATTCGGGGCGTTCGGACACTCCGACCTGATCCAGATGCTCGAGGTCGGAGGCCATTTCGCGCGCGTTGGGGTAACGATTCTTCGGGTCGCGCTCGATCGCCCGGTAAATCACCTCCTGCAACTGGGGCGAAATCGCGGGATCGACCTCGCGCGGCGGGACGGGATTGTTCAGGAGCCGGTCGTTCATGATGGCGAAGGGATTCGGCCCCTCGAACGCCGGCTTGCCGGTGAGCATTTCGTAGAGCATTACACCGAGGGCGTAGATGTCGCTGCGGCCGTCGCCGCGCTTGCCCTTCACCTGCTCGGGCGAAATGTACTCCGGCGTGCCCATCACCTGGGAGAGCTTGGCGAAGGTGAGGCGGCGCGAGCCTTCCTTGCCGGCGATGCCGAAGTCGATCAGTTTGATGTTGTCGTCCTTATCCACCATGATGTTTTCGGGTTTGAGATCGCGGTGGACGACGCCGTGGCTGTGGATGTAGTCCAGCGCGTGGGCGACTTTGATCACGATGCGAATGGCGCGTTCGGCGGGGAGCTTCTTGGCCTCGAACATGATCTGGCGGAGCAGGCGGCCGTCCACCCACTCCATGGCCATGTATAGGCCGCGATGGTCCTCGTTGGCGTAGACCTTCATCACGCCCGGGTGATCGAGGCTGGTGCCGATGTCCTGTTCGCGCTTGAAGCGGTCGTAGAGGACCGGATCGGCTTCCATCTCGGGATGCGGAATCTTGAGCGCCACCTGTTTGCCTGTGCGGAGATCGGTGGCACGGTAAATGGAAGCCATGCCGCTGCGAGCGACGAGGCTTTCGACTCGGTAGTGATCGAGTTGTTCGCCGGGGTGGACGGGAGTCCTCGCGGGCAGGCGTCAGGCGAAGGCCCAGGGCGTGGCGGAGTTATGGGAGGCGATAAGGCCGTCCCCGATACATTCCGACACGTTCGACGCCTCGGACGCGGATTATTTGCAGGGAGATATTATCACCGCCGTCCCGCTGGTTGGCAAGATCGACCAGGCGTTGCGCCGCTTTCGGCAAGTCGCCGCCGTTGCCGGCGATGGCGGCCATTTCGGAGCCGGGCACCGATCCGTGCAGGCCGTCGGAGCAAAGCAGCAGAACGTCGCCGACAAGCACCTGGTGCTCGCTGACGTCGACGCTAACCGAGAGGGCGGAGCCCAGGGAGCGGCTGAGCAGGTGGCGCGTTTCCGCGGTGCTGGCGTCGGATGCGGAGATGATGCCGAGACGCACGTGCTCGTTGGCGAGCGTGTGGTCGCGAGTAAGAAGCGTGGCCTGGCCGCGGCGGATCAGGTAGCAGCGCGAATCGCCGACGTGAGCGATCGTGGCGCGGTCATGACGCAGGGCGCACGCGACGATCGTGGTCGCCATGCGCGAGCCCGCCGGGTTGGCCGAGTGGCCGGCGTCGATCACACGCGAATTGGCGGTGCGCACCAAGCTCGTGAGCAGGGCCGGATGGAGTTCGCCGGCGGCGGCCTTGCGAAAGCCTTCGAGCACGCTTTCGACGGCCGTTTTCGAGGCGACTTCTCCGAGGTCGTGGCCGCCCACGCCGTCGGCGAGAACGAAAAGCCAGCCGTGGCTCCGCGCTCTCTCGGGCGTGTCGGCGGTGGCGCGGCCGAGGTAATCCTCATTGCCCTGGCGCACTCGCCCCAAATCGGAGAGTTGCGCGAACTCAACATCCATCATATCGCCTGGTTTGGTGGCGTACCGCGCCATCGCTGCGGCTGCAGCGGCGCCGGAGGACGCGACCTGAAGACCTCTATACATTAGAACTCATCCCTCGTTGAAGAATAAAGGGTCCTGAAAAAACAAAGGGGCGGGCTTGCGCCCGCCCCTTGGGTGAATTGTTGGAGCAGGTCACGTGCGAGCTGTGACCAGCGTGGTCTTGCCTTGCCGCTTGCTGTTCATCATGAAATAGATGCCGCCGTAAATCGCCCATACCGCGGCGATTGCCAGGGCCAGATACGGTTCCATCTTCGTGCCGTATCCCATGAACGGGCCGATCAGGTAGAACGACATGCAGACCAGGTTGGCAACCACGCCAAACACCGGGATCAGCCAGTGCTTGATGAAGCTGAAATTCGGGTGCTTGTGGTAAGCGACCATGCAAACCACGCAGCTCAAGCCATAGAGCAGGAACGTCCCGAAGTTCGAAGCCAGCGTGACTGTGGTAAACGTGTTAGGCAACGCGGCCATCTTGTCGTGAGTGAGGTAGCCGAAGCTGGACCAGAACCCGTGTGGCAGGGCTGCAATCGCGGCGTCCGTCGGCGCGCCGGCGTCTCCGAACACCATCAGCAATCCGATGATGCCAAAGATGATGGAAACGATCGCCAGCGTCCAGATGGCCTTGTGCGGGCTGAGGTTCTTTTCGTGGAGGATGCCGAAGTGCTCGGGCACTTCGTCGTCCTTGCCCATTGCGTAGGTGACGCGCGCTCCGGTGTTGATGCAGGAGAGTGTGGTGCCGATGAGCGCGAGGAACACGGTGACGGCTTCGATCAGCATGAAGATCCGGCCGTGGCCTGGGCCGAAGATCGAGTCGCCGATCATGACCATCATGTCGGCGATCGGCGCCGCCGACCCGGAAGCGCTCTGCATGGTGTAGCCGCTACTTAAAGCATAGTTCGTCGCGAAATACTCGAACAGGTAGCAGAAAGCCCCTTGTACGAGCAGCGACGTGATGACCGCGATGGGGATATCCCGTTTGGCGTTCTTGGCCTCGCCGCCCAGCGACGTACACGATTCGAATCCGACGAGAATCAGAATCGCGACCGTGGCTTGCACGAACATCCAGCCGAATTTGTGAATCCCGACCACGGACTTCGCGCTCGGATGCGTGAGGAAGTTGCCCATCGAGTCGTTCCACGGGTAGCTGATGTGGTAGGGAACGATCGCGCCGGAAGCGTCCTTCTTGCACAAGGGCGCCATGCTCGCATCGCGAACGATGTTGTTCTGCGCGTCCGTCTGGAACTCGCAGTTGTAGGCGTCGCCCGACGTGGCGTCCCACTGCCAGGCAACGCTGCCCGGCGCGTGGTTCATCCGGTAGCCGATGGCCATCACCGAGAAGACCAGCAACGCTGAGATTTGGATCACGTTGATGGCGACGCTGACCGCCGTCGATCCCGTCACTCCGCGATGCGCGATGTACGAAACGAGGAGAGTGAAAATCACCGCAACCAGGATCATGAACGCCGGGCCGGGGTTGGAAGCGCTCATGAAGTTGGGCCACAGGGTGCCGGCGACGTAACCCACGAAAAGGCCAGTCGCCGCCACCATGACGCCAGGGTAAATCCAGTAGTACAGATGCGAGCCCCAGCCGACGATAAACTTCATCAGACGGGCGTATTTCCATGCTTTGTCGTGGTTCAGAAACGCCTGTTCCGCGAAGTAATACGAACTGCCGGTGCCCGGATACAGCTTTGCCAACTCCGCGTACGACACGGCGGTCGCAAGACAAAGCAACAGGGCGAACAGGATCCCGATCCACATCGAAGGAGATGTGGAACCCTCCGTCGCCTGCGCGTAGAAGGTGAGCCATAGGAAGGCGCCGGGCGCGATCAACGCCATCGCGTTCATCGTTAGCCCGGTTAATCCCAGGGTCTGTTGCATCTCACCCGTGGTTTTTTCGGCCATTTAAACTCTCCTTTGAAGAGTGGGGACAGCGGAAATCTTGAGGGCCGGAGAGTATACGGAAGTATGAGATTCGTAAAATGCAACGTTTCGATGGAGGGGATAGATGTTTCAAATGGTGAAACAAGAAATCGCGCGAATTCCGGTTTGGAACAGCGTTTGCTTGCCGGAGAAAGAGAGTGGCTAGTGGTTAGTGGCGAGTGGCTAGAAAAAGCCGAGCCCGGGGGCTTGGCGATTTCTGGGCGCGACTGCCTACCGCGAACCTTCGCGTGCGACTACCTGCGCTGGCGTGCGCTTGCATCGTCATGCGCGCCTGTTAGTATTCTTGGATGACTTTTTCGCTGGGGCAGCCTGCTAGAAATGACTGAGAAGCGACAATTTAGGGCCATTAAGGGGACGCGCGACATCCTGCCGCCGGATTCGGCGTTGTGGAACTGGTTCGAGCGCACGGCGCGCGAGGTGTTCGAAACCTACGGCTTCGGCGAAATCCGCCTGCCCGTCTTCGAGAAACTAGAACTGTTTGTACGATCCGTGGGGGCTGATACGGACATCGTGTCCAAGGAAATGTATACCCTGGACCTCACGGCCTTTCCAGAAGTTCAGGGACCATTACGATATCTGATCGAATCCACTGACGATCCGCTTCGCTTCACCGGTTGGCTCTATGAGTTGCTCCGTGGTTTGACCCTGGCCGGGGAATCGGACCGCTTGGAAAAAGCGGCGGACTGGACTAAAGAGGCCATCACAAAGCTGACCGAGATCCACCGGCAGCTTCACCAAGCGATAGCCGACGATAGGCTCCTGATGGAATCTCAACGGGAGCCATCAAAGCACCCCGAAATACACGGCCTGATCCGGGATGCTGCTTTGATTGCCACGAGTATCCGCGTCACCCCGGAAATGGCTGGGCTGCGGCCGGAGGCGACCGCCGGTGTCGCGCGTGCCTATATCGAGCACGGCATGCACACGCTGCCGGGCAATGTAAAACTGTACTACGTGGGGCCGATGTTTCGGCGCGAGCGCCCGCAGAAGGGGCGGTACCGGCAGTTCTATCAGGTAGGGGCCGAAGTGCTGGGGCAGTCGGACGCGCCGACGATCGACGCGGAAGTGCTGGAGATGCTGCTAGTGCTCTTTGGCCGCGTCGGGCTGACGAACATCAAGCTGTACGTCAATTCGATCGGCTGCAAGGAGTGCCGGCCGAAGTATGTCGAATTGCTGCGTGGCGAGCTGCAAAAAGTGAAAGACAAGCTCGGGGCGGACAGCCACCGCCGGATCGACACGAACCCGCTGCGCGTGCTCGATTCGAAATTGCCCGAGGAGCAAGCGATCATCGAGACGCTGCCGCGGATCTCGGATCACTTGTGCGCGGATTGCCTCGCGCACTTCGCCAAGCTGAAAGAAGAATTGAAGCTGCGGGGGATCGACTACGAAGAAAACTGGCGGCTGGTGCGCGGGCTCGACTATTACACGCGGACGACATTCGAGGTGACGGCGGCCGGGCTCGGCTCGCAGAACGCGGTCTGCGGCGGCGGGCGCTACGACGGCCTCGTCGAACTGCTCGGCGGCCAGCAGACGAAGGGAATCGGCTTCGCGATCGGCACCGACCGCGCGATCCTCTCGATTCAGGAAGGTGCGACCGCGCCGAAACTGCCGGGGCTGGGCGTGTACGTCGCCTGGATGGGCGCGAAGTCGTATCCGACCGCGGTAGCGATCGCGTGCAAGCTCCGCGAGTGCGGAATCGGGGTCGAATTGCCGCCCGAGGAGATGAAATTCAAGAAGTCGCTAGGCCTTGCCGACAAGCTTGGCGCGCGCTATGCGCTCATCATAGGCGAGGACGAGGTCGCATCAGGCGTGTACACCTTGAAGCGGCTTGCGGATGCGGACCAGCGGAAATTGAACGAGAACGATCTGTTGGAGTATTTGGAGTCGGAGCGGCGAAGCTAGAATCGAGGATAACGAACGTGCTCGATAGTCTCGGGAATCTCAAACGCACACACTACTGCGGGGCGCTGCGCGCGTCGGATGCGGACAAGGACGTTGTGCTCATGGGCTGGGTGCATCGGAGGCGCGACCTGGGGCAGCTGATCTTCATCGACCTGCGTGATCGCGCGGGGATCGCGCAGATCGTGTTCAACAAGGAGCTGCACGCTGAGGCGCACGCGAAAGCCGAGACTCTGCGCTCAGAATTTGTGGTGGCGGTCGAAGGGCGAGTGCTGCGGCGGCAGAAGTCGAATCCGGAAATTGCAACTGGCGAGGTCGAAGTCGTCGCGACGCGGCTGCACCTTCTGAACAACGCGAAAACGCCGCCTTTCGCGATCGAAGACGAAGTGACCGCGAGCGAAGAGACGCGGCTGCGCTACCGTTACCTCGATCTCCGGCGGCCGAAGCTGCATTCGAACATCGAGCTGCGCCACCGCATCGTGCTCGAAATCCGCAAGTCGCTCGACGAGCAAGGCTTTTTCGAGATCGAAACGCCGATGCTCACCCGCTCGACGCCGGAAGGCGCGCGCGACTACCTCGTCCCGAGCCGCGTTCATCACGGGCAATTTTACGCGCTGCCGCAATCGCCGCAAATCTTCAAGCAGATCCTGATGATCTCGGGGATGGATCGCTACTACCAGATCGTCCGCTGCTTCCGCGATGAGGATCTGCGCGCCGACCGCCAGCCGGAATTCACGCAGCTCGATTTGGAGATGTCGTTTCCGCGGCAGCAGGACGTCTTCGACGCCATCGAAAAAGTGATGGAGCGAGCGTGCGCGGTGGTCGGCGTGACTGCGAAAGGGCCCTTCCGCCACCTCGATTACAAGGACGCGATGCGGCGCTACGGCTCGGACAAGCCCGACCTGCGATTCGGCATGGAGTTGCACAACGTGACGCAGCACTTCGAGCCGGCGCGCGCAATGCTGCACATTGAAGGCAATGTGCAGGCGGTGGTCGCGCCGGGCGCGGCGGCATGGTCGCGCAAGCAACTCGACGAGCTTGCGGAATTCGCGAAGGGCGCCGGGGCGCGCGGCGTCTACACGGTGAAAGTTACGGCGGAGGGAATTACGTCGCCGCTCGAGAAGAATCTTGGCGCCGAAGGCCTGAAGAAGCTCGTGGGCGAATTGGGCGCCAAGCCCGGCGACTTGGTCGTCGCGGTGGCCGCAAAAGAACAAGTGGAGCACAGCGACACTTCGCTCGGCGTCGCCGGTCAACTCCGCCTCTACCTCGGCGACAAGCTGAACCTGATCGACCGCAGCAAGTGGGAATTTTTGTGGATCACCGGCTTCGCGCTTTTTGAATGGAGCGACACGGACAAGCGCTGGGTGAGCGCGCAGCATCCGTTCACCGGGATCATCGAAGAGGACATCGACAAGCTCGAGACCGCGCCGTGGGAGTGCCGGTCGAAGGGCTACGATCTTGTGTTAAACGGCAACGAGCTCGGCTCGGGCAGTATTCGAATTCACCGGCAGGATGTGCAGGCGCGTCTTTTCAAGGCGCTCGGGCTAACGGACGAGCAGGCGAAGCACCGCTTCGGATTTTTCCTCGACGCGCTCACTTATGGAACGCCGCCGCACGGCGGGATCGCGCTCGGCATCGACCGCGTGGTGATGCTGCTCGCGCAGGAGAAGTCGCTGCGCGAGGTAATCGCGTTCCCGAAAACCGCGAAAGC
>DATJRU010000192.1:0-9273 GCA_035504455.1 Vulcanimicrobiaceae bacterium
ACCCGGACTAGAGTTGCATTGACACTGGGTGCGGACTCAGATAGGCTGTTTTGAGTATGAACCTGATGACTCTTGGCGTTTGCACGGCTTGTAGCTGTTGTTGTCCGGCCGTGTGTATGCCGAGGGTGCCGAGGTTCGCGAGCTAAGTTCTTAGAAAATCTGGACTTAAATGCGACCCGCCCTCGAAAGGATTCGAGGAGCGGGTTTTTTTATGTCTTCACACGAGATCCAATTCGACCTCAACGGGGCGCCGCCCAGCGCGGCACTCGGCGGCCTTTCGAGCCACCTGAAGCGGCTCGAATCGGAGAGCATTTTCATCCTGCGCGAAGCAGCGGCTGAATTCGCCCACCCGGTGATGCTCTACTCGATCGGCAAAGACTCTTCGGTGATGCTGCGCCTCGCGCAGAAAGCGTTTTACCCGGGGAAGATTCCGTTCCCGCTGCTGCACGTCGATACGAGCTACAAATTTCCAGAGATGATCGAGTTTCGCGACTGGTACGCGAAGCATGTCGGCGCCGAGCTGATCGTCCACAAGAATCAAAAGGCGCTCGACGAAGGTGCGAATCCTTACGACCTCGGGACGCAGAAATGCTGCGGCCTGCTGAAGACGCGCTCGCTGCTCGACGGCTTGGCCGAGGGCGGCTTCGATGCAGCTTTCGGCGGCGCGCGCCGCGACGAGGAAAAATCGCGCGCCAAGGAGCGGGTCTATTCGTTCCGCGATTCGCTGGGCCAGTGGGACCCGAAGAATCAGCGCCCCGAGCTGTGGAGCCTCTACAACGGCCGCCACCACAAGGGCGAAAGCATTCGCGTCTTCCCGCTTTCGAATTGGACCGAGCTCGACGTCTGGCTCTACATCCAGGCGGAGAATATTCCGATCGTTCCGCTCTATTTCGCGAAGGAACGCGAAGCGCTGATCCGCGGCAACTCGATCATCCTGCCGCAGAGCGGCGTGCGTCCGCTGCCCAACGAGAAGCCGCAGATGATCAAGGTGCGCATGCGTTCGCTCGGGTGCGTGCCGTGCACGGGCGCGATTCGTTCGGACGCCGACACGGTGCCGAAGATCATCGAGGAGATGCTGTCGTTCCGCCGGTCCGAGCGCGAAAACCGCGTGATCGACCACGACGAGGAAGGCTCGATGGAAATCAAGAAACGCGAGGGGTATTTCTGATGGCGACGCTGCCCGCCGAACATTCTGCCGGCACGACTGCCACCGCCTCTGCGTCGAGTTCCTCCTCGCTCTCGAGCGCGGGTCTGCTGCGTTTCACCACCGCGGGCAGTGTCGACGACGGAAAATCCACGCTGATCGGCCGGCTGCTCTACGACAGCCAGTCGGTGCTCGAGGACCAGCTTGCCTCCGTGCAGAAGAGCAAGGTGAACCGGTCAACCGGCCCGATCGACTTTTCGCTGCTCACCGACGGATTGCGCGCCGAACGCGAGCAGGGGATCACCATCGACGTCGCGTACCGCTACTTCACCACGCCGCGGCGGAAATTCATCATCGCGGATACGCCGGGCCACGAGCAGTACACGCGCAACATGGCGACGGGCGCGTCGACCGCGGACGCGGCGATCGTGCTGATCGATGCGACGAAGGGCGTCCTGCGGCAATCGCGGCGGCACGCGTTCATCGCCAGCTTGCTCGGCGTGCGGCACATCATCGCTGCAGTGAATAAAATGGACCTCGTCGGATTCTCCCAGGACGTGTTCGAGCGCATCTCCGCGGAATTTCGCGAGTTTGCCGCGCAGCTCGGCATCGGCAGTTTGTACGCGGTGCCCGTCAGCGCGCTGGAAGGCGACAACGTCGTACGCGGCAGCAAGCGCATGCCGTGGTTCGAAGGCCCGGCGTTGCTCGAATATCTTGAAACGCTCGAGCTCGGCGGCGATGCGGCTGACGGGCCGTTGCGTTTTCCCGTGCAGTACGTGATTCGGCCGGACGCGAGCTTTCGCGGGTTCGCGGGCCAGCTTGTCTCGGGCGAGCTGCGCGAAGGAACCACTGTGATGGCGCTGCCGTCTCTGGTGAAGACGCGCGTGAAATCGATCGTCGCTTTCGAGGACGAAATCACCTCCGCGCGGCCGGGAGATTCCATCGCGATTACGCTCGAGGACGAAATCGACATCAGCCGCGGCAACATGCTCGTCGCCGAAACCGACGTGCCTGCCGCGGGCACCGCGTTTCGCGCAACGCTCGTCTGGATGCACGCCGAACCGCTCGACCCGCACAAGATCTACGTGATTAAGCACACGACGAGGACCGTCCGCGGCCGCATCAACCACATTCGCCATCGCATTGACGTCAACACGCTGGAGCACGTGCCGGCCGCCAAGCTCGACCTGAACGAAATCGCGGCGGTGGACGTGAAGACGACGCTGCCGCTCTTCTTCGATCCCTACAAGAAAAATCGCACGACGGGCAGCTTTATCGTGATCGACCCGCTGACGAACGCCACCGTCGGCGCCGGAATTATCGAGAGCGCCATCGCGGGCGGCTCTCACACCCATGCCAACGAGCGCAAGCGCAGCACGAAAGAAGAACGCATCTTGCGCTTCGGTCATCCGGCTGCGGCGGTGTGGGTGCAAGGGCGTCCGCGCGTGGCTGAAATGGTCGAGCGCCAGATGTTCGACGAGGGCTGGCACGTCCAGATGGCCGGGCCAAACGATTTTCTCGCGCACGAGCTGGTGAGCGTCGCGAAGGCTTTCCGCCTTTCGGGTAACATCACGATTTTTGCGCCGCTCGACGATGGCACGAACCCGAAGACGGTGGTGCGCGCCATCTACGGCCCCGAATCGTTCTTCGCCGTTCGCATCACGGACGATACGGACGAGGAAGCCGTCGAGCGCATCATGAAAGTGCTGCGCAAGTGGCGCGACTCCCAATCCGACGCGGAGAAAAGGAAATCGTGAGTCTTGCCGTCGCGCCCCCGGATCTCGAGACGCTCTCCGTCGATGCGCTAATCGACCGGCTGCTCGCCGAAAACAGGGGCGCGCCCTGCATCACGTGCAGTTTTCAGGCGGAAGACATGATCGTCGTCGACCTGCTGCGCAAGCGGCTGCCGAAGATACCCGTGCTCTTTCTCGATACCGGCTACCACTTTTCCGAAACGTACGCGTATCGCGACCGTATGACCAAGGCCTGGGGCTTGAATCTTCGCAACCTCGCCGCGAAGCAATCCGTAGCCGATCAGGAAGCGCAATTCGGAATCCTGAATCAGACCGATCCCGGGCGCTGCTGCCAGCTTCGCAAAGTCGAGCCGCTTTTCTCGGCGCTCGAGGACTACGAGATCTGGTTCACCGGCTTGCGTCGCGAACAGTCGCCGAGCCGCAAGAACCTGAAGGTGGTCGAACATCACCAGTTGCCAAGTGGGAAAACGCTGCTCAAGGTGAGCCTGCTCGCGGCGTGGACGTGGGATCAGGTATGGAGTTACACGAGCGAGCATGCGATCGAGCATCTCCCCCTCTACGATTTCGGCTACCTGAGCATCGGTTGCGAGCCGTGCACGGCGATTCCCGCCGCCGGCGCGGACGCGCGTTCCGGACGCTGGGGCGGGCGAAAACTCGAATGCGGAATCCACACCGAAACAAAGCGAGCTGACGAATGAACGCCCTCATCGGATTTCTGATTGCTTTAGCGATCGGCCTCACGGGAATCGGCGGAGGTAGCTTCACCGTTCCGGCGCTGGTGCTGATTGTCGGCTTGCCAGCGCCGGCGGCTGTCGGCACGGCATTCGTCTACGCCGGCGTCATGCGGTTGATTGCCGCGCCGTTCTACCTCAGCGGCAAACACGTTCACTGGCGCTATTTGTGGCTCTTGATTCAGGGCGCGGTCCCGGGGCTTCTCATCGGCACGTATCTGCTGCGGAAGTTGAGCGGCCCGTCGAACATGCCCATCGTGGTGATCCTCCTCGGGCTTCTGCTCACTGCATCTTCCAGCGTCACGTTCCTGCCGTGGGTCCAGAACCAGAGCTTCGCGCGAAAAAATTCCAACTGGCTGCCGTGGCTCGCGCTCCCGATCGGCGTCGAATCGGGCTTTTCGTCGGCGGGCGCGGGCGCGCTCGGCACCGTGCTGCTCCTGAACTATTCCGAAATGACGCCGCCGGAGGTCGTTGGGACGGATCTGCTGTTCGGCCTCGTGCTCGCCGTGATCGGCAGCGCGTTTCAGTGGAAATTCGGCGCGATCAATGGCCACGTGCTCGTGCAGTTGCTGGCGGGCGGCGTCGCCGGTGTGGTGCTCGGCTGCATTTTCGCGCGGCGGGTGCCGAAGCGGCAGCTCAAGCTGGCGATCGCGGTGATCGCGATTTTCGCGGGGCTCCAGCTCGTCTGGAGCGGTTCCCGCACGATCCTCGCGAACCGCGCCCACTCCACCGTGCCGTCGTCCGTGGAAGCTGCTCCGAAGACGAAGTAAGCGAATCCATCCAAAGAGTCTTAGCGTCTTTCTGTCCGGGGCGTTCATCTAAGGGACGCACGCCAAGGAGCCGCTCATGTTCCCCGAACTCGCTCGGTTTACGCCTGCCGCTCTACTCTTGCTGCGCCTGATGGTTGGCGCCGTTTTCGTCACCAGCGGCTGGAGCCACCTGCGAAAGCCCGAAGAACGCGCCAAGAGCATCGAGATGAGCAAAGGCTTCACGATTTTCCTCGGCGCCGCGGAACTCCTCGGCGGGCTCGCCGTCATCGGCGGCGTCTTCACGCAACTCGCCGCAATCGGCCTGATTCTCCTGATGCTCGGAGCGATCCAGAAAAAGATCGCTCGCTGGCATACCGGATTTTGGGGCGAAAAAACCTTCGGGTGGCACTACGACCTGATGTTCATTTTGATGAATCTCGTGATTCTGACGACCAACGGCGGACCGTACGTATTGCTGAAATAACCTGCGGGATCCTGGGCCAACAAAAAGCCGGTCCCTCCGCTGTCCGCGGAAAGACCGGCTCCGTGACGTTTTCCAGCTGTGGTTACTGGTCGCCGTCCGAGTGGGTGGTCGTGCTGCCAGTGTCGGCAACGTCTTTTTCCATCTGCTGCGCCATCTTCAAATGGTCCTGCAGAGTCGGCAGCGTTTGCGACGCGAAGTTTCTCACCGCGCGATCCTGCCCGCCGTTTGCTTCCTGCTGAAATGCCGCGACGTCGTTTTTGTGGTCTCGCACCATGTCGCGTGCGTAAGCGCGATCGAATTCAGTGCCGGAAAGCTGGGACAGCTTGTCGTAGGTCTTCTGGTCGTGTTTGTTGAGGGTCTGCGGCAGCTTCATATTTTCCTGCGATGCGACTGCCTTCAGTTTGTCGTTCGCCTGTGTGTGGTCCTCGACCATTCTCTTACCGAAGTCCTTCACGGCGTCGCTCGAGCCTTTCTGCTGGGCGAGTTCGCCGAGCTTCACTTCGGCGAGTCCGCCCTGCGCGGCGTCTTTGGCGAAATCGGTATCGCTCACGGTGTTCGTTGTAGTGGGCGCAGTCTGATCCATTGTCGAGCCGGGCGTTCCCGGCGCGCCCTGCGAATAGCCGGGCTGCTGCCCGTAACCGGGTTGCGCGGGATTCTGTGCCGGCGCGCCCATCTGCGCGAATGCCGGAGCGGCCACGAACAGAGCCAGCGAAAGCCCAGCGACAAAACTTATTTTCTTCAGGTTTGTTTTCATGGTCTTGCAGCCTCCGCAGTCAGGCTAGAAGCGAGGCTTGAATGCGGCAATCAAGGCAGGTCTGTAGATGACGAGTTCAGATGCGGTAGGGAAGCCTGAGCTTGCAAAGATGATGCCAGGTTTAAACCGTGGAGAAGCAGGGAAAAAAACTAAACGTCGAAACCGAGTTGCAGCCGTGCGGCTTCGGACATGCGGTCCGGGCCCCAGGGAGGATCGAAAACGATTTCGACGTGCACTTCCTTTACGTCCGGCAGGCGTGCGAGTTTTGTTTCGACGTCGGATTTCAGCACGTTGCCCATGCCGCATCCCGGCGCCGTCATCGACATTTTGATGTCGATGCGGTGGCCGCCGCCCTGCACGGGCAGCGCCGTGCACACGTAAATCAATCCGAGGTCGGCGATATTCACCGGAATCTCGGGATCGTAGACCGTCTTCAGCTGCTCCCAGACGAGTTCCTCGCTGAACGGGCGATTGTCCGGCGTTCCCGCAGGCTGGGCGCCGGCAGGCGGCGTGAGCCCCAGGGCATCAGCGTCTTTCACGTCGATGCGGAACATGCCGTGATCACTCGTGATGGTGTAGCTGCTGCCGGCGAACTGCATCACGCGCACGCCGATTCCCGCGGGAAGCTTCATCGGCGCGCCGCTCGGGATTTCCAGCGCGTCGCATTCGCGTGTCAGCGTGATGGATTGGCCGTAATTCATCGAGATCGTCTTATTCCGTGGTGACGGCTTCCTGCTTGCCTTCGAGCGCGGCGTTGAGCGTGTGCCAGGCGAGCGTGGCGCACTTCACGCGAACCGGAAACTCGGAGACGCCCGAGAAAACTTCGAGCTTGCCCAGCTCCGATTCCGATCCGCCTTCGGCGTGTCCCGTGACCAGGTCGTGGAAACGTGTGAAAAGATGCTCGGCTTCCGCTCGCGTCTTGCCCTTCAGCGTTTGCGTCATCATCGAAGCCGAGGCCTTCGAAATCGCGCAGCCCGAACCCTGGAAGCTGATGTCCTGGATTTTGTCGCCATCGAGCGTGATGAATATCGTGAAATGGTCGCCGCAGAGCGGATTGAAGCCTTCAGCCTTGTGATCCGCGGCCGGCTGCTCGCGATAGTTGCGCGGCGCCTTGCTGTGCTCCAGGATCACATCCTGATACAGATCGCGCAGGTCCGACATTACGCAAATACCTCCCGCACTCTTTCGATGCCACGGACGAGCGCGTCGACTTCCTGCTTCGTGTTGTACATCGCGAACGACGCGCGCGCCGTCGAATCGAGCCCGAAACGCCGCATCACGGGCTGCGAGCAGTGGTGGCCCGTGCGAATCGCGATGCCTTCCTGGTCGAGGATCGTGCCGATATCGTGCGGGTGAATGTTCTCGAGAGTGAACGAAAGCACGCCCGCCTTTTCCTTCGCGGTGCCGATGATTTTCAGTCCCGGAATCGAGGAAACCGCCGCCGTCGCATAATCCAGCAGCTCGTGTTCGTACGCCCCGATTTTCTCGACGCCGATCCCGCTCACGTATTCGAGCGCAGCGCCCAGTCCGATCACGCCGGCGATGTCCGGCGTGCCCGCCTCGAATTTGTAGGGCAGGCGGTTATAGGTGGTTTTCTCGAATGTGACATTGAGGATCATGTCGCCGCCGCCCTGATACGGCGGCATGGCTTCGAGCAGCGCCTTCTTTCCGTAGAGGACGCCAATGCCGGTCGGTCCGTAGATCTTGTGGCCCGAGAACGAATAGAAGTCGCAATCGAGCGCCTGTACGTCGACTTTCAGGTGCGGCACGGCCTGCGCGCCATCCACCAGCACGGGAATGCTCTGGGCGTGCGCCATCTCGACGATCCGGCGAACCGGATTGATCGTGCCGAGCGCATTCGAAACGTGCGTGACGCACACGAGCTTGGTCTTCTGGCCGAGCAGTTTCGCAAATTCGTCGAGGATCAGCTCGCCGCGGTCGTTGATCGGAACCACCCGAAGCTTCGCGCCGCGGTCCCCAGCGAGCAGTTGCCAAGGGACGATGTCGGAATGGTGTTCCATGTCCGTGACGATGATCTCGTCGCCTTCATGAATATTGGCGCGGCCAAAAGTCTGCGCGACGAGGTTGATGCCCTCCGTCGTGCCGCGGACGAAGATGATCTCCGTGGAGCTCGCGGCGTTGATGAAGTTCTGCGCGGTGACGCGCGCGGCTTCGTATTCCTCGGTCGCTTGCTCGGAAAGGTGATGGACGGCGCGGTGGATATTGGCGTTGGTGCCCTCGTAATAGCGCGAAATCGCGTCGATCACTGCACGCGGCTTTTGGGACGTGGCTGCATTATCGAGATAGACGAGCGGTTTGCCGTGAACCTTCTGCTCGAGGATCGGGAAGTCGGCGCGCACGCGCTCGACATCGAAAGCGCCGGATACCGGTTTGGCGGCGATGCTCATGCGGGTTGCTCCTCGGTCCGGGAAGAATACGCGACGCGGCGCAAATCCTGGCGAATCAGATTCTCGACGTGCGCGCGCGCTGGGCCTTCCTTCATGCGCTCGAAACATTCGCCCGCAAACGCCATCAGCAACAGGCGGCGCGCCGACGTCTCGTCGATCCCGCGCGAGCGCAGGTAGAAGAGCGCGTTTTCCTCGATTTGGCCGATCGTGGCGCCGTGCGTGCACTTCACGTCGTCGGCGTAGATTTCAAGCTGCGGCTTCGTATCGATCTGGGCGGTATCGGAAAGCAGCAGGTTGCGGTTGGTCTGCTTGGCGTCGGTCTTCTGCGCGTCCTTGTGAACGATGATGCGGCCGTGGAAGACGCCGTGCGCGTGACCGTCGAGGATGCCGTTGTAGAACTGGCGGCTGCCGCAGTGCGGGCTCGCGTGTTCGACGAGCATATAGTTATCGAGGTGTTGCCGGCCGTTGCCGATGAAGAGCCCGTTGATCAGGCACTCGCTGCCTTCGCCGGCCAGCACCGGATGGACGTTGTTGCGCACAAGCGCGCCGCCGATCAGCACCGAGTGCGACGAAACGTCCGCCGCGCGGCCCTGCTGGATGCGCAGCGTCGAGACGTTGAATGCCTGCCCGTGCTCGCGCTCGATCATGTAGTGCGAAATCACGCTGCTGTCGCCCGCGAAAAGCTCGGTCGCGGTGTTGCAGAGCGCCTTGTCGCTGCTGTTCCCCAGCGAAATGTAGTCTTCGACGATCGTGGCCTGACTGTTTTCCTCCGCGACGATCAGGTTGCGCGGATGGCTCACCGACGGCGCGTCGTGCCCAAGCGAGATGAAGAGCAGATGAACCGGCCCTTCGAGCACCACGCTCTTGGGAACATGAACGTAGGCTCCGTCCTCAATGAACGCGGTATTCAGGGCAGAGAAGGGATCGCGCTGGATATTCAGGTAGCGGCCGAGGTGCTGTTCGACGGCCGTGGGATGCTGTTCGATCGCGCTCGCGAGACTCGAGACCGTCACGCCGCCGGGCAGGATGCCGACCGAAGACAAGTCTGACACGAAGCGCCCGTCGACGAAAACGAGGCGACAGGCCGCGCCCGCAACGTGATACGGAGCGATCTCGGTCTGCGAAGGCAGATGCCGGTTTTCGCGCACGAGGCGAAATGGCGTTTGCGCGATCGCCGAGAGATTCGTGAAGCGCCAGTCTTCGTCGCGCATCGTGGGGAAGCCGGTCTCGGCGAAGCGGGCAAAGCCGT
>DATJRU010000193.1:0-6763 GCA_035504455.1 Vulcanimicrobiaceae bacterium
CCGGCTTCAGCCGCGGGCTTCCGGCCTAAAGAGCGGAGCTTCCATCGCCGACATAAGAGTCGTCGCGCGAAACCAGTCTGCGGTCGGCCGGCGCGTTTCTCCCCGCTTTGAGCGCCGTAGGCGCGGCAAAAGTTAGCCCAGCGCGGAAGCGCTGGGGCACGTGATCGACAATTCCGAGCGCCGTAGGTGCGACACAGCGACTATCGCCGCGCTTGGATCGGCGCGTCTAGCGGGAATGAGACGTGGTCGCGCCGATTTCGCGCAGCTTCGCCGACGCGCGGCGCGATTCGTCCGAGCCCGGGAACCTGCTCACGACCGAACGCAAATCCCGCACGCCGGACGTCTTCTCGCCGAGCTCCAGTTCGGCCATGCCTTTCTTCAGCAGGGAAGCGGCCAATTTGAAGCTGTGCGGGTACTCCATCAGCACCTGCTCGTACGCCGCGATCGCGCCCTTGAAATCGTTCTGCTGATAGGCGATCTCGCCGAGATAGAACTGCGAATTCGACGCGAGGTCGTTCGTTGGGAAAAACTTGATGTAATCCGAGAACTCCTGGTGCGCCAGTGTGTAGTTGCCGCTGGTGTAATCGCGCAGCGCATTCTGATAGAGCGTATCGGCCGAGATGGGCGGCATGCCGCCTCCGCCGCCCGGCGCCGGAGATGTCGGCGCGGGATTCATCGTGTTCGGGGCTCCGGGAGCCTGAGGCGCGCCGGGGGCATTCGTGTCGGGCGCGCCTTGCGCGCCGCCGGGAGCAGCGCCGCCCGGCGCCGAGCCGGAAACCTTCGAATCGATGCTCTGCAGCAGGTTCTGCATGTCGGTGAGTTGCTGCGAGAGCTTGCCCACGCGCGACTGAATGTCCTGCACGTTGTCCGATAGACCCTGCGTTTGCTGGGTCACGTTGTCGAGGCGCGAACCGTTGTTTGCCGTCGAGTCCTGCACGGTCTTCTGCAGCGCGTCCATTTGGCTGTTCAGCTTACTCACGGAATCGAGCGACTGCTGCACCAGCGTCTTCAGCGTAGCGTTGTTGCTGTCCATGGCGCTGCGCAGGTCCGTTTGCCCCTGCAACAGCTGATTCACCGTTTGCTGGAGCTCGATCATCTCGCGCGACACGGCGCCCGCGGGCTGCGGCGCGAGGATCGCTCCACCAAGGGCTCCGAAAAACATCGCTACTACCGAGAGCACGACCCATCGTATGCGCAAAGGAAATCCCTCCCTACGAAGTGAAAAAACGCGCCCGCTTTCAAGAGCGGCGCCCAAGGCAAAAGCCTCGAGCCGGCGGATCGAGTTGCGCCCGATCCGCCGTCGCGGCTAAGCCTTCCTGCCCCTAGTGTGCCAGAACGAAGTGATCCCGGCGATTCTGCTGCCAGCAATCTTCGTTGTGTTCGGTGCAGAAGGGGCGCTCTTTGCCCCAGCTTACGGTTTCCATCCGGTCGGCGGAAATGCCGAGCGAGATGAGGTAGTTCTTGGCTGCCTGGGCGCGACTCTGGCCCAAGGCGAGGTTGTATTCGGTGGAACCGCGTTCGTCGCAGTGCCCCTCGATCGAGATGTGCACGTCCGGATACGAACGCAGAAACTCCGCGTCCTTGGTCAGCACATCGCGAGCATCCCCGCGAAGCTCCGCCTTGTCCAGATCGAAGAACACATCCTTGACGTTCTGCTCGAACAGCTCGCTCACGTTCGGCGGTCCCGCTGGCGCCGCCGCCGGCGCGTTGGGAGCATTCACGGTCACCTGCGCCGTGGCCGTGGCGCTGCCGCCCGGCCCTGTCGCCGTGATCGTGTAGGTGGTTGACGTCGTCGGATTCGCAGGAGTGGAACCCTGCGGAGCGACCTTGCCGATGCCCGGCTCGATGTCGAGGTCCGTGGCATTGGTCGACGACCACGACAGCGTTACCGTTTCTCCCGCATTCACCGACGCGGGTGAAGCGTTGAGCGTCACGGTCGGCTGCGGCGTCGGAGCCGGAGCCGCAGCTGGGGGCGTCGAAGCGACATTCTTTTTGCAACCCGAAATGAAGGCCGCAAACGCAAACAGGCTAAGAAAGACTGCATACGTCCGAAAAGTACGGTGTTGCATCTAGTGCCTCCTTCGGCGTTCCCGTGAGGGCTTAGCGGGAAAGCCGGGCATGAACTGGTTCGGTTGGATCTGTATTCGCAAACAAAATGAACGATGCACTAACTGCCACAACCTTCGAGCCGCAAACCAGCGGCTCGAAACCTAAAAGGCAGATGATTCGCTCCATCCGATCGATGCACCTAGAATTATCGCTGTGACCAACTAGGCGACTCGCTCTGCCCCTGAAACGTCAACTCGCGCGGCTGGCTGCCGTCCGCCAACATGGTCCAAATCTGGCGCGTGCCCGTGCGCGTCGATTCAAATACCAGGTGGCGGCCGTCCGGTGCCCAACTCGGCCGCTCGTTGCGGGCCTCGTCCTTCGTCAGCTCCACGAGCTGATGAGAAACGATGTCCATAGCATAGATGTCATAGTTTCCACTTGGCCGTCGCCAACTGAATGCCAGCAGTTGTCCATTTGGTGACCACGACGGATCGATTACGTAGCCCATGTCGGGCAGGTCGATTTTCTGCGCGTTCGAGCCGTCCGCGTCCGAAAGGTAGAGCGCTGGATCGCCGGCGCGGTCGCTTACGAAAACCATTTGCTTGCCGGTTTTCGGATTCCATACGGGCGAGGTTGCGACGCCCGCGCCGAACGTCACCCGATGCAAGTGCGTGCCGTCCGCATTCGCCACATAGATCGCGGGATCGCCGTTGATGCTGGACATGAACGCGAGTTGCTGGCCGTCGGGCGACCACGCCGGCGAGCTGTTTGTGCCGCGAAAACGCGGGAAAGAAATGAGCCGGTTCGAGGCCGTCGAGTAGATGCAGATTTGCGCGGAGGTGACGCCGCGATAGGGAACGTAGCAGGTGAAAGCGATGCGCGTCGCATCGGGCGACCACCGCGGCGTGAGCGAGATCGTATTGAGGTGGGTGATCTGGTGCTGGTTCGCGCCGTCGTAATCCATCACCCATATCTCTTTGTTGCCGCTGCGCCCGCTGACGTAAGCGATCTGCGTCTGCGCGATGCCCGGCTGGCCGCCGCTGAGCAGGGCAATGATGTCGTCCGCGAATTGGTGGGCCATGCGGCGGGCATCCTGCTCGTTGGGCTGGCCGCGGTAGATTTTTTGCAGAGCGACGGGCGCGTTGGGGCTATGCACGTCGGAAAGATATCCGGCGAAGGCCATACCGTTCGCGTCCTGGCTCAGACTGCCGTAGGCCACCATGTATGCGTTCGCCGGCGCCGCGGACCAGTCCGCCGCCTTCAAATCGCTCGGCTGCCCCACGGTCTCCAGCGGATAAAAACTCGGGCTGATGAGGTCGACGATGCCCGAGTATTCGAGATCGGACCAGAGCACGTCGTGGAAGACTTTCGGAAGCGGAGGGCCAAACGTGGAGCGAGCGACCGTGTCGGGCACCGCCAACTTCGCTTTGCTCACGCCGAGGCCCGTGCCCGTCTGGAACCAGTCTTGCGCCGCCGCCGAATGCGCTGAAACCAGAGCCGCACATGCGAGGACAGCAAAATACACTACAAAGGATCGAAGTTTTCGTTTCATGAGTCCATGCCTTTGCCTGATTTACATAAAACTTCAGCGATGAAAGTCGAAATAAAATTCCACGTTCACGTACGAACCCGAATACCCGGGCGGCAGCGGTTGCAGGGGACTCGACGCGTTCACTGCGCGCACCGCCGAATTATCGACCGCGTACACGTTGCTGCGTTGCGTCAATTGCACGTTGGTGATGGTGCCGTTGCGCAAGATCGTGAAAGAAACGACGACCCGCGGAGCATAGGCGACGCTCGGGTCGATCGAAGATTGCAGCCAGTTGCTGCTGACGCGCTGCTGCACGGCGGTGACGTACCACGAGAACCGCGAGCCGAAATCGCCGCCTCCCACTCCGTTGAAAGCCAGTCCCGCTTGCGTGTTACCCGCGCCCATCGCGAATGACGTAACCGGAATCGACGGCGCCCCGCCTCCGCCGTAGGGAACGGCATTCGGCGGCGGCGGAGTCGGGTTCTCGAGCACCTTCGATTTCGGCGAGATAATTTTCGGCGGCTTGTTCTTTTCGAATTTGGGAATCGGCACAGCGTCCGGCGGTGGCTTGGGCGGGGCCTGCGGCTCGGATTTGAAGAGCCCCTTCGAATTGTCGACGACGCGATTCGGCGAAACTACCTCCGGCAAGGGCAGGGGAATCGCGGGAACGCTTCCCACGATGCCTACGCTGACGGAGCCGCCGGGCCCGCCCCAATTTTCACCGCGATGCGTATACGCCCACCAGCCCGCAAAAACACAATAGGCGAGCACCGCCAGATGCAGCCCGACGGACCAAACCACGAATGGCTTGAGCGTTTGGCCCGGCCGCGTTGCCGCTATCGTCGACATTCTATTTCCGGAATTTCACGCGATCATTGCGACTGCGGCCGCTCGCCGAGCGGCTGCGTCACCACGCTGATGTTCGTTATGCCGGCCTGGCGCAGCGCGTCGACCACCGTCGCCCAGCTTCCGAAAGGCACCGTTTCGTCGCAGCGCAGGTAGACGGCTTGTGTTTTCGGGTTATGCGACTGCGCGATCACCTGCTGGCCGATGTCGTGAATATTTACCGGCTTGTCGTTCAGGTAGACGCGCTGGCCGCGATCGATCGTAATCACCATGCGGAACTGCGTGAGTTCCTTCACGGTCTTCGTCTTCGGCACGTCCACGTCGATCCCCGACTGCAGGATCGGCGCCGTGATCATGAAAATGATCAGCAGCACGAGGACGACGTCGATAAACGGCACCATGTTGATCTCGGACAGCGTTGTGCCGGTATCGTTTTGAACTTGTGGCATTAGGCGCTCGGCGGGTTGGGCGACGTGTAGAGTGTCTCCACCTTGGCGACGAACTCCGCCGCGAAGCTATCCATGCGCGACGCGACGGAGCGAATGTTTTGCAGGTAGTGGTTGTAGGCGATCAGCGCTGGAATCGCGGCGCCGAGTCCCGCAGCCGTCGTAATCAAGGCTTCCGCGATGCCGGGCGCGACAGCGCGAAGGCTGGCAGTGCCCGCATCGCCCAGGCCGGTGAACGCATCCATCACGCCCCAGACCGTGCCGAAGAGTCCGATGAACGGCGAAACGGAAGCAATCGTTGCGAGCGTGGACATCCCGCGTTCGAGCCGACGTACCTCGTCCCCGGCGGCTACGCGCATGTCGACGCCGATGGCGTTGGCGTTTTTCACTTTGCCGGCGTGCGGATTCGAGCCCGCAAGCTGAGAAGAGAGTTCGGCGTAGCCCGCGTCATACACCGCGATCAGCGGCGTGCCTCCGGAGCCGGCGCGAAGTGTTTTGGGGTTGGGAAGCCCGCCTCCTGCGCGAAACATTTGCAGAAAGCGGCTCGTTTTGCGGTCGATCCCGCCGAGCTGCGCCCATTTTTGAAGGATCAACGCCCAGGAAAAAACGGAAAGGACCAGGAGAATGCCGAGAACGACGCGGGCCAGACCGCTCGTTTGTTCCAAGAGGGTGAGCGGGTTGGCAAGTAAGACGAGCGCCAGGCCAGAAATGATTTCCTCCTCAGGAAAACGAAAATTTGCCGGGCAAATCTACCGTAGCACACGCACTTATACGGGTCAAACCAATGCGATGCAAAGAGTTGAGGAAGTGCTGTACTGGAAAACCGATTTTTCGCCAATGGGTAACCATTCGATTCTCGCAGAAAGCGGAGGGGCATCTCGAATCGCTCTCGCGCCATCTGTGGTCCAGCCCCGGGCGGGGAACTCTCGCGGCGCCGCGAGAAATCGGGACGGATTACCCCGCCCGGGAGGCCCACGTTCACGCGTGCCGCTATTCTGATCTCGACTGCGCATGGCAGAGTGCGCAACGAGCGGCCTGCCCTCGCCAGATCCGCGGGGATCGGGCGAGGGACGGGCTATAATCGTGTGAGCCGCGCGCATGCCGCGGCGCCGCGTTCACATGACAACCGCCGCGATCGAGCCGGAACATCCTCTCGAGCAGCCGCCGGGCGAGCGTATCTTTCTATCTGCCGAGTGGCGCGATCTCGTGATGCTCAATTACGCGGTCGAGCCTGAGATCGTCGAGCGATTTGTCCCGCCTGGAACCGAGATTCACGCTTTCGAGGGCAGGGTATACATCAGCCTGGTCGGATTCCGCTTCCTGCGCACGAAGCTCTTCGGCTGCGTGCCGCTGCCTTTCCACACCAACTTCGATGAAGTGAACCTGCGCTTCTATGTAAAGCGCCGCGAGGGCGGTGAAGAGCGGCGCGGCGTCGTCTTCATTCGTGAAATCGTGCCGCGATTTGCCGTCGCACATCTCGCGCGTCTCGCCTACGGCGAAAATTACGTCTGCTACCCGATGCGCCACACCGTGCGGGCAAACGGTGCGGGCATCGCCGCTGAATACCAGTGGCGAGTCGACGAACGCTGGTGCGGACTGCGCGCCGAAGCATCGGGCGAGCCTGCCCACGCCGCGGACGGCAGCCTCGAACAATTCATCACTGAACACTACTGGGGCTATTCGGCGCAACGAGGCGGCGGCTGCGTCGAATATCAAGTCGCGCACCCGCGCTGGCGCGTCTGGAATGCAAAGGCAGCGGCCTTCGAAGGCGATGCCGAATCGCTCTACGGGCAGGAACTCGCCGGGGTGTTGCACCGTCCGCCCGATTCGGCTTTTATCGCGGATGGTTCCCCGGTTCTCGTTTTCACCGGCCGCGACGTCTCGTAGCGAG
>DATJRU010000194.1:0-4469 GCA_035504455.1 Vulcanimicrobiaceae bacterium
AAGGTTCGCCTCAGACGTTTCGGGTGCCCCATCCTCGGTTTGTGAGGGTGGGGCTTTTGCGCGCGCAATCGCCGTCGCAGCGCCGTCTCTGCCATCACAAACCAGCGCGCTCTGTCATCCCGAATCCCCGCCTCAGCGGGGGTGAGGGATCTGCTTCACCACGACTTGCTTGGCACAAACGCAGCCACACCTCTACGATCGGTCGTCGCTACGCCTTCCCGCGCGGCGCGCCCTCAACCACGCATCAATCCCGCCGGCGGCGCTCATCCCCTCCGCCACCGCATCCACCACTTCCTTGCCGCCATTGACGCAATCGCCGCCCGCAAAGAATTTCGGATTCTCCGTCTGATGCCGCTCGTCGACCTTCACTGTGCCGTTCTTGTGCAGCTCGAGCCCCTGGATCGCGCGCAACTGTTCCGTCACCGGCTGCTGCCCCACCGCGCGCACCACCATCTCGACATCGAGCGTGAACTCCGTGCCGGGAATCGGTTCCGGAATTCGCCGCCCGCGATCATCCGGCGGACCAAGCCGCGTGCGCATGCACTCGATCCCGATCACCGCTCCGTTGCTGCCGATCACGCGCACGGGCTGCGTCTGCCACAGGAAAACCACGGCATCCTGCTTCGCGAGCTGGTATTCGTAGGCGAACGCGGGCATTTCCGGCTCGCCGCGCCGGTAAATCAAATACACCGTGTCGGCGCCAAGCCGCCGCGCCGCGGTCACCACGTCGATCGCCGTATTCCCGGCGCCGATGCAGGCGACGCGGGCTCCGACTTCCACTTCGTGCAGCGGATGCGCCTTCGTCTTCGCCACGAACTCGATCGCGCCGTACACGCCGTGCAAATCTTCGCCGGGCAAACTGAGGCCCCACGTCTCGCCCAGCCCGACGCCGATGAAAACCGCGTCGAACTGCTTCTCGATCTCCGCGAACAAAATATCGCGTCCCACCTCCACCTTCTGCCGGAATTTCACTCCGAGTTTTCTTACGAGCTCGACCTCGCGAATCGAGTCTTTCGCGCGCGCTTTGTACGCCGCGATCCCGTAGGTGTTCAGCCCGCCGGGATGCTCGTTGCGATCGAAGATGGTGACGTCGTATCCCCATTTCGCGAGCTCGGCCGCGCAGGCGAGCGATGCGGGCCCGGAACCGATGCACGCGACTTTCTTCCCGTTGGAAGCGCCTGCCTGAAACAACTCGACGCCGTTGTCGAGCACGTGGTCCACGGCGTAGCGCTGCAAGCGCCCGATCTCGATCGGCGGCTCGCCCTTTTCGTGCATCACGCACGCGCCTTCGCAGAGCACTTCCGTGGGGCACACGCGCCCGCAGCTATGGCCCAGAATATTGGCCGAAAGAATCGTGCGCGCGGAGCCTTGCAGGTTGCCCGTCGAAATTTTCTTGATGAAGGTGGGGACGTCGATATGCGTAGGACACGCCATTGTACACGGCGCGTCGAAACAATAAAGACAGCGCGAAGATTCGATCGCCGCTTGCCGCGGATTCAGCGCGGGCGCGATTTCGGCGAAGTTCTTTTCGTATTGCTCCGGGGAAAGCTTCGGCGCCGTTTCGCGAAGCGGCATAGGGAAAGTGTCAAACTCCGGGTCGCAGGCCGGGCGGGACGAATGCTTCCAGCGCGCGTAGATGCTGTTAGGCAGCTATTCTAGCACGCACGATCCCCGCGTAGCACATCCCATTCATCAGTGAAGTTGGTTTTAGTGGCACAGGCAATCCTGCCTGTGCTCTTACGAGCGCCGCGTCCGATCGAAGCGCGCAGCCACGGCCGCTCCGATCGATGCGCTCCCTCTGCGGGCCCTTGCGCCGCCTTTTGCCGATGCCCTAAGATGCCTAACCTGCAATTTACAAGGAGATTTCATGCGCTTTGACACCGTGATCCGAGGCGGCACCGTCGTGACGGCGACCGACACTTATGCGAGCGACATCGGCCTCTCAGGCGGACGCATCACGGCCATCGCGCAATCTCTGCCGGTCGAAAACGCGGGCAAAGTGATCGACGCGACAGGGTTGCTCGTGATGCCGGGCGGCATCGACGTTCACACGCATCTCGACATGCCTTTCGGCGGGACGACCAGCGCGGACGATTTCGAATCCGGCACGATCGCCGCGGCCTTCGGCGGCACCACCACGCTGATCGACTTCGCGATCCAGACCAAAGGACACAGCCTGCGCCAGGCCTTCGACACGTGGATGAAGAAAGCCGATCGCAAGGCCGCCATCGACTACGCGTTTCACTGCATCATCACTGACCTCGGCGCGGCGCAGCTCGAGGAAATGGGCGCGCTGATCGGCGAAGGGGTCTCGAGCTTCAAACTTTTCATGGCGTATCCCGGCGTGCTGATGGTCGACGACGCAACGATTTTCCGCGCGATGTCGCAGGCCGCGAAATTCGGCGGCTTGATCTGCATGCATGCCGAAAATGGGGGCGCGATCGACGTCATCGTGCAAAAGGCGCTCGCGGAGGGCAAAAAGTCGCCCAAGTATCACGCGCTGACGCGGCCGACGACGGCGGAGGATGAAGCGACGAGCCGGGCGATCGCGCTGGCGGAAATGGCGGGAGCGCCTGTCTACATCGTTCACCTCTCGTGCAATGATGCGCTGGAGAAAGTGCGGGAGGCGCGCGACCGAGGGCTGCCGGCATACGCCGAAACTTGCCCGCAATACTTGTATCTTTCGCTCGAGAATATGGAGGCGCCGGGATTCGAAGGCGCGAAATACGTCTTTACGCCGCCGCTGCGCGAGAAGTGGCACCAGGAAAAGCTGTGGCAGGGGCTCGCGCACGATACGCTGCAGGTCGTCTCGACCGACCACTGCCCGTTCTGTTTCAAGGAACAGAAAGAGCTCGGGCGCGACGACTTCACGAAAATCCCTAACGGCGGCCCTGGAATCGAGCATCGGCTGAGCCTGGTCTACACGGGCGGCGTGCACGGCGGGCGCTTCTCGCCGAATCGTTTCGTGCAGCTGGTGGCTACGGCGCCGGCGAAGCTGTTCGGCTTGTTTCCTCGCAAAGGGACGATTGCGATCGGGTCGGACGCCGATCTGGTGATCTTCGATGCGGAGCGCGAGCAGACGATCAGCGCGGCGACGCACCACATGCGCGTCGACTACTCGATGTTCGAAGGCATTCGCGTGAAGGGCGTCCCCAAAACGGTGCTTTCGCACGGGCGGCCAGTGATCGAAAACGGAATTTTCGTCGGGAAAGCCGGGAGCGGAGAGTTCGTGCGGCGGCAACGCTACTCGGGAGTGTGACGCGGCGAAGCCCGTCCATCTCTCGTCCGGCGAGAGCAAAAACATTGCGCTCGTCGGGGCTTACACAGGCCGTAAATGGCCGAAAAAAGGCGGGATTTGGCGGCTTTTTGCCACTTAAATTCCGGCCCCTCGCGCCGTGAACGGCTAGCTGCCGTCGAATCAATGGGATGGGGAACCCCGCCTGCTACGGATTCTTGCTGAGGCGGCGGAAATAGTCGGCGACGGCGTCCTGATAACCCGCCGGCATCGGCATGGGGGCGTTGCTGCGAATCTGGCCGGACTCTTTGTCGTCGAGCTTCCGGCGAAGCTGCAGCTCGAGCTTGTCGACGTCGTTGAGCACTTGCGTGTGAAGCTGCTCGAAGAGCGCGGGGTTTCCGGGGAAGCGTTTCGGGTCGAGTTGCTGCATCTCGCGGATCAGGTCCTGCAATTCGCGCGCCGTTTCGGGATCATTCTCGACCGCGGGACGAAGCTGGTTCAACCCGTCGAGCGTTTGCTGATAGGAGCGCTCCGGGTCGGACGGCGTGGGCGAAGTATCGGGAGAAACCGGCTGGGGCAAATTCGAATTGTTGCCGGTGTCGATCCACCAATTGTTGTTGCCTCCCTGAGCGCCGCCGCGGTACCCGCCAATGCGCCCGCGCGTGTAATCGTCGCCGACATCGCCGCTCGCGGGACCGCCGCCCGCGCCGTTGTCCGGTGTGCCGTTGCGGCTGAGCCTTCCGCCATTTGATCCGGAGTCCTGACCCGGCTGGCCATTTTGGGCGAACTGGCTGTTCTGGCCACCTTGGCCGTTGCGATTCGGGCGGCTTCCCTGCCGACCCTGGCCGCCGGCGTCGCGGCCGATGCCCGCCATCTGATTGCGCAGTTGCTCGAGACGATCGATCGCCGCTTGCGAACCCTGTCCTTGATCCTGCTGCTGGCCGGGGCCGAGGGCCTGCTGCGCCTGGCGAAGCTGATCGCTGAAGCGCTGCAGATCCGAGGCAATTCCGGTTTCCGTGGCGACTGAATTGGGCGCGATGCCGCGGCGGAGCCAATCGGCGCTGCGCTGGATGCGCGTCTGCAAATCTTCCTGATCGAGGTTGCCGAGGGCGTCGCGCAGTTTGGATGCGGCGCCGCGCTGCGTCGAGACAAGATTGCGCTCGGCATCCCGCGCCTGTCTTTCGAGATTGGCCAAATCGTCGGCGAGCTGCTGGCGGTCGCGAGCGATCGAGCT
>DATJRU010000195.1:0-9161 GCA_035504455.1 Vulcanimicrobiaceae bacterium
GAGCGCAGGCGGTCGCGCAGCATGCGTTCGAGGTCGGCGCGATCGAGCAGCACGTCGTGAATGCTCTTCTTGAAGCGCTCCCACTCGGGAAGATTCAGCTCGAGCGTCTGGAAGCGGTCGGTGAAAAAGAAGGTGTCGACGACGACGCCCGCGCTATTCGAAAACGCGGAAGCCTTGACGATGTTCATCCCCCAAGCAGCCAGCGCGCCCGCCATTTTCGCGAAAAGGAACGGGCGGTCGCGGGTGACCAGCGTGAGCTCATACCAGTGGCGCCCGCGCGTGAGGTCGAGCTGCACGGAATCCTCGCCGAGGTGGCTGGACATTTCCATGTGGCGGATCACGTCGCTGGCAGCTTGCGTGCGCAGGTAGCGGCGCGGCAGGCCGTCGAGAAACTTTTCGATTCTCTTTCCGGCGGCCGGCGCGAGGGTGCGGAGATGATCGAGGACCTCGTCGTCGGCCTCGACGTGGAGGCGGTCGTCCGCGCTGCGCATCATAAAATTGGCGGTGCCGATGTAGAGCTGCCAGATGTTCTCCGCTTTCCACGGAGTCAGCGCCTCGGGATTCACGGCCTTGATGTCCGCGTAAGTGAGCAGGCAGAGCATCTTGAGTTGCTCGGTAGTGCCCATCTTCTCGGCGGTTTGGCGGATGGTGCCGGGATCGAAGATGTCGCGTCGCAGGAAATTGCTGATTTCGAGGTGACGCGCGATCAGGAAGAGGACCGTCTCGCGGTCGGGCTCGTCGAGATCGAGGCGCTCGAGGCACTTTTCGGCGAGCTTCACGCTGGCTGCGACGTGATGATCGCGATCGACGCCCTTGCCCATGTCGTGGAGCAGGATGGCGAGGTAGAGCAATTCGGGCTGCTCGACTTCATCGAGCAGCTCGGCATAGCGCTGGTCCCACTTCGACTGCGATTTGCGCAGCGCGTGAAGATTCTCGATGGCGACGAAGGTGTGCTCGTCCACCGTGAAGCGATGGGAATAGTCGCGGATGACGAGCGAATCGATGGCCTGAAATTCGGGCACGAGCAGCGTGAGCAGGCGCAGCGAATGCATCACGCGCAGCGCTTCGGCGGCATGCGGCGCGAGCAGGATTTCCTGCAGGTAGTGCCACGCGGCCACGCCCTTCGGCGGATCCTTGGCGAGCGACGGCAGGATATCTTCCATCTGGTGCTCGGTGGCGGAGCTGAGGCTCAAGCCGTGTCGCGCCATGAAGCGGAACATGCGCAGCGGGAGCTCGGGATCCTTCAGCGATTCTTCGCGCTGGAGGAAAATCCGGCCGTCGACCACGGCGAACTCGGCGTTCGAGAGGCGCGAGCGCAGATTCTGGAACTGGCGGTAGAGCGACGGCCGCGCCGCCGGGAATTCCTCGAGGAGCTGCGCGGCGACGCGATGGATCAGCCGCGCATGGCTGTAGTAGATGCGCATCCACGCGGGAGTGGCGAGCGAACTGGCGTCCGGCACGCCGATGCTGCGCTCGGCGGCCTCGTCCTGCGCGGCCCAGGCGAGCGTGTTGTCGTCGCGGCCGTGGCGGAAGTGCAGGAAGCAGCGCACGGACATCAGGAAGTCGAGCGCGGCATCGAAACGAGGCCGCAGCCAGTGGGGAAGAAGCTCGGCCTCGTCCGGCCAGCCGCCTCGTTCTTCCATCGCGGCGATCAGAGCAAGCCAGTGCGCGAGGTTGTAATCGCGCAGGCCGCCGGGCCCGTCCTTGACGTTGGGTTCCAGATGGAAAACGGAATTGCCGAATTTGTTGTAGCGCGCCCGCGTGAGATCGGTGAGGCGCTGCACGATCGCGCGCGATTCGCGCGAGACGAGCTTGGCAATCGCTTGGCCATGAAGCCGGGCGAAAAGCTCGCGATCGCCGGCCAGGTAGCGGCAATCGAGCAGAGAAATCGCGAATTCGACGTTGTTCGCGTCGAATTTTTCGCACTCGGCGAGCGAGCGGGTCGCCGGGCTGAGCTTGAGCCGCAGATCCCAGATCTCCTGCGAGAACTTCTGGATGCTGTCCTTCAGCTCGCGGCCGGCGGCGCCGTCGGCGTGGAGAAACAGAATGTCGATATCGGAGTACGGGAAAAGCCAGCCACGGCCGAAACCGCCGAGCGCGAGAAGCGCGAAGCCGCGCGGGCCGTCGACTTCGGGCGAGATCAGTTCTTTCCACAGGCTGGAGGCGATGGACTCTACGAGCGCGGTGCGGCCCTGCAGGGCGGCACGGCCGTCACCAGACGCGGCGAATTCCTCCTGCAGGCGCGCCGACTCGGCCGCGTATCGATCGCGGAGTACAGTGGCGAGAGTGGGTTTCGAAGACATGAGTATCGATTCGAGTCCCGATCGCGCGACGGGCTCGGTGCGACTGTTTCATTGCCTGCTTTCCTGCATGAGCGTCTCGGCCATCCTGTTAGAGAGCGGACTCGCCGCGCTCGTCGTTGCGGATGCGGATGGCATCGTTCACCTTCGAGAGGAAAATCTTACCATCACCGATCTTTCCTGTGCGCGCCGCCGTGACAATCGCCTGGACGGCCTTTTCGGCGAGTTCATCCGCCAGGACCATCTCGATCTTGATCTTGGGGATCAGATCGACCGTATATTCGCGGCCGCGATAGAACTCGGTGTGGCCTTTTTGACGGCCGTGGCCGCGGGCTTCGAGAACTGTCATTCCTTCGACGCCCACTTCGTGGAGGGCGTCTTTTACGGCATCCAGCTTCGAGGTCTGGATAATCGCTTCGATTTTCGTCATCGATGTTTCGCTCGATTCTCCAATCGTCCATGCCGGGATTTGCGCGGCGCTTAGGGCGGACTTCAGGGCGCACTCGATCCTTGGCGCGGAAGGCCGCCTGGCCGGAATGCCCCCGCCGCGTTCCCGAGTCGCGGCAGGCCGGGGCGCATTATACACGCAACCTATGAACCAGGCGCAGCCGCCCGGCGGGTTATCGATTGCGCGGAACGACGCGGCCGGAGGGCGCAACTTTCGCGGCCGGGGCGTGTTTTACGAGGCGAAAGGCCCTTGGGGGAAAAGGGGCCGGTAGCACAGACGCGCCAGGAAAGGAAACGCCATCATGATCAGAAAAACTCTTATTTTGACCGGGGCCCTTATTGCTTTGAGCGTGCCGGGAGCGTTCGCGCAGCAGTCGACTACGCCCACGACGACCGACCCGCAATCGATCGCGCAGCGCAAGGACAACCAGCAGGACCGCATCGCGCAGGGCATCAACAGCGGGCAACTGACGGCCGGCGAAACGAAGAACCTCGAAGGAAAAGAAGCGGGCATCAACCACGAAGAGCGCACGATGCGTTCGGAGGACGACGGGCACCTGACGGCGGCCGACCGGGCAAAGCTCGATAACCAGCAGAATCATCTCTCCAACCGGATTTACGACGACAAGCACAATGCGAATACCGCGCACTACGGCAACGGCGAAATCGGCCAGCGCCGCGAAAACCAGCAGGACCGCATCGCGCAGGGCGTGAAGAGCGGGCAGCTCACGGCGGGCGAGACGGCGCGGCTTGAAAACCAGCAGCAAGGAGTCAACCGCGAAGCGCGCGCCGACCGGCAGGCGAACGGCGGTCATTTGACCGGGGCCGACCGGCGGGCGATCAACCAGAGCCAGAACCGCGCGTCGCGAAACATCTACGCCAAGAAACACAACGGGCGGCGCTCGTAAGTTCCCTCCCCAAGCAGCATGTTCCGCACCCGCGGTGAAGGGCTGCCGCGGGTGCGGACCTGCGTCAAGAGTCGAAAACGGTGGCGTGTTCGAGATCGTCGAGCATTCCGGTTTTCTGCGTGGGATGCCAACCGAGCCGTTTCTGCGTGAGGGCGCTGGACGCCGGCCCGTCCGAGCCGACGAAGAAGCCGAGAAAGCCGAAGTGCGCGGATGCTTCTTCGCGAGACTTGGAGACGACGGGAATATTCAGGCGGCGTCCGATCACGCCGGCGATGTCTCGGAGCGCGACGCCCTCTTCACCGATCGCGTGATATCTGGCGCCCGCGGTTCCCTTCTCGATCGCGAGCCGATAAAGCGGCGCCGCGTCGAGGAGATGTACCGCGGGCCAGCGGTTGAGGCCGTCGCCGACGTACGCCGACACGCGTTTCTCGCGAGCGACAGCGATCATGAAACTGACGAGGCCGTGCTTGCGGCGGTCGTGAACCTGGGGCAACCGGATCACCGACGCTCGCACGCCGCGTGCCGCGAGCGCCTCCGCCGTCGCCTCGGACGCGCGCGGATATGCGGGCGTCACAGGCGGAGGCGGATCTTCCTCTGTGACGACGCGGCCGGGCGCGAGCAGGCCTACGCCGCCGGTGACGACGAGCGGGCGGTCGGAGCCCATCAGCACGGCGCCGAGCGCTTCGATGGCGCGGCGGTCGTCCTCGCAGTTCTGCGCGAATTTCGAGAAGTCGTGGTTGAACGCCAGGTGGATGACGCCGTCCGACTGAGCGGCGCCGCTGCGCAGGCTTTCGAGATCCTCGATACTGCCTCGCTGCACCTGCGCGCCTGCATCGACGAGGGACTTGGCGCCCGCGTCGGAGCGAGCCAGGCCGAGCACCTGATGGCCAGCCTTGATCAGTTCGTGGACAGTGGCCAGGCCGATAAAGCCGGTGGCGCCGGTGACGAAAACACGCATTGCATTCCTCCTCCGGGGCTGACGCCCCTTACAGCATGCGCTTCGCGCGTTCTGCGGACCGAAGAGCAGTCATCAGATGACTGGATGGCGGGATAGTTTCCAAACGCCGGGCTATTTCGTAGACATAGAGGCGGGGAGAGCTAGTCCACGTAGCCCTTGGGATGCTTCTTGCGCCATTCCCACTGGGATTTGAGGATGTTGGCCATGTCGGACTGCGTGGCCGTCCACCCGAGCACCTGGCGCGATTTTGCCGCGTCGGCGACCAGATTCGGGGGATCGCCGGGGCGGCGGTCCGCGAAGCGCGTGGGGATCGCGTGGCCGGTGACCTTTCGCGTCGCTTCGATCACCTCTAGAACCGAATAGCCGCGGCCGGTGCCGAGATTGATGAAGTCGGATTTGCCGCCCGCGCGCAGGTATTCGAGCGAGCGAATGTGCGCTTCGGCGAGATCGATCACGTGGACGTAGTCGCGAATGGCGGTGCCGTCGGGCGTGGGGTAATCGGTGCCGAAGACGGCGACTTCGGACTTTTCGCCGAGCGCGACCGCGAGGACATTGGGGACGAGGTGCGATTCGGGCTCGTGATGCTCGCCGCGGATTTCGGTAGCGCCGGCGGCGTTGAAATAGCGCAGCGACATGAAGCGCAGGCCGTAGGTGTGGTCATAGGAAGCGAGCACGCGCTCGAGCATGAGCTTGGTCCAGCCGTAGGGATTCGTCGGCCATTGCGGCGTGGTTTCGGCGATGGGGACTTTCTCGGCTTCGCCATACGTGGCGCACGTCGAGGAGAAGACGATACGGCGGACGCCGGCGTCCATCAGAGTGTTCAGGAAGGCGACGCCCTGCTCGACGTTGTTCTCGAAATACTGCGCGGGCTGGGCGACGGACTCGCCTACATAGGCGAGCGCGGCGAAGTGGACGCACTCGTCGATCTTGTGCTCCTTGAGGATTTTCGCGACGAGGGTGCGATCGCCGACGCGGCCTTCGTAGAACGGCACGTCCGGATCGACGGAGGAGCGGTGGCCGCGGAAGAGATTGTCCAGGATGACGACGCGTTCGCCCTTGGCCTTGAGCCGCTCGGCGGTAACACCCCCGATGTAGCCTGCACCACCCGTGACGAGAATCGACATGGTTCTCCGTGCGCCTGATCGAGATTGGAGGATCCGGAATCCGGCCGGACGGCCCCGTTAAGCCTGCGCGAGGATTATAACCGAGTGCCCCGGTGGCGGCGCACCACAACACTTCTTTACACACGATCGAGCCGATTTATCTAAGTGCGGCGCAACCTTCGGCGGGCTAGGTGCGTAGTACCATGGTGAGGGACATGACGTCATCGAATATCAGCGCTTCGCCGGGCGCTAACGGAGCGGCCGAGCGAAGCGGCGAGGCAGCTGTGGCGATTCGCACCGAGCATCTGGTGCGGCACTATCCCATGGGCGGCGCGGTGGTGCGCGCGGTGGACGACGTTTCGCTCAGCATCCCGGCCGGAGAGTTCGTCGCGCTGCTCGGAAGCTCGGGCTCGGGCAAATCCACCCTGCTGAATCTGATGGCCGGACTCGACCGGCCCACGTCCGGGGCGATTTTCGCGCACGAGCGGAATCTGGCGAGCATGAGTTCGGACGAGCTGGCGCGCCACCGCAGCCACACGATCGGGATCGTGTTTCAGTCGTTCAACCTCCTGCCACGGATGACGCTCGAAGAAAACGTGGAGCTGCCGCTGCGCCTGGCCGAGGTGGAGCGCGAAGAGCGCGATGCACGCGTGCGCGAGGCGGTGGATCGCGTGCGGTTGACCGCGCGGCTGACGCACCGGCCGAGCGAGCTTTCCGGCGGCGAGCAGCAGCGGGCGGCGCTGGCGCGCGCGCTGGTGAACCGGCCCACGATTTTGCTGGCCGATGAGCCAACCGGGAATCTCGACAGCGCCACCGGCGACGAAATCATGAATCTGCTGCGCGAAATCAACGAGACCATGGGCATGACCATCGTGATGGTGACGCACGAGCAACCGCGCGCCGAACGCTACGCGCATCGAATGATCCTGATGGGCGACGGCAAGGTGAAGGACGACGGGGTGCGCGCGTGAAGACACGCGATCTGGTCGACCTGGCGGCGCGGAACCTGCGCGAGGCGCTGTTTCGCAATTCGCTGACGACCGTCGGCATCGGCGTGGGCGTGGCGTCGCTCGTGGCGATTCTGTCGCTCGGAGTGGGGCTGCAGGATCTGGCGAACGACCGGCTGGCGAAGTCCGGGCTTTTCGATGCCGTGATCGTGACGCCGCGGGCGGAATTCCCGGGGTTCGGGCGGGGCGCAGCGGCAAACCCGGCCGACGCGGCGCCGCCGAAACCGCTCGACGACCAGGCGCGCGAGGCGATCGAGAAGCTGGCCAACGTGGTCGAGGTCTATCCCGAGATTCGCTTTCCCACCGAGATTCACTACGACGGGAAGCCGTATCCGACCATGGTTGCGGGCGTACCGCAGTCGGCGCTCGAGGGCGGGTCGTTCGACGGCATGAAGGGAAGTTTCTTTTCGGGGCCGGGAGCGAGCGAAACGATTTTGCAGATCGACCTCGCGCGGCAACTTTCGGACCAGCCCGACTCGCTGATCGGCAAGGACCTCGTCCTGCGCTACGCGGAGCGCACGCCCCTGCCGGCGGGAACGGGCGCCGACGCGAGCGCGGGTGGGTTCTCGATCGTGCCGCACGAACAGAAGCTGCGCGTGATCGGCATCGTCGAGACGGAGCCATCAGCGGGGATCGGGACGTTCGGGCGCGGGCGGCTGCTGATCCCGCTGCAGCTCGCCGAAAAGCTGCAGGCGACCCAGACGAACGATCTGCGCGACCTCCTGCGCGACACTCCCGAGAAGCACACCTACGAAAACCTCACCGCGCGGCTGAAGAACGCCGCTGACGTGCCGGCCGCCGAAGAAGAGATCAAGAAGATGGGCTTCAGCGCGTTCTCACTTCTCGACGCGACGCGCAGCCTGGGGCAGGTGTTCGCGGTATTCGACATGCTGCTGGGGATTTTCGGGAGCCTCGCGCTGGTGGTGGCGTCGCTGGGAATCGTCAACACGCTGGTGATGGCGATCCTCGAACGGCGGCGCGAAATCGGCGTGCTGAAAGCGCTGGGGGCTTCCGATCGCGACGTGCAGCGGCTTTTCTTCGCCGAAGCGATGGCGATGGGTTTTCTGGGCGGGCTCGTGGGAGTTGCGATCGGGTGGCTGATCAGCCGCGTGATCAATCTGGGCACGGGCATTTACCTGACGCGGCGGCAACTGCCCACGATCAACGTGGCGGCGGTGCACTGGTGGATGGTGCTCGCGGCGATCGGACTTTCCGTGGTCGTGAGCCTCGCGGCGGGAATTTATCCGGCGTCGCGCGCGGCGAAGCTCAATCCTGTCGAGGCCCTGCGGTATGAGTAGACGCGGCGGGCTGGCGCTCGCCGGGCTCGTCGTGGCGATGGCGGCGCTCTTCATTGCCGCGCCGGCGCGCGCGGCGGGCCGCGCCGAATGCAATTCCGTCGCCAGCAAGATTCTTCATCATCCTGTCGCCTACTGCGTGCTGCTGCCTCCGAGCTACGACGCCGACAAGGCGCGCCGCTATCCCGTCCTCTATTTCCTGCACGGTATCGGCGAAAACGAACAGGCGCTGCTGAATTCCGGCGGCTGGGACCTGATTCAGGACCTGTGGGACCAGAAGCGGCTCGGCGAGTTCCTGATCGTCGCGCCCGCCGGCGGCCGCACGTTCTTCATCAACTCCGAGGACGGAAAAGTCCGCTACCAGGATTTCCTGCTCCGCGAGTTCTTGCCGCACATCGAAAGCCATTACCGCATTCAGCCGGGACGCCACGCGCGCGGCGTCGCCGGCATCTCGATGGGCGGCTACGGGGCGCTGCATCTCGCGCTGCTTTCTCCGCAGACGTTCGGCGCGGTGAGCGCAAACAGTCCCGCGCTGATCGCCAAGCTGCCAAACATCAACCCGACACCCGGCGAAACGAGTATTCTGGCGCGCATGCTCGGCTCGGCGTTCGGCGTCCCGTTCGATCGCGCGTTCTGGGACCGGAATAATCCGTTCACGATCGTGCGCAGCCACCCGCCGCCCGCCGGGCTGAAGATTTATTTCGATTGCGGCACCGAGGACGGCTACGGATTCAACATGGGCGCGCAGGGGTTCCACGAGCTTCTCGTCTCGCGGCACATCCCCCACGAATTTCACCTCTACCCCGGCGGGCACGACTGGACCTATTTCGCGCAGCACTTTCCGGCGTCGCTCGAATTCCAGTCGGACGCGTTCGGCGTAACGCCGAAGAAATAGGTCGAATGCCGCCACTCATTCTCGAATCGCCGATCGCCTTGAAGGACTTCGTGGGGCGCGAGCTGGGCGTCTCGGATTGGTTCCTCGTGACGCAGGAGCGGATTTCGCAATTCGCGGCGGCGACCGAGGATCATCAGTGGATCCACGAAGATCGCGAACGCGCGGCGCGCGAGTCGCCCTTCGGCGGGACGATCGCGCACGGATTCCTCACGCTGTCGCTGATTCCTTATCTTGCGGAGCAAGTGTTT
>DATJRU010000196.1:0-30688 GCA_035504455.1 Vulcanimicrobiaceae bacterium
TCGGAGGGCCAGGCGAAGTTATCTTCGCCGAGGGGGATGCCAAGCATGCCTTCGACGGGAAGAACGTCGACTGGGAGGCCGCCGCTCCAGAGGGCGACGCTGACGAGAAGCTCGCGGCGGCCGCGAAGGTCGAAGAGTTCGCGGGCGAGAGAAACTTCGATGATTTTGCTGTAGGCAGCGGAGAGGCACGACTCGGGATGGAGCAGGCAGACGCCGCCCTGCTCCACGATATAGCCGAGCTTGCCCTGATCGACGCTGAGCGTGATGCGGGTCTCGCGCGAGTCCCACAGGGTGAGGCGCAGCTGGAATTCGGACATTTCGGCCATGGCTTCGGCGATCGGATCGACGCGCAGGAAAAAACATTTCGGCGCGAAACCGTAGAAGAAATTGCCGAGCACATACTGGCGGCCATGCATCGCGGAGGTGCGGCGGTCGGTGGCGTAGGAGCCGGCGCCGAGCCACTCGAAGTAGCTGCTTTCGCGGCCGTCGACTTTGACGTCGAGGTAAGCCGAGGGCGGCTCGCGGCGGCCGCGTTCGGGCGGGCGCTTGATGGGCTGGGCGAGGGCGTCGGGAGCCGGCTCGCCGAGGGCGTTATAGACCTCCGTGAGATGCTTGCGGTAGAGCGCGTCGAATTCAGCATCGTTGGCGGAGCCGTGCTCGGGGCCGTACCACCAGTTCCAATCGCTGCCCTCGGCGGCGAGTAGCGCATCGTAGGCGCGCTTGCCGTGGCCCTCCTCGTTGAATTTCACCGCCGGATTGCGTTTGGAGGTGAGGCGCGCAGCGCGGGAGGCGGCGCTTTCGTAGGCTTCGCGGGCGTCGCGGAGCAGTTCCCACGAGCGAACGTCTTCCCCGTGGCCGATCCAAACGTCGAAATTGGCGCTGATCCACGACGCCGGGAAAATTCCCTCAAGGCGCGGCTGATTGGGCATGGCCTCGATGGCCTCGCTGACGGTGAGCGCATTCATATCGGGATCGGACTGGATGCGGCGGTAGAGCTGGCGCAGAAATTCGCGGCCGTTTTCGGGGTAATACTCCCAGGCGTTTTCGCCGTCGAGAATCACGCTGACGGTGGCGGTGCGGCCGTAGGGCTCGCGGTCGCCGATCGCGCGCAGGCGGCGGTGAAAATCGTCGGCGGCGGCTTCGGCCCCCATGCGGCTGTAGACGAAGCCGACGAGGTCGGAAATGTAGTGATCGCGGAAGAAGCCGCTCATGGACTTGCCGTTGCGTTCGAGGCGCCACGGGCTGTAGAGCTCGGGGCCATTTTCGGGATAGCCGCCGGGATCGCGCCAAAAGCCGATGTTGCGCGTGCGGCCGAGGACGCCTTCGTCGGTGGCGAACCATTTGAACCCGAGGTCCATGGCGATTTCGAGAGCCTGGTCGGAAACGGAGCCTTCCGAGGGCCACAGGCCTGCGGGAGGCGCGCCGAATATGCGTTCGTGAAACTGGCGCGCGCGCAAGAGTTGCTCGCGAGCGTCCTGAGGATAGCGGAACGGAGGCTGCGGCAGCGGCGTGTGGGGATTCGAGACGCGCGCGATATCCGTATCGCAGAGCAGCGGCAGGATCGGGTGGTAGTACGGAGTGGTCGAGACTTCGATTTGGCCGCGCATGGCCGCGAGCCGGTATTCGGGCAGGACGGCAGCGAGAAGCGTGCGCTGCTTGTCGAGAAGGACGGACTTGTCGTCTTCGTCGAAGTCGCGGCCTTTGGCGGAGATGGCGCGAAGGGCTGGATCTTTGGCCAGGAATTCTTCGTCCATCCAGGCAAGCTGCGAAAGGACTTGGAGGTCGCGCCAGTCGCGGGCGTTCCAGTGGGCCACGCAGGCTTCGACGCCGGCCGAGCGCCAGAGCGATTGCAGTTCGGCGAAGCGCGGCCAGCGGTAAAGAAAGTTGTCGTTGACCTGGAAGGCGCGCTCGAGGGCCTCGCGCTTGTCGTCGGGCGTCAGGTGGTCGGCGGGGGTGAAGGCGATTTCGAACCAGGGCTCTTTGAATTTGCCACTGGCGTATTCGTCGATCTGCTCGGCGAGGAGCGGGACGAAATTGAATGTGCAGTGGACGCTGGGAAATTCCTCGAGGATTTTGACCATGCCCCAGTAGTCCTTGAGCGCGTGGAGGCGCGTCCAGGGGAGAAGGTAGCGGCCGGTGGCGGGGTCGCGGTATTGAGGCTGGTGCATGTGCCAGAGGATTACGAGATTGACGCGACTCACCTGGTGGTTTCCTCCTGCATTGGCCGAAAATCCTGGCCTATAAGCCGTCTTTGTGTTGCGCCTTTTCGGGGCCCTGAAGGGCTCCTTTTCCACCTGAAACCAAGACCGCATAGACCGCGTTCGGGCCCTACCGGAAGGCTAGCTTCGTTGTCAGCCGAACGGCGACCGGGCGGAAAAACTGCCGGGCTGAAGGACCAAGCGCTACGTTTAAACCTTAAATGCGCCGGCGGAACCGGGATCGCGAAAGCTGCGCTTTGGGGCAAAAGACGGTTGGCATTGCCTTCGCTTGGCGCATCTCAATGTTAGAATGACGCAGCGCTCCCTATGCGCCTGATCGACCGTTACATTTGCCGCGAAGTAGTGTCGCACGCCCTGCTGGGCCTCGTTGTATTCACATTCGTATTTTTCGTGCCTCGGCTGGTGCAGCTGATGGACCTGGTGGTGCGGCATTCGGGCAACGCCGGGACGGTAACGCTGCTGTTCCTGTGCACGCTGCCGCCGGCGCTCTCGTTCACGCTGCCGATGGCCGTGCTGGTAGGCGTGCTGATCGGGTTGGGGCGGATGTCCGCCGACAGCGAGATCGTGGCGCTGCACGCGGCAGGCATCAGCTTGCGGCGGCTGCTGCTGCCGGTCGGGTTCGTGGCGCTGGCCGGGACGTGCCTCACGCTGGCCACCACATTCTGGCTGAGCCCCGCTTCCCTGCGGACGCTGCGCAGCCTCGAGGACAAGCTTTTATCGTCGCAAGCATCGTTTTCGATCCAGCCGCGAGTTTTCGACGAGCGATTTCCACACGTTGTATTATACGTGCAAGACGTGGAGGCCAGCGCAACGCGATGGCGCGGCGTCTTCCTGGCAACCAACGGCGCCATGGGCTTTCGATCGGCCCGATCGCGGCCGGGATCGAACGAGTCATCCGTTACCACGGCCGAAAACGCTTTCATTATGGGCGGGGCGACCGAGGACCAGCTGCAACTGCATCTGGGCAGCGGCAGCACGCACGAATACGACCCGAGTGATCCGAATCGATACAACGTAACGACGTTTGGCGAAAACGACATCCCTGTCGACATTTCGGCCGCCACCACCGCCGCGCGGAACACGCCCCTCTCAACCGCCGAGCGGCCTACCAGCGTGCTCCTTGCAGACAAGGGGCCGAACTGGCGCGACAGCCGCATCGAATTTCAACGGCGCATCGCGGTGCCGGCGGCGTGCATTATTTTCGCGATTTTGGGCGTGCCGATCGGCGTGCGGCCCAGGCGCGGAGGGCGCGCGGCGGGGTTGATTCTCGCGCTGGTGCTGATCGGCTGCTACTACTTCATTTTCGTCTACGGGATTCATATGGCGCAGATCGGGCGGATCAGTCCGTGGCTGGGCGTGTGGGCGGCCGACGCGGTGACCGCGGTGCTCGGGCTGTTTTTCGTGCGGCGCATCGAGAACGTGCGGAAGCCGAACCCGGCGATCGCGTGGATGGAAGCGCAGTGGGTGCGGCGCTTTGGAAAGGGCGAGACGCCGAACGGGAATGGAAACGGGTTGAAAGCGGGGGCTTCATCATCCGCTGCGCGAGCAACCTACGCGCCGGCGCCCGTCTCGAACGGGCCGATCGCGCTGGCGTCCGCCACCGCAGCGGCGCGCATCGCGGGACAAGCGCGAGCCAGCAGCACGATGGCGTTCCCGATGATGATCGACATCTATCTATTCGAGCAGTTTTCGTATTACCTGCTGGTGCTGCTCGCCGGATTCGTGCTGATCTTCGACGCGTTCACGCTGTTCGACCTGCTGGGCGACATCACGCGCAACCATATCGGCGTGCTGACCGTGCTGAACTATTTCCGCTACCTCGTGCCGCTGATGGTGTATCAGCTTGCGCCGCTGGCGACGCTGGTGGCCACGCTGGTGACGCTGGCAATCCTGGCGAAAAACAACGAGGTGATCGCGTTCAAGGCGAGCGGGATCAGCATGTACCGCATCGTCCTGCCGCTCTTGCTGTGCTCGTGCCTGGTGGCCGGGGGAATGTTCCTGCTCGACGAAACATTTTTGCCGTACGCGAACCAGAGGCAGGATGCGCTGCGTGACCGCATCAAGGGCAAGCCGGCACAGACGTATCTCGAGCCCGCGCGGCAGTGGATTTTCGGCGAGAACTCGAAAATCTACAATTACGAGCTCTTCGATTCGGACCGACAGCTCTTTGGCGGATTGAACGTCTTCGAGCTCGACCCGGCCAGCTTTCAAATTCGACGCCGGATTTTCGCGACGCGCGCCACGTGGGAGCCGACCGAAAACGTGTGGGTGCTGACGGGCGGATGGGTGCGCGATTTCGATGCGGACGGGCACGTCTCGCGGTATCAGCGGTTCGCCGCGACTTCCCTGCCCGAATTGACCGAGCCGCCGAGTTATTTCCGGCGCGAGGTGCGCCAGTATTACCAGATGAACTGGAGACAGTTGGGCGAGTACATCGCGAGCCTGCGACAGGCGGGCTTCGATACGGCGCGGCTGTCGGTGGAGTGGCAGAAGAAATTCGCGTTTCCGCTGATCGCGGCGATCATCGTGTTCCTCAGCGCGCCGTTCGCGTTTCTCACCGGAACGCGCGGAGCGATCGGCGGGCTGGCGGTGGCCGTGGGAATCGGCGTGGTGTATTGGGCGACGTCCGCGCTATTTGAGGCGATGGGCTCGGTGGGGCAATTGCCGCCGCTGCTTGCCGGATGGGCGCCCGATGCGATTTTCGGATTCCTCGGCGTGTACTTCTTCCTACGGATGCCTACCTGAAGATGGGCGAGAGACAAGCGATCGCTCCCGACAACACGGCGGTGCGCGTGGCGCTGTGGCGAGCGTTGCATGCGGAATACGATTCGCCGCCGCACGTGCTGGAAGACGAAATCGGGCTGCAGCTCGCGGCTCCGGATGAAGGCTGGCGCGGACGCGGCGATATGGACCCTCTCGGGACGAGGCTGTTCCGTGCGTCGATTGTGGCGCGGGCTCGTTTCATCGAGGACTTGGTGGCGGAAGAGGCGGCGCGCGGCATCGGGCAATACGTGATTCTCGGCGCGGGGCTCGACACGTTTGCGCAGCGGCGACCGGAGCTTGCGTCGAAGCTTCGCGTGTTTGAAGTCGATCAGTCGGGGCCGCAGGCGTGGAAGCGGCAGCGGCTGATCGAGCTGGGATTCGGAGTGCCGCAGTGGCTGCGCCTTGTGGCGGTGGATCTCGAAGCTGCGGATGCATGGCCCCAGCGGATCGCCGCGGAGGGATTCGAAGGCTGGCGACCGGCGGTGGTGGCGTCGACGGGCGTCAGCATGTACCTCACGAAGGATGCGGTGGCGGCGATGTTGCGCGAGGCGGCGGGGTTTGCGGCGGGATCGACGCTGGTGATGAGTTTTCTGGTGCCGATGGATCTGGCGAGTGCGGAGGTGCGTCCGGGCCTGCAGATGGCGGAGCGAGGTGCGCGGGCGAGCGGGACGCCCTTTCTCAGTTTTTTCACGCCGGAGGAGATGCTGACGCTGGCTCGCGAAGCGGGGTTTCGAGAGGCGCGGCACGTGGCGGGGCGGGAATTGGCCGAGCGCTATTTTGCGGGGCGGGGCGACGGGTTGCGTCCGCCGGAGAGCGGCGAGGAATTGTTGGTGGCGAAGACGTAGGTAAGATGCCGGGCGAGAAGGACCCGGCGCTACGTTTAAGCCTCGGGCGAAGAGCCGGCGGGACGCCGGCTCTTCGCGATCCCGACACGCTACTTCTTTTTTCGCGACTTTTTCTTTTCTTCGATGACGGCTTGGGCAGCGGCCAGGCGGCTGATTGGCACGCGGAACGGAGACGCGCTGACGTAGTTCATGCCAACCTGGTGGCAGAACTTCACGCTTTCGCCGTCGCCGCCGTGCTCCCCGCAGATTCCGATTTTGAGCTTGGGTCGCGTTTCGCGTCCCTTGGCGATGGCCCACTTGATCAGCAGGCCGACGCCTTCGACGTCGAGTGTCTGGAACGGATCGTCCTTGAAGATGGCAGCTTTGCTCTGGTCGACGTACACCGGCAGGAAACGGCCGGCATCGTCGCGCGAGAGGCCCATCGTGGTCTGCGTGAGGTCGTTGGTGCCGAACGAGAAGAATTCGGCGACCTCGGCGATCTGGTCGGCGAGCAGCGCGGCTCGCGGCAGTTCGATCATGGTGCCGACGAGATACTCAAGTTTCACTTTAGCCTGCAAAATAATCGCTTCGGCGACACGGCGCGTTTCTGTCTCGAGAATTTTCAGTTCCCTTTTGTCGAGCGTGAGCGGATGCATGATTTCAGGTAACACTTTAATGCCCCGCTTCTTGCAATCAATGGCAGCTTCAATGATGGCTGTGACCTGCATCTCGAGAATTTCGGGGAACGTGATCGAGAGGCGGCAGCCGCGGTGGCCGAGCATCGGGTTCGCTTCGTGCAGTTGTTCGACGCGGCGGCGCACGGTCTCGGCGGAAATGCCGATGCGTCTCGCGAGTTCGGCTTGCTTATCGGCGTCGTGTGGAACGAACTCGTGGAGCGGCGGGTCGATGAGGCGGATGGTGACCGGGAAGCCGTCCATCGCCTCGAAAATGCCGATGAAATCGCGGCGCTGGAACGGGAGCAGCTTCGCGAGGGCTTTGCGGCGAGCCTCGACATCGTCCGCAAGGATCATTTCCTGAATGGCCTGCTGGCGCTCGATGCTCTTCTCCGGGTGCTCGAAATCCTTGAAGAACATGTGCTCGGTGCGGCAGAGGCCGATGCCCTCGGCGCCCATTCCGCGGGCGGCGCGAGCGTCGTGCGGCGTATCGGCGTTGGTACGAACGCCGAGCTTGCGTATCTTGTCCGCCCACTTCATCAATGTTTCGTAAGCTTTGGGAGGCTCGGGCCGCACGAGACCGATCTCGCCTGAGTAAACGGAGCCGTCGCCACCGTCGAGGGTGATCCACTCTCCCTCGCTGACGACGCGGCCGTTGACGCTGAGTTTTTTGGCGGCAGCGTCGATGTTGAGTTTTTCGGCGCCGACGATGCAGCACTTGCCCCAACCGCGCGCAACGACCGCAGCGTGACTCGTCTTGCCACCGGTAGCGGTAAGGATCCCCTGCGCGACATACATGCCGCCAACATCTTCGGGGCTGGTCTCGCGGCGAATCAAAATGACCTTCTCGCCGCGCGATGCCCATTCCTCGGCTTCGTGCGCGGTGAAGACGGCTTTGCCAACAGCGGCGCCGGGAACCGCGTTGATGCCTTCGGCGATTTTGCGGCTGGCGAGCTCGGCGCGCTGAATCTTGGTGTCGAGGACGGGATAGAAGAGGCGCTCGATGTCTTCAGACTTCACGCGTTCAAGTGCTTCTTCAACTGCAATGAGCTTTTCGTTGGCCATGTCGACGGCGATTCGGAAGGTGGCGGCCGGCGAACGCTTGCCCGTGCGCGTCTGGAGCATGTAGAGCTTGTTGTGCTCGACAGTGAATTCCATGTCCTGCATGTCACGATAGTGCTTCTCGAGTTTTTCGCGAACCTTTTCGAGCTGTTGGTAGACCTTGGGCATCACCTTCTTTAGTTCGCTGAGGTGCAGCGGAGTGCGGATGCCGGCGACGACGTCTTCGCCCTGCGCGTTCAGAAGGAAATCTCCGAAGAAGACCTTCTCGCCCGTGGAGGGGTCGCGCGTGAAGCAGACGCCCGTTCCGGAATCCTCGCCCGTATTGCCGAAAACCATCTGCACGACGTTGACGGCGGTGCCCAGCAAGCCCGTGATTTTTTCCACGCGGCGATAGGTGACGGCCTTCTCGCCCATCCAGGACTCGAACACGGCGCCGATCGCGCCCCAGAGCTGGTCGACCGGATCCTGCGGAAAGTCCTTGCCGGTTTTTTGCTTGAAATACTCTTTGTAGTCGGCGACGAGCCGGCGCCAGCCGTCGGCGGTGACCTGCGTATCGTCTTTCACTCCGGTCGAGTCCTTCATTTTGCGCAGGCGCGCTTCGAGTTCGTCTTTCGGGAGGCCGATGACGACGCTCGAATACATCTGAACGAAGCGGCGGTAGGCGTCCCAGGCGAAGCGGTCGTTCTTCGTGGCTTTCGCGAGGCCTTCGACGGACTTGTCGTTGAGGCCAAGATTAAGGATCGTCTCCATCATACCGGGCATGGAGCGCGCGGAACCGGAACGGACGCTGACGAGAAGCGGGTCCTTCGCGTCGCCTAGCTTCTTTTTCGTGAGCTTTTCGAGACGCGCGAGGTGCTTGGCGACTTCGCCGCGCAACTCTTTAGGGTATTTGTGATCGTGCTTGAGGTAGGAGTCGCAGGCCTCGGTAGTGATGGTGAAGCCCGCCGGCACGGGGAGGCCGATGCGCGTCATTTCCGCGAGCCCGGCGCCCTTGCCGCCGAGCAGGTCGCGCATATCGCTCGTGCCTTCCGCTTTTCCTGCGCCAAAGAAATAGACGTATTTCATTTCGCTCCTCAGAAATGCAGATTTCAAATCTCGAGTTCCAGATTTCAGATACTTCAAATGCTGGTTTTACTGCCGCGCCCGGCGATTCCGTCGGCGCGCCCACAAGTGAACTGCGACTTTAGCCTCGCAGCCGCACATGAACTATCGCTTCAAGCCGCCTCTTTCGAGTCCTCGGCGCCCAACTCGGAGAAGTCGGCGATGGTCGAGAATTCCTTTAACAAGGTGCCAAGCAGGGCGATGCGATTGCGGCGAATTTCCTCGTCTTCAGCCATCACTAGAACCTTATCGAAAAAATGATCGACCGCCGGACGGAGCTCGGAGATTTTCTCAAGCGCCACTCGATATTTCTTTTCCTTCTTGCGAGAGGCCGCTTCATCGCCGATTCGCTGCGCGGCGGTGTAGAGCTGGAGTTCAGCTGCTTCTTTAAGTAAGTCAGGGCGGACAGTTCCCTGTGCCTTGTCACCCTTGCCAGCCGACTTTTCGAGGATGTTGCGGATGCGCTTGAAGCTGGCCGCGAGCGGCGCGAAGTTTTTCGTATTGCGGATGGCACGGAGGGCCGAGATGCGCTCGACGGCGTCCACCAGATCATCCGCGCCGGCAGCGAAGGCGGCGCTGATTTCGTCGTAGGCGAAGCCGCGCCGCTCGCGAAGGATGTAGCGGGCACGCTCGAGGAGAAAATCGAGTACCTGCCGTTCGACGCCCGCGGCAGCTTCGATTTTGGGCGCATGTTCGCGCAAGGAAATCGCGGCGGCGGAGATTGCGGCCGAAAGAGACAGCGGCAATTTCTTTTCGAGGATGATCTTGACGATGCCGAGAGCGGCGCGACGCAAAGCGAAAGGATCGCTTGAACCCGTGGGAATCGCGCCCACGGCAAAGCAGGCTATCAGCGAATCGAGTTTATCCGCGATGGAAACCGCGCAGCCCGGCAAGTTTCGCGGGATGGGATCGTCGAGGCCGAGCGGCTTGTAATGATCGTAGACCGCCCAGGCGATTTCCTCGGGCTCGCCCTGCGCCGCGGCGTAAAGACCGCCAACCACTCCCTGAAGCTCGGGAAACTCGCCGACCATTTCGGTCACAAGGTCGCACTTTGCGAGCTCGGCGGCGCGGTCCGAACCGGCGACATCGGCGTGAGCGACGCCGCTCGAGAACCACTGCTCGGCCAGCCAGCGCGAAAGCCAGCGAACGCGTTCCACTTTGTCGCCGTAACTGCCGAGGCGGCGTTCGTAGGTGACGGCCGAGAGCTTCGGCAAATAATCGCCGAGCGGAATGCGCTGATCGGTCTTCCAGAAGAACTGCGCGTCGGCAAAGCGGGCGCGCAGAACGCGCTCGTGCCCCGCGCGGACAAGGCCTTTCGGGTCACGCGGAAGATTAATGACCGCAAGGAAGTGCGGCGCCAGTTCCCCGCTGCGGTTTTCGACGCCGAAGTATTTCTGATGTCCGCGCATCACGGTGAGCAGAATCTCCTCGGGCAGCGCCAGAAACGCTGGATCGAAGCTGCCGAGGATCACACTCGGATATTCGTTCAGATAGGTTACGAGATCGAGGAGCACCGGATCTTCGTGCGTATGCAGGTTCTTGCGTCCCGTGAGCGAGCGAATTTCGGCTTCGATCTTCTTGCGGCGCTCTTCGGGGCGGACGAGGACGAAATTCCGTTCGAGTTTGAGCTCGTAGTCGACAGGCGCGGCGAGCGGAATGGTGCGTTTGCCGAGGAAGCGGTGGCCGTCGGACGCGCGGCCGGAATGAACCTCGGCGAAGGAGAACGGGATGATCTTGTTATCGAGCAGCGCGACGATCCAGCGGATCGGCCGGATGAAGCGCGGGCTTTCGGCGCCAGTCCAATACATGGACCGCGGCCAACTAATTTCGCGGATCGCATCCGGGAGAACTTTGGCGAGGATTTCCGCGGCGGGGCGACCGATGACGGTTTGCTTGACGGCGAGGTACTCGCCCTTGGGTGTGTTCACGATGGAAACCTTCGACACGGCAACGCCCTGCTTCTCGGCGAAACTGAACGCGGCGCGCGTTGGCTCACCCGCGGCATCGAATGCGACAGCCTTGGGCGGTCCGGTAATCTCGCGCGTGACATCTTCCTGTTTTACTCGAAGTCCCTTGGCGATAGCCGCGAGCCTGCGCGGCGCTCCAAAAACTTGAATTGCGTCTTCAACTGTCGGCCCGTCGACCAATCCGTGCGTGGAAAGCTGTCTCGCAAGAATCGCTTTAAGTTCCTGAGTCGCTTTCACGATCATGCCAGCGGGGACTTCTTCGCAGCCAATCTCGAAGAGAAGAGTCGCCCGACGATTTTCGTCTTTCATTTTCAGGGCGGCGCTCTTCGGCGACGCCTTCAGGCTTTTCTTCATGGCGTCACTCCGGCGAGCGAAGCGACGATTGCGCCGCCTTCGAGCATGGCGCGCTGATCGAGCCAGGCACGCGCGACCTGCGTGGCGAGTTTGCGTACGCGGCCGATCATGCCGGCGCGCTCTGTGACGGAGATGGCGCCGCGCGCATCGAGCACGTTAAAGAGGTGCGAGCACTTCAAGGTAAGATCGTAGGCCTCGAGGATCGGAAACCGGCGCACCGCGTCGCCCTTTACTTTGGCGTACTCCGCAAGCAACCGCGCGGCCTCGGCCTCGACCAAGTCGAACTGCTTGCGCGTCGAGACGGCGTCCGCATGATCGAAGCTGTACGCGGAGAACTGCTCTTCCTCGGGCAGGCGTACTTCGCGATACGAAACTGTGTCGGACCACATCACGTCGTAGACGTTCTCGACATCCTGCAGATAGGCGGCGATGCGGTCGAGGCCGTAGGTAAGCTCGACGGAAATCGGATCGAGATCGACGCCGCCGCACTGCTGGAAATAGGTGAACTGGGTGATCTCGAGCCCGTCGAGCAAAACCTGCCAGCCGATTCCCCACGCGCCGAGCGTGGGCGATTCCCAGTTGTCTTCCTCGAAGCGAATGTCGTGCTCCTTGAGATTAATGCCCACGGCCGCGAGGCTGTCGAGGTACAAGTCCTGAATATCGACCGGCGAAGGCTTGAGTATCACTTGAAGTTGCGTGTGCTTGTACAGGCGATTGGGATTCTCGCCGTAGCGACCGTCCGCGGGACGGCGGCTCGGTTGCGCGTATACCACGCGATAGGGCTTCGGTCCGAGGACCCGAAGAAATGTTTCCGGATGCATGGTGCCGGCGCCGACTTCGACGTCATACGGCTGCTGCAGGATGCAGCCGCGGCTGGTCCAGTACTGCTCGAGTTTAAATAAGAGATCCTGAAACGTCAGCCCCTTGCGCGCGGGCTTGCCGACTTTGATCTTCGGAGACTGCAAGTGATTCTTCAAGCGGGTGACTCCAGAAGTTCTCGCGATGCGAGCTTGCGATCGATTTGGCGTTCGATCACGTCGAGCATGGCTTCGGTCAATTCCCTCATCGCGCGCGGCGGAGCGCCGTTCGAGTCGGTGCCGTCGCTCAGGCGGTCGAGGCGCACGGTGAGCATTTTGCGCGCCAGCGCCAGCGCGGCGGGAGAGAGCGTGCGCGCGCCGCGGCGGCAACTGCCGCAGAGAATGGCCGACGCGCTCGCTGAAAAGTAGGCCGCTTCGCCGGCGGCGAGTTCCCTGCCGCAACGCCCGCAGCGATCGAGCGACGGCAGCCAGCCGCCGAGCTTGACGGTCCAGAGAGCGAAATAGGCAAGCGGCAATTCGGGCTTGCGGGAGTGTTTCACCACCTGCGCGGAGAGCAGGAGCAGGCGGAAGTTGGCGTCATTGGCTTCGCGCTCGGGGAGGACGGCCTCGGTGATTTCGGAGAAGAGGGCCAGGGCGATGCTCGACGGGTAATCGCCGAAGGCATCGAGAAACGATTCGATCATTTCGCACTGAGAGATGCGGACGAGCTCGCGAGTTTCCTTCTCGAAGAACCAGATGCGAATGTGCGAGAGGCGTTCGAGCGTGGAGCCGAAACGGCTCTTGGTGCGCCTTGCTCCGGCGGCCGTGCCGCGAACGCGCCCCATGGCGCGGGAGAGAAAACTTACCAGGCGATCCGCTTCACCGAGCGGGTAGCTTCGCAGGACGATGGCTTCGGATTCATGAAGTGGCATGTGAAGTGTCGGCACGCCGACGGGCTGGAACAATCCGCGTGAGCCGCATGCACCGGAAGAAAATTTCTATCACAGCAAAGCAGGACGCGCAATTGGGAAACGGTGCTGAGCCCTCCGGATTGTCGCGAACTCGTCGAAATGGAACATCAAAAGCACGTCATTGCTTCGCTTGAAAATTGCGCCTGCTCGGATAGAGTGCTTGCATATGGGTGAGGCCGGGTCGCAGGACAAATTATCGAAGGCGATCGACGCTGTAGGCGTCGGGATCAATGCCACCGACACGATCATCCGGTTGCCCTACTTCCCCAAAACCGACTCCAAGGTTGAGGTCATTTCGTCGGAGATGATGCCGGGCGGGCAGGTAGCCAGCGCGATGGTAGCGTGCCGGCGCTGGGGGCTTCGCGTCCGTTACGTGGGGAAAGTCGGGGAGGACGCGGCGGCGCAACTGCAGATGGACGAGATGGAGCGCGAGGGCGTGGACGCGCGGTGGATTGTGGCCGAAGGGCGCGAGAGCCAGTCGTCCTATATTCTGGTGGATGAAACGACGGGCGAGCGCACGGTGTTGTGGAAGCGAGATCCGAGTATCGCGTTATATCCCGGCGACCTGAAGCGCGAGTGGATCTGGGACGCAGGCATTCTGCTGATCGACGGGCACGACACGGATGCCTCGGCGAAAGCGGCGCGATGGGCAAAGCAAGAAGACCTTGAAGTGGTGGGAGACTTCGACAATCACTATCGGGGAGTAGAAGCGGTTCTCGAGAATACCGACTTCCCCATCACATCGAAAGATTTCCCTGCGAGATTGACCGGCGAGAAGAACCTGCTGAAGTCGCTGCCGGAGATTTTCGAGCGGTTCAAGTGTCGCTTGATAGCGGCGACGCTAGGGCGGCAGGGCGTGATTGCGTGGGACGGTTCCCGGTTTCTGCTCTGCCCCGGCTACCGGGTGGAAGCGGTCGACACCACGGGAGCGGGCGACATTTTCCACGGCGCGTTTGTTTATGGTTTGGCGCGCAAATGGCGCATTGAAGAGATACTTGAATTCGCCTGCGCGGCTGCTGCCCTGAATTGCATGGCCCCAGGAGCTCGCGGCAATATCGCTCCGCTCGAGGAAATCGAGAATGCCCGGCGCAAGGACGAGCGCTCTGAGCTGGCTTACTCCGAGGCGGAGCTCGTTGATGCGGCGCGCGCCGCGACGGGCGCATGATCCCACTGAAGGACATGACGCCGCGGCAGTCGTTCCCACTGATGACGCTGGTGCTGATCGGTGTCAATGTCGCCGTGTTCATTCACCAGATCACGCTGCCCGGCCCGGCGGGCGATGCGTTCATCAGAACGTACGGACTGGTGCCGTCGCACATCAGCCAGGCCCTCGCCGGTCACCATTACACGCTGGAGCAAGCGCTGCTCCCGCTCTTCACGTGCATGTTCCTGCACGGCGGGTGGCTGCACATCATCGGCAATATGTGGTTCCTCTGGATTTTCGGGGCGAACGTGGAAGACCGGATGGGGCCGCTGCCGTACCTTCTCTTCTATTTGATCTGCGGAATCGGATCGGGCCTTTCGGAGCTGGCATTCTCGTGGGGCTCGCACATCCCGTCGATCGGGGCGAGCGGAGCGATTTCGGGAGTGCTCGGCGCGTACATCGTGCTTTTCCCGAAATCGCGGATACTGAGCCTGGTTCCGCTGCTGATCATCTTCTTCCTGTGGAAGGTTCCCGCTGTGATCTTCATCGGGTTGTGGTTCCTGATGCAATTTCTGAGTGGAGTGGCGGAGTTGGGTGCACAGTCGGCAGCGCAAGGCGGCGTGGCTTGGTGGGCGCACGTGGGCGGATTCTTGCTGGGTCTGTTTCTGGTGAAGCTGTTCGCGACGTCGTCGAAACGCCCGGCGTATTATTCGGAGTACTGAGCGCCGTCCGGTGGGTTCAAGCGTCGGTTGATGCGGCGGCCTTGAGTCGACCAGCCGACATCTCCAGTTGTACTCGCACAATTTCTCGCAGTTTTCTAATTCTCCGGGCGCTTAAAGCGGTTCTTGACGTCTGCAAACTCTCGATAAAGAAGTGCGGCTGGCATCCACGCGGCCGATTATCACTGTCTGAGCAGTTGCACGAACTGCTGCAGGTCGGCGGGGCTTACGTCGGAGACCGCGCAGAAGCTCATGTCCGCTTGCCGCCAGCGGATCAGATTGTAGCCGTTCAACGATTGCATGCGGCTGGCGCCGGGCGCTTCGGGCACGTCGCCGGATGAGACCGGCCACACGTACACGTTGATGATGTGCTTGCGGCGCTGGTAGACGAGCGCGGCAACGGTGCGGCCGTCGATGGAATCGAGGCGGCCGCCGACCAGCGGGAACCCCTCTGCCGCGAGGTCTCGCACAGGTGGCGAAAAATCGAGTTTGCCGTCAAACCACGGCTTCACGGTGTGCTGGTCGGTGGACTCGACGTCGAACAGGTGGCCCGGCTGCAGCGACCGGACGTGGCTGGCGACAATTTCCTGAGCGAGGAGCCGTTCTTCCCTCGCGCCCGAAATTCGAGAGGCGATATCGACGCCGAGCCAAACGACGATCAGCACCGTCGCGGCAACTGCGAGCCACTCGACAACGCGCCGGCGCGACGACATGGGCCGCGCGACCTGCATCGCGCGAGCTGCCGGATCGGCGACAGGCGGGAGACTGGCCTCGACTCTAAGTTTTGCGGCGAGGCCTGACGGCGCGGGATAGTAGAGCGACTGCGCGCCGATGCCCTGCCGCAGCGATTGCAGCGTCTCCAGTTCCCGCGCGCAGGCCACACACGTCTTCAAGTGTTCCTCGAATTCGACGCTCCGGACGAGATCGAGCTCGCCGTCGAAATAGGCGTGCAGCCACTGTGCTCTATCTTCGCAGGCCACGCTGCACCTCCTTGCCTGCCCTCTCGGGATTCCCTGGCGGCGTCTCGGCGAGCAGTTCCCTGATCCTCGTACGGGCACGGGCGAGGCTCGACATCACGGTCCCCATTGGGATGCTCATCACCTCGGCGATTTCCTTGTACGACATCCCCTCCATTTCGCGCAGGATCAGAGCCTCGCGAAAGCGCACGGGAAGCTGTTCAAGTGCCGCTTGAAGCCGCGAGGCTTCGACATTCTTGATCGCGAGCGCCTCCGCATCCGGCTTAGGATCAACATGAAGCGTTTCATTAAATTCTTCAGCCAGCTCTGCAGGGCGATTTCTCTCGAGAAATGAATAGGCCGTGTTGCGGACGATGCGCAGCAGCCACGCCCGCGCATCACCTCCCTGGTAGCCGCCGAAAAAGCCGACGGCGCGGAGGCATGCTTCCTGCACCACATCCTCGGCGTTTTGCGGATTGCGGACGAGCCAGCGCGCCAGGTTATAGGCCGCATCGAGGTGCGGCACAATCGTGCGCTCGAAATCCGTGCCCCGGACATCTTCCGGCATAGACGCTACTTCAACACGCTTCCCTTCATTGGACAATCACTTTGCCGGTCATCATCGGGTGCACCGAGCAGAAGTAGGCGTAGGTCCCCGGCTCGGCAAAAGTGAACGGAAACTGGTCGCCGGTATCGAGCGCCTTCGAGCCGAATTTATGCTGCGTGCTGGTGACCGTGTGCGGCACGTCATCGCGGTTGGTCCAAGTGATGGTGGTCCCCTTCGCGACGGTGATCTCCCTCGGATTGAAGCTGAAGTTGTCGATGGTCACGCTTGCAGTCCGAGGCTTCGGTTCATCGGCGTGCGCTCGCACATTCAGGCACGCAACGGCGGCGAGAGCCAGCAGCGCGACGAGGGAGCCGATCGCCAAGGTGCGCCGGATCATTGGCTGGCTCCGTTGGCCGCGGCCGACGGCACGCTCGGGCCGGCTTCGAGCGTTGAGTCGACGACCGCCAGCGTGTGCCGGCCGCGGACGAAGTTCACATCGCGAATGCCCAGGACGCTGCGCAGCTTGTCGTCGGGTACCTTCATCGGGCCCGGCGAGGGAGCGGTGCCGGGAGCGGGCTGCGGAAACGCGGTAGACATCGCCGTGTGGAATGTGACGTTTCCTTCCACCTTTTGCATGACTTGATGGATGTGGCCGTTGAGCACGGTCACCGAGCCGAACTTTTTCAGATAGGCGAGCGCCTGCTCGCTGTCGTCGGTGCCCCACCCCCAAGCGGGATAGATGCTCCAGAGCGGGATGTGTGCGAAGACGACGATCGGCGTGCTGTGCTTGAGGCCGCTCACGTCGTCCTTGAGCCAGGCCAATTGATCGGGGCCAAGATATCCCAAGCCGCCAGCCTTGAGGTTGAGAACGTTCACCAGGCCTATGAAGTGGACGCCCCGATGATCGAAGCTGTACCAGCCGTCGCCTTTGCTGTCCTTGCCGTAGCGCTCGTGATACTTCGCGCCATTATCGCCGAGCACGTCGTGCTCGCCCGGGACATAGTAGATCGCGCCGGTGCGCACGTCCTTCAACGATTGCTCGAGGGTATCGAATTCATCCGGTTTCGAGAGCTGGCTCAGATCGCCGGTGTGAAGAACGAACTCCGGCATGCGCGGCAGTGCGTTGAGCTTGGCGATCGCTTCGCGCAGCGTGGCAGTGACGTCCGGATTCGCGGCCTTGTTGAAGCCGATGTGCGAGTCGCTGATCTGCGCGAAAGCGAAGTCGGCCTTGGCGAGCGCCGCATCGTGCTTGAGCCCGGGGCCGAATGCGAAGGATTTCAGTATCCCACCCTGCATCACACAAAGGGTTCCCGTGCCCGCCCAAGCCATGCACTTCAGGAATCCGCGGCGATCGATGCCGTCGGGATTCAGGTTCTTCTTGATGTAGTCGCTCATGAATGTGGCCTCCGTCTCACCTGTCCAGACCGGCAAGGGGCGGGATTTATTCCCGGCGATAAGAGATTTTTCTTGGATCTCGATCGAACGCGTCTGCGCGTACTCCGCAACTCACTTTGTGCTAAGGTATTGGGTTCTTACGAGGAGCCGTTTCATAAATGCCCTCCCTTAGGGGGTCGGAGCTTCAGCTCCGACATTAGGACGCAAGAAGTGCAGGGCTTTAGCCCCTGAAGATACTCCGAGGCTTTGGCTCGCACATTTATGAGACAGTTTCTGGAAAAGTTACTTAGCGGGTCGCAGTGATTTGGGGGATTCCGAGAAAATGAAGAGTTCGTACAACGGCGTGGCTGTCCCGCAGGACGGAAAGGTGATCGAATACAGCGGCGGTGAATTCCGCGTGCCGGACCGCCCGATCATCCCGTTCATCGAAGGCGACGGCACGGGCCGCGACATCTGGAAAGCCTCGCAGCGCGTGTTCGACGCCGCGGTCGAGAAGGCGTATGGCGGGAAGCGCAAGATCGCGTGGCTGAAGATCTACGCGGGCGAGGAATCATTCAACAAATTCAAGGATTGGCTGCCGCAGGATTCGGTGGACGCGATCCGCGATTTCCGCGTGGCGATCAAGGGGCCGCTGACGACCCCGGTGGGGGGCGGCATCCGTTCGCTGAATGTGACGCTGCGGCAACTGCTCGATTTGTACGCGTGCGTGCGGCCGGTGCGCTATTTCGAGGGCGTGCCGACGCCGATGCTCCACCCCGAGCGCATGAACGTGGTGATCTTCCGCGAAAATACCGAAGACGTGTACGCCGGGATGGAGTGGAAGTCCGGCACCCCGGAAGTGAAGAAGCTCGCGGACTTCATCAACAGCGAGATGCTGAAGGGTACGAACAAGCGCCTGCCCGAGCTCGCTGGCATCGGCATCAAGCCGATCTCTCCGGGCAACACCAAGCGGCTGGTGCGCCGCGCGATCCAGCACGCGCTCGAAAAAAAGCGGCGCGTGGTGACTCTCGTGCACAAGGGCAACATCATGAAGTTCACCGAGGGCGCGTTCCGCGACTGGGGCTACGAGCTGGCGGTCGAGGAGTTCCGCCAGCAGATCGTGACCGAGCGCGAGAGCTGGATTCTCGGCAATAAGGACAGCGACCCGAACATTTCGATCGAGAAGAACGCGGAGCTGATCGAGCCGGGCCTCGATCAGGCCACCGAAGACTTCAAGAAAAAGATTAATGCCGAGGTAAAGCAGACGCTCGACGCCATTTACGCCACCCACGGGCGCGGGCAGTGGAAACAAAAGCTGCTGATCAATGACCGGATTGCCGATTCAGTCTTCCAGCAGGTGCTGACGCGCGCGGACGAGTATCAAGTTTTCGCGACGCCGAACTTGAATGGCGATTACATCTCGGATGCGTGCGCGGCGCAGGTCGGCGGCCTGGGCATGGCGCCGGGCGCGAACATCGGCGATGGCTTCGGGTGCTTTGAGGCAACTCACGGCACCGCGCCGAAGTACGCGGACAAGGACGTGATCAACCCGAGCTCGGTGATGCTTTCGGGCGTGATGATGTTCGAATTCATGGGCTGGAACGAAGTCGGGCAAATGATCGAAGACGGGATCGCGCGGACGATCCAACAAAAGCGCGTCACCTACGACCTCGAGCGCTTGATGACCGGCGCGACCAAGGTAAGCACCACGGAGTTTGCCACATCCATCATCGACAACATGCATGCCCCCGCGACCGCTACCCGTTAATTGTGGACTCTAGTTCACCCAGAGCCGCGGCCCAAGAACGCCTTTCTTCGCCAGCGATGGCGATCCTGTTAGCTGTCCTGCTTTCGCTGTCAGTCGCCCACTCCACTCTTGCAGATGATTCCGCTGCGTCGCTTGGCGTAGGCGGTATTCACCTCGAAAAAAATTCCCGAATCTCGATGGTCAAGGAAAGCTTGAACGTCGGGATCGATCGCGTGACCGTCGAATATGAGTTCCTGAACAACACGTCCCAGGACATCAATACGAAAGTCGCATTCCCGATACCGGAGTATCGCTGTGACGAGCCGATCGATGGCTGCCCCGAGAACGCCTTTCACGATTTACAGGTATGGGCGGATGGCAAGGCTGTCGCTTACTCAGCCGACTTGAAAGCGATCTTGAAGGATCGCGACTACAGTGCCGAACTTCAGCGGCTCGGTATCGATCCCGATGCCTTCGGCCACTTTGACTCGGACGCCCTAGCGCAAGGCTTTACCAACGGCGGCGACCACTCCGACTTCGCCAAGCTATCCGCGGAGGACCGTGCGAAACTTGTCCGTCTGGGTCTCGCCGACGACGATATGTCCCCGCTTTGGAGCCTCCGGAAGCTCTTCTACTGGGAGCAGACATTCCCCGCGAAGACGACAGTCCACATCCGCCATCAGTACAAGCCTTGGGCAGGCTGGACCGATGTCGACTACCGGACCATGAGTGCGCTCGCGAAATCTCCGCAGGCGACGCAAGGCGGGCAAGCCTGGGGCTACTTACCGGAAATCGCGGATGCGTGCTTCGATCGCCCCTTGCAGGCGAAGCTGCGGAGCGACGTTCGAAACGCGAGCGTGGTTTTCACCTGGGTCGACTTCATTCTGAAGACAGCTAACAACTGGAAAACACCCCTCGCGAACTTTGAACTGGTGGTGGAAAAACCAAAACCCGCCGATAGCCGGAGCGTGTGGTATGTCAGCTTCTGTTGGGATGGCCGTGTCGAACGGCTGGATCCGGATCATTTTCGCGTTCGCGCAAAGAACTTCGTGCCGGAGCGCGATCTGCACGTCGGTTTTTTTGAAGTCCGCTCGGACGCTCCCGCAAGCCGGTGAGTATGCGAGCCGATAAATAGGAAGTTAAAGGGAATACTCAACCAAGGAGAGATGGAATGAGGAAGAAAGTCACGGTTGTGGGCGGCGGATTTGTCGGCTCGACGACAGCTCAACGGATACATGATGCGGGACTGGCGGATGTCGTGCTAACGGACCTGGTCGAGGACATGCCCGCAGGCAAAGCTTTGGATATGGCGGAGTCGGCGCCCATTCTCGGCACGGATGCCCAAGCCGCGGGTATCTCGACCCGAAGCGGAGACTACAGCGCGACCGCCAACAGCGACGTGATTGTCGTTACGGCCGGCATCCCCCGCAAACCGGGAATGAGTCGCGATGATTTGCTCAAAACAAACTACGACGTGATGAAGGCCGTCGTGGAGCCTTTGGCAAAGCTCTCGCCGAATGCGGTTTTGATCGTAGTGACCAACCCGCTCGACGCGATGGCGCAGGCGGCGTTCAAGATCAGCGGCTTCCCCAAGAATCGCGTGCTCGGCATGGCCGGCGTGCTGGACTCGGCGCGGATGAGCACCTTCGTGGCGCGCGAATTGAATGTATCGGTTGAGAATGTGCATTCGTTCGTGCTGGGCGGGCACGGCGACGACATGGTGCCGCTGGCGCGCTATTCAACTGTTGCTGGAATCCCCCTCCCCGAGCTGATCTCGAAAGAAAAACTTGAAGCAATCATCGCGCGCACGCGCAAGGGCGGGGCGGAGATCGTCAACCTGCTGAAGACAGGCTCGGCGTATTACGCGCCGTCGGCGGCGGCAGTCGAGATGGTCGAGGCAATCTTGAAAGACAAAAAGAAGATTCTGCCGTGCGCGGTGTACCTCGAAGGCGAGTACGGGATCAAGGGGCTGTTCGTCGGCGTGCCCGTGAAGCTGGGCGCCAAGGGCGTCGAGCAGATCATCGAGATCAAACTGACGCCGGAAGAGAAGGCGGCGCTGGATAAGTCGTCCGCCTCCGTGCGCGAATTGGTGAACGTGCTCGGGGTTTAGCCGAAGGCGCCACGGCGACACAGGAGCACCGGGAAGCGGGTTACGAAGCCGGCGATTTCGGCGGCAGCTGGCGCTCGAACTGCTGGAGGTCCCAGTAGTCTCTCCATGCAGCGATCTTGCCGTCGCGCAGTTCGAAAATGCCCATGCAAGGGACTCGGACGCGCGTGTCGTCGACGAGAAAATTATCGACGCGCTCGACCATTACGGTGTCGCCGTCAGCAACGATATGCCGGATTTCCCATGGCAGCGCTGCCATGCCCTCGGCGCCCCGCCGCAGTGTCTCGCGGATCGCTTCGCGTCCTTTGACCGGTTTCCAGGGCGCGTTCCACCACTCCGCGTCCTCGGTAAAGTAGTCCGCGAATTCGTCCGGGTCGGCGCGCACACACGCCTCAAGGAAACGCCGGATCAGAGCGATAGCTTCGGCCGATTCCACTTTGCTCCTTCGACTCGTTCAACACTATCACACGAGCTCAGGCAGTCTGCCACGGAGACGCGGAGACGCCCGACCGATCTAGCGCGGGGCCGCGTCTGCTGGACGGGCCCCGCGCCGAAGGAGTTTTCCTGCGTGCTTGCTATTGCGCCAGGAAGCGAGCGAGACTGCCGTTGCCTCCCACCATGATGGGCTGGTTGTTCGATTGAACCAGGACCGCAAATACCACGAAGCCCGGGACGGTTGAGCCGATCCCCGCGTTGCCGAACGTCGTATCCAGGCTGCCGTTGGTATTCAAACGCGCGATTCCGGATGCCGTGGTCGTCGACTCAAACTCCACGGCCAAGACTCCCCTTCCCGCTGCATCGACCGCGATCCCCGCCGGAACGTTCTTCACCGATGGGCCGTCGGCGCCGAAACGAATGACCGACGACTCGTAGGACGAATCGAGGACGCCTGTGGCTTCGAACCGCACGACCTCGGCGTCGAAGTTGAGCCTTCCGATGGGACCCGCAACCGTGCCGGCCTCGAGGTACTCGCCGTTGGATTGCAAGGCGACTACGCCGGTGTCTTTGGTCAAGACGATCGCCGCGCTCGAAGGTGCGGAAACCACCGCGCCCGTCGAACTGAATTGGGCGATTTCATCCGCTGTATTCACCGCGGTGAAGGAATCGTCGGAGCGGAGCGCGATGGAATTGGGCAGATCGACCGGTGAGACCTCTTCCACAAATCCGCCGTTGCCGAAAGAAGTGTCGGGCGCGCCGGTGGCGAGATAGCGGGCAAGGAGCGTCAGCGGCGCGCTGTGATTGCGAAAGGGCGGCGTGACGTTGCCGCTGAGCAGGATTTTGCCGTCGGGCTGTGCCAGCACGAGCGTGACGCTCGCTCCCCAGCCCGTGGGAACTGGAAAGTCGAGATTCACCTGCCCGCCTGCTCCAAACGTAGTGTCGGTCGTGCCGTTCACGTTCAAGCGCAACAGCAGCGTTTCGGTTTCGGTGCTGGTGTTATTGAACGCGAAGAAGACCAGAAGGATCTTCCCGTTGGGTTGGACGGCGAGCGCCATCGTGAACGACGTGCCAAGAAAAAAGCTCGATGGTGGCGGCAGGGTCACGACGCCGTCGGTGCCGAAGGAAGCGTCGGGCGTGCCGTTGGGCAGGTAGCGGGCGACGGTGGCGAACCTTCCCACGCCAGGGTCGTTGTCGGATCCCGTTACAAGAATGTCGCCGTTCGGCGCGAGAGCGGCGTCAGCGAAAATGAAGTCGCTGTTGCCCTGCACTACGCCGGCGTTTCCAAACGTGGGGTCGAGGGCGCCGGATGCGCCCCAAGCGTTGCTGGAGAGGAGCGTGATCGAGAAGAGGAGGACTGCCAATACCTTGCATTTCATCTCTAGGTTCCTTTCAATTTTCCGCTTGAGCTAAAGCTCGCCAGCTATTCTTGGGTTTCGTGCCGAGGTTGGTTGTCGCGATTCTGTGAGCAGTTTGTAAAGAAACGGACGCGGGAAGGAACGAAGGCTTCGCTTAAACGGAATACTTTTGGGCGAGGGGGAAACGTCGGCCGACGCTGAAGGCTTTCGAAGTGACTTTGAGGCCAGGCGGGGCTTGCTTGCGCTTGTATTCGTTGCGGTCGACTTGCAGCGCCACCGCGCGCACCAACTCGATCGAGAATCCGTGCTCCGCGGCGATCTCGGTCGGCGAACGCAAGTCTTCGACGTAGGCTTTCAGGATTTTGTCGAGGACGTCGTAGGGCGGCAGGCTGTCCTGATCGGTTTGATTCGCGCGCAGCTCCGCGGACGGCGCCTTCGTGAATACGCTCTCCGGAATCCGCTGGCCGTCCCGATTCGCGAACCGCGAGAGTTCGTAGACCATCGTTTTCGGCACGTCGGAGATTGCGGCGAGCCCACCCGCCATGTCTCCATAGAGCGTGCAGTAGCCCACCGCCATCTCGGACTTATTGCCTGTGCTCAGCACCAGCGAACCGAATTTGTTCGACAGCGCCATCAGCAAATTCCCGCGCACGCGCGCTTGAATATTCTCTTCGGTGGCGTCCTCCGCCAGCCCCGCGAACGCTTGCGCCAACGTTTTCCGGTAACTCGCAACTTCATCGTTAATCGGCAGGGTGAGGAGCCGAATCCCCAGATTGCCGGCCAACGCCTTGGCGTCGCGTACGCTGCCCTCGGAGGAATACGGGCCGGGCATGGCCACGCCGGTGACGTTTTCCTTGCCGAGCGCGTCGACCGCAATCGCAGCAACGAGCGACGAATCGACGCCACCGCTCAGCCCGATCACCACCTGCCTGAAGCCGCACTTGCGGACGTAATCGCGTGTGCCAAGAACCAGCGCACGGTAGACGGCTTCGGTCTCGTCGGTCAGCCGAGAGCGGATATCGCCTTCGCCGGTCACCGTGTCGAAAAACACGAGATCCTCATCGAACGATTTCGCGAGGGCGCCGATGCTGCCATCCGGCCGGAACGCGATGCTCGAGCCGTCGAAAACAAGGCTGTCGTTGCCGCCCACCTGATTGACGTAAACGAAAGGCAGCCCGTGCTGCCGCGCCGTCGCTTGCAGCATCTCGCGCCGGAATGCGCGCTTGCCTACCGTGTACGGTGAGGAAGAAATATTCAGCAGCAGCGTGCTTCCCTTCCCGGCGAGTTCGGCGACGGGATCGCGTTCGTAGAGCCGCTTGACCCAGAAATTCTTGTCGTTCCAGCAGTCCTCGCAGATGGTGATGCCGAGCGAATCGGCGCCGAGCGCGAAGACATCCTGCGTGTGCGCAGGCTGGAAGTAGCGGCTCTCGTCGAAGACGTCGTACGTGGGCAGCAGCATCTTGCGCTGTTCGAAGAGGATTTTGCCGGCCGCTACGAGCGCCGCGGAATTCGCGACGGGCTTTCCCGTGTTGTCCTGCGCCGCACCCACAAAGCCTACGAGCGACGGCAGGACAATCTGTTCGGCGAGGCAGCGCAGCTCTTTTTGGTTACGCTCGGCGAAGGACGGGCGCTCGATCAGATCCTGCGGTGGATAGCCGCATAGGCAAAGCTCGGAGAAAACGGCCATGTCCGCGCCGCCTGCTTTGGCCATACGCGCCATGTCCAGGATGCGCGCGCGATTGCCTTCGAAGTCGCCGACCGTCGGATTGAACTGAGCCAGCGCGATCTTCATGGGAAGCAAACAGCATACGGGGCGCAGCAGGGGTTTTCAATCTTAGAGGAGTTTCTTGGAAACGTTGCCGTCGTCATCTTGAGTGGCTGCAGCGGGGCATCGGCCTAAAGAAGATGCCGGGCTCGAAGGACCCGACGCTACGTTTGAACCTCAAACCGTGCCGATAAACGAAGGCTCCCGAAACCTTCGCTCCGGGAGCCGAGAGAGCAATGCGAGTGCGCCGACGTATCCGCCGTCGACAGGCGCGAGCGCCGCGCGAATGACGAGCTACCTTAGACCGAGAAGGAGCTGCCGCAGCCGCAGGTGCTCTTGACGTTCGGGTTGTTGAACTTGAAGCCCGAACCCTCGAGCGTCTCGATGTAGTCGATGGAAACGCCCTCGAGATACATTTCGCTCATCTGGTCGACGAGTACCTTGAGGCCGTCGAACTCGTACACATTGTCACTGGCTTCGTTGATCTGATTCTCGAAAGCCATGTGATAGCTAAAACCCGAGCATCCGCCGCCGACGACCGCGACGCGCAGGCCCGTCGGCAGAGGTGTCTGTGCAGCCAAGATTTCCTTCACCTTCGTGACAGCTACCGGCGTAAGTTGAACCATTCTTCGATCCTCCAAAAGGTTAGGCGCAAAAGCCTCAAGGCCCGCGCACCGCAATCCCAAGGACAGTATATCAGATGCGGCAAGGGGCTGCGACGCTTCCGGAAAAGGCGTTTGCTTACAGCTTCTTGCGAAAGGGGACGCAGCGGTCGACGACCTCGGGTCCCGGGCCATGACTATACCGCCTCAAACTACCAGCAGATCCTCCCCCACCACAACTTCGCCGGAATAGTCTTTGCGGACGCCTTCAATGAAAGACGAAGCCGGAAATTCGGGCCTGCCCGGCGCGGTGGTTCCCGGCAGCAGGTGATTCAAGACCACCATTTTCACTTGCGCCTCCGTGGCCATGCGGCCGACATCCGCGGGGGTCGAATGCGTATCGGCGATATGGCGATAGATATTGTCGGGATTGCCTTTGTCCGCCTCGGCCTTGGCTCGCTCGGCCATCTGATCGTGGATCGACTGGTCCATGACTTCGCAGATGAAGACGTCGGCGCCGCGCGCCAAATCGACGAGATTGCTGGAATAGGCCGTGTCTCCGGAGAAGACGATCGAGCGCGTTTGGGAGTCGAAGCGATATCCGAGCGAGCGGTACGGCATGCGCGCCTTCGAGCGCTCCGGAAAGTGCGTGTTCTCGACGGACGTGACCGTGACGCGTTCGTCTTTGAAAGCGGAAGCGGGCTTGTCGGTCGCCGCGAGATCGTGGCCACGAAACAAAGTTTCGGGGCGCGTGGTGCGGCCTTCGTCGACGACGCGGATTTCGGCGTTCGCCTTGGAAAACGCGAGGGCGCCGTCGACCATGGCGGCGGTGCCGTAAGGGCCGTAGACGTCGGTCGGCTTGCTGCGGCCGCCGGTCCACTGATGCGTCAAAAGCGCGGCGAGGTCGGAGGTGTGATCGTCGTGGAGATGCGTAAAGAAGATCGTGGCGATCTGCGCGTAACCAAGGCCGCAAGCAACGAGAGATCGCAGTGTTCCGTAGCCGCAATCGACAAGATACGGAGTGCCGTCGACGACGACCGCGCTGGCCGTTTCATTGCGCTCGAGATCGACGCCCGGGCCGCCGCGCGTGCCCAGCAGAATCACGTGCGTGCCGGCCAGCGCAGCATTGTTTTGCGGGAGGGACACGACGCTGGTTTGCGCGCGCGCAGAGGCCAGCTCAGCGAACGGCGGCGCGAAACTTGCCGCGGCGCAAAGGCTTGAGAACCCGGCGACGCCTTTCAGGAACCGCCGACGCGCCGATGCCTTTTCGCCGCCCATATCGGAGCCAGCCTTTTCGCCGCGCATCGAGAACCTCCGCAAAAGTTTCGAGAAACTGGGCGCATTCTGCTATAGAACGAGGCGCGGCGCCACCACGCCGCGGCCAGATGCGGCAGATCCATCTTGTAGGCGCTTGCGCGGGGCGCGGCGTCTTGTTAGATTGAGGCGCGGTCCGAAGCGAAATTCTTTTGGAGGCTTCCGATTAGCAGCACAACCCTTTTCTTCGGCGCCGAGTCGGACGCCGCTTCCCCGCGCGCCAAGTCGATTCATCCCGATGCGGGCTTTTTCAGCAAGGTTCCGGCGGTCACGCTGGCTTTCTGGATCATCAAGATCCTGGCGACCACCGTGGGCGAGACCGGCGGCGACGCGCTGTCGATGACGCTGAACCTGGGCTACGCGATCAGCAGCCTGATTTTTCTCCTGTTCTTCGTTGTGACCCTCACCTGCCAGATCAAGTCGCGCCGCTATCACCCCGCATTTTATTGGGCGGTCGTCGTGGCCACCACCACCGTAGGCACGACCACTTCCGACTATATGGACCGCACGCTCGGCCTGGGATACCCGCGCGCCGCCGCAATTTTGTTTTCATCCGTGATCGCGGTCCTCGTGATCTGGCACTTTTCCACCGGCGCCATCGCCTACGATCATGTGGTATCGCGGAAGAACGAAATTTTCTACTGGGTGACCATTCTGATCTCGAACACCCTGGGCACAGCGGCCGGCGATTTCACGGCCGACGATCTCCGGCTCGGCTTCGAGCGCGGGGCGCTGGTGTTCGCCGGGCTTATCGCGCTGGTAGCGGCCGCGTATTTCTTCACGCGCATTCCTCGCAGCGTCCTCTTCTGGGCAGCGTATATCCTGACGCGGCCGCTCGGCGCCACGCTCGGCGACACCCTAACCAAGCCACACGTCCAGGGCGGGCTAGCGCTGGGCCGCATCTCATCGAGCCTTGTGATTCTGGCCGCCATGATCCTGGCGATTGCCGTGACCTACCGCTGCGGCGAACCCGAACCCGGCAAGCCCGCCGCAAGTTGACGTCGAAGGAAAACTCCTTCCGATCGAGGTTGTGCAACCCCTCCGGCGCACCCTAAAATATCCTTTTCCCAGGAGCCCCATGAAACACACCATCACATCGATCCCAGGCGACGGAATCGGTCCCGAAGTTTCCCGCGCGGTGCGCGAAATCATCGCAGCCGCAGGTGTCGAAGTGGAGTGGGAAGACACCGAGGCGAAAGGCGACATCCACCAGCAGGGCGCGGCGTCGATTCAGGCTGCCGTCGTCGAGTCGATCCGCAAAAACCGCGTGGCGCTGAAGGGACCCCTGGCGACCGCGGTGGCGAGCGGGCCGCCGAGCATCAACGTGGCGCTGCGCAAGGCGCTCGATCTTTACGCGAACGTGCGCCCGGTGAAGAACCTCGAAGGGGCTCCCTGCCACTACCAGAATGTCGACATGGTGCTGATCCGCGAGAACACCGAAGATTTGTACGCGGGGCTCGAGCACACCGTGGTGCCGGGCGTGGTCGAAAGCCTGAAAATCATCACCGAACGCGCATCGACGCGCATCGCGCGGTATGCCTTCGAATTCGCCCGCAAGCGCGGCCGCAAGAAAATTCACGCCATCCACAAAGCCAACATCATGAAGTTGTCGGACGGCCTGTTCCTTGCATCGATTCGCAACGTCGCCGCGGAATACCCGGACATTCAATACAAGGAATTGATCGTCGACAACGCCTGCATGCAGATGGTGCTGAATCCGTCGCAATTCGACATGCTGCTGCTGACGAATCTATACGGCGACATCATGAGCGACCTGGCCGCGGGCCTCGTGGGCGGGCTGGGAGTGGTGCCGAGCGGTAACATCGGCGCGGACGTCGCGATCTTCGAGGCCGTTCACGGCACCGCGCCGGACATCGCCGGCAAGGGCATCTCGAATCCCACGGCGCTGCTGATGAGCGCCATCATGATGCTTGACCACATCGGCGAGACGGCGGCGGCGCAGCGCGTCGACGCGGCGCTGCACGAGGTCTACCGCGAGGGGCGTTCGCTTACGCGGGACGTCGGCGGCACGGCTACAACCGCGCAGTTCACCGAAGCCGTGATCAACAAGCTCGGCGTCGGCGTGCGCTCGTAAGCCGCAACCTGCAAGATTCGGAAGCCTCTGCGCTCTCTGCGTCTCCGCGGTAATCTTGTTTCCGCTCGCTGTGACACAATGCGATAGAACTCACCGCGGAGGCGCGGAGAAAGGCAGAACCAGCTTCAGTTCGCCGGCTGGATGTCGTGGACGGCGATCACGTTGGACTGAGCGTCGAGCACGCCGGTGAGCTTCACTTTCTGCCCGGCATACTTTTCGGCGAGATCCTGGTTGTCGAGCTTGTAGACCTTTTCCCTCACCGAGAGCACAAAGACGCCGCCGAGATATTTCACGCAGTAGCGCGCGCACTGCGCCGCCGTGGTGCCGATATTCTTCTTCTTGAGCATCTCTTCATGCGAGCGGCTGAGCGAATGGACGTTGAGGGCGCACTGCGAGTCGGAAATTTCGCCCTTGAAAACCTGCTCGCGCTCTCCGGCGGACATTCCGCCGCGGATCGCGGCGAGCGCCATGACGAGCGTGAGCGTTGCTGCGATTGCCACCGCCAAGAATTGAATCGAAACTTTGCCTTTCATCCTTCGCTCCCCTTGCCCGAGTATTGAACGCTTTCGCCAAGGTCCTGCCGGGCTGAAGGACCCGGCGCTACGTTTAAACCTAAACCCGTCTCGCAAATTACGGCGTGACCACAAACCGCATGTGCATGCCTTCGTGATCGTCACTGCAGATGACCGTGCAGACGACCACGTACTCGCCGGGCTCCGTTGGCGCCGTCACCGTGAGATCCTGGACGCCCGGCTTCAGCAGAAAATCCCAGCCGGGGACCTTCGAACGGTCCTTGGCGTGGAGAAGCGCGAAGCCGTGAACCGAGCCGTCGCGGTTGCGGTTTTGCGCCTTCCGCGCGGTGACGCGCAGAACGAGCGCCTCGCCGGCGCGCGCGGTGATCGTCGGAGATTCCTGGCCGTTGATGCGGAAGCGGCTGTCGTGATCGGCCACGATTTCGATCACACGCGGCGTTTCGGGTTCCACGCGCCGCGCCCCGAGAACCAACGACAACGCCGCGGCGGCCATCCCGCCGACCAGCAACGCCCGGCTGAGTGCGCAATCCCTGGAACCGTACATTTCGATCCCCTTCCTGTTGGGTCTCTATTGCGTCATGTAATGCAGAATCACGCGCATGTCTTCGTCGGTAATCGTGGCGCGCACGCGCATGTGACGAATGGCGGTGGCCATCATGCGCGGCGAAAGCTTGTGCGGGGCCTGGTGGCAGCGGCCGCAGTTCGCGTGAAAACGCTTTTCCCCTTCGAGGCGGAGCGCGTCTTCCTCTTCCTGTTTTGCGGCTGCCAAGGATGCGGGCGTCGCGGTGGCGATCGAGCTCGTTGCGGCTCGACTCGCCGGCGCGGCGGGAGCGGGGTCGTTGGCGCTCGCGAGCTTGGTTTCAGACCCGCTTCCCTGCTGCGCGGAAACGATCATCGGCGCAGCAGAGACCACGGCTGCCAGGACGAACATCGCGAAGGCAAGCCGCGCGTTCATTGAATGTCTCCGTGTCCTACAGGCACGGCGAGGCGGTAGGTGACCCCGACGGTCCAGACGTTCATGTTGCCGTTGTCCGCGGCGAACTGGCGGCCGTAGCTGGTGACGAGGCGAAGATCGTCGCGGAAGTAGTAGTTCACGCCGAATTCGAAGAGGTTGGTGTTCACGGTCGGCAGATCATCGTCCGGCACGCGCCCCACGTAAAACTGCTGCATCCGCCCGACAACCTGCACGTGTCGCAACGCGTGCTGCCAGACCGGCGCCTGGCTGAGCCGGTAGGCCGACTCGACCCAGTAGCCGCTGCC
>DATJRU010000197.1:0-2259 GCA_035504455.1 Vulcanimicrobiaceae bacterium
CATCGCGCGCGAGAATCAGGCCATCTCGATCGATTCGCTGCAATCGAAAATCGCGGCTTCCACGTCGTGCCACGCGGCGATCAAGGTGAATACGCCGCTCGACAAAACGAAAATGGAATGGCTGCTCGGCGAGCTCGCGAAGACCGAATATCCGATGAGCTGCCCGCACGGGCGACCCGTGGTGCTGCGCTATTCGGTGCGCGACATCGAGCGGGCGTTCAAACGGATTTGAACGCGCAGGCATTTTTCCGACATTGAGAGAACTGATCATCGCGATTGACGGGCCGGTAGGCTCGGGGAAGAGCACGCTGGCGCGCCGCGTGGCGGAGCTGATGGGCTACGTCTACATCGATACGGGCGCGATGTACCGGTCGATCGCGCTGAAAGCGCTGCGGCGCGGCGTCCCGCTCGAATCCGGCGAGCCGTTGACCGCGCTCGCCGGCGAAACGCGCATCGACCTGCGCGCGCAGGATGGCGGCCAGCAAGTGTTCCTCGATGGCGAGGACGTGACATCCGCGATTCGCACTCCGGAAGTAGCCCAGGCTGCATCCAAAGTAGCAGTGGTGCCCGGCGTGCGCCGCGTGCTGGTGGCCGAGCAGCGACGGGCCGGCGGGCAAGGCGGAGTGGTGATGGAGGGGCGCGACATCGGGAGCGTCGTTTTCCCCGATGCGGAGCTGAAGATTTTTCTTACTGCTTCGCCCGAGATACGGGCCGAGCGCCGCTGGCGCGAACATCAGCAGAAGGGCGACGTTATCGACCTCGCGCGCACGCTCGAGGAAATCCGCGAGCGCGACCGCCGCGACCGCGAACGCGAAGATTCGCCTCTGGTGCGTGCGAAAGACGCTGTGGTGGTGGACAGCACCGCGATGGAACCCGAGGAAGTCGCGCGGCTCGTGGTGATGCTGGCGCGAGAGAATAAGTCCGCAGCCTCTTCGACCCAGTAGTAGGCTCGTCTTCTTGGCAGTTTCCTCAGGAGGAAGCATGAAGCTCTTTTCCTTGGTTGTCCTGATGCTCGCGGTGTCATTTCCCGGCTCTACTCTTTCCGCTCAGGTTGTTCCCGCTGCAAAAGGTTCGTCCAAAGCCGCCACGCGCCAGCTGCGCGAATTCCTCGCAAAAGACTGGGCGTACTGGATGCGCGAGTATCCGGAGAACGCCACGCAGTTCGGATATCCCGGCCAAAACGGCCGCTGGACGGATTTCTCTCCGGCATCCGTAGAGGGCCGCAACCAGCATCTCGCGGAAGCGCTGAAGCAGCTGAAAACGATTCCTCGCGCCGAACTTCCCGCGAGCGAACAGCTGAATTACGATTTGTACGACGAGCTACTCGAGACCGCCATCGAAGGGCTGCGCTTCCACGACGACGCCTTCCCGATCCCTTCGGTGTTCCCGGCGAATCTGTATGTTCCGGTGACGCAGCTCGTAGGCCCACTCCAGTACATTCCCAGCACGATCGCCATGATGCCCGCGACCCGCCCGAGCGAGTACGAAGACATTCTCGCGCGCCTGAACGGCGTTCCCGCCGTGCTCGATCAGACGATCGCCATGATGAAAGACGGCATGGCGCACGGATGGACGCCGCCGAAGATCACCATGCGGGACGTGCCGAAGCAGGCCGAGAGCCAGGTGATCTCCGATCCGCTGGCGAGCCCCCTGCTGAGCGCGTTCAAGGACTATCCGCCCACCTTCACCGCCGAGCAGAAAGCGGATTTCACGCGCCGCGCCGAGGCTGCTTACAAAGACAAAATCGCGCCTGCATTTCAGAAGTTCGCCGATTTTCTCACCAAGACCTACATTCCGGCGTGCCGCGATACGGTTTCAATCGCCGACATTCCCGGCGGCGCGGCCTATTACAAATATCTCGTCCGCTGGCACACGACCACGGACATGACGCCCGAGCAGATTCATCAGATCGGGCTCGACCTCGTGAAGCAGACCCGCGCTCAGATGGACGAAGTGATCAAGCAGACCGGGTTTCAGGGAAGCTTCGCCGATTTCGTCAAGTTCGCGAATACCGACCCGCGCTTCACGTTTCCGAGCAAAGACGACATGCTGCTGCATTACCGCGCCACTGCGAAGCGCGCCGACCCCGAGCTCGAACATCTTTTTGGGAAGCTGCCACGGCTGCCTTACGGCGTGCGTCCCGTGCCGGATGCGGTCGCGCCTTCGCAGACCGACGCGTATTACGAGCAGGGAGCTCCAGACGCCGCCCGGCCCGGCTATCTCTATGTGAACACCTATGACCTTCCTTCCCGGCCCACA
>DATJRU010000198.1:0-7871 GCA_035504455.1 Vulcanimicrobiaceae bacterium
GGCGAAGAAAAATGGGGCGTGACTGGGGTCACTGACGGGGCGGGGGCGCGTTCACAGAATTGTAATGAACGCGAGGTAGGCTATGCCCTTCCCTGTTGAAGTGACCTTCATGCAAAACGGAAACCGAGAATTGCCGCAGCAGCTGATTGAGCAGCTTGAGCTTCTGCGCGCGGAGATGCTGCAGCTCGAAGCCTCCGGCCTCGCCGATTCCGCGGGAGTTCATCCGGATCATCGCGCGAGCGCCGCGAACTTGATTCACTACCTGGCGCTGCGGCGGCACGACATCCGCCAACTCCAGGCGCAACTGGCATCGCTGGGACTATCGTCGCTGGGGCGCACGGAGTCGCACGTGATCGGCGGGCTGCACGCCGTGATGAAAGTGTTGAGCCAACTCGCCGGCTCCGAGGACGTATGCCTCGAGCTACCGGACGGCGCACCCGCAATCGGCGACGGCGACGCGCTGCTCGAAAAAAATTCGAAGGTGCTGCTGGGCCCCGCGCCCACGGGGCGCAGCGTGCGCATCATGGTGACGATGCCTTCGGAAGCGGCGACCGATTACGACTTGGTGCGCGATCTCGTCCTGCACGGGATGGATTGCATGCGCATCAACTGCGCGCACGACGGGCCGGAGGCATGGTCCGGCATGGTGCGCAATCTGCGGCGCGCCGTGAAGGAAACCGGGCGGCCGTGCAAAATCTCGATGGACCTGGCGGGGCCGAAGCTGCGCACCGGCCCGATCGAACATGGCCCGGCGGTGCTGAAATTCCGTCCGCAGCGCGACGATTTCGGCCGCGTGGTTTCGCCGGCTCGCGTCTGGCTGACACCCGCAGGGCAGCACGAGCTCGCGCCGGCAAAAGCCGACGCCACAATTCCGGTGCCGGGCGACTGGCTGGCGCAGAGCAAGACCGGCGACCGCATCCGCTTCACGGATTCGCGCGGCGCGAACCGCTCGCTAACAATCACGGGCGTCGACGGAAACAGCCGGTGGGCGGAGTGCACGCGGACGTCGTATATCGTGCCGGGACTGGCGCTCGAGCTGCATCCGCGCGCCGGACGAAGGATCGCGAAGTCGCTGCGGCTAACGAGCGTGGCTGCGTTCCCGCCGAAGCCGCAGACGCTGCGGCTGGGCTTGGGAGATACGCTGGTGCTGACGCGGTCGCTCGAGCCGGGGCAGCCCGCGAAATACGACAAAAAGAAGCAGCTCGTCAGCCCCGCGCGCATCGGCGTGACGCTGCCGGAATTTTTCGATGGCGTTCAGCCGGGCGAGCCGATCGCGCTCGACGACGGAAAAATCGGCGGGGTGATTCGCAGCGCGGCGCCGGATAAAGCGATCGTCGAGATCACGCACGCGCGGCCCACGGGCGAAAAGCTCGGCGCGGAAAAAGGCATCAACGTTCCCGAAAGCCGGCTGCGTCTTTCATCGCTGACGAAAGACGATCTGGCGGCGCTGCCGTTCATCGTGAAGCACGCGGATATTGTGGAGTATTCGTTCGTGCGCAGCGAGGCGGACGTGCGCGAATTGCAGGAGAGGCTGGCCGAGCTGGGCGGCGAAAATCTGGGGATCGTGCTGAAGATCGAGACGCGCGAGGGATTCGACCAGTTGCCGTCGCTGCTGCTGGCGGCGATGCGCAGCCGCGCCGTGGGCGTGATGATCGCGCGCGGCGATTTGGCGATCGAGTGCGGTTACCAGCGGCTGGCGGAAGTCCAGGAAGAAATTCTGTGGATCTGCGAGGCGGCCCACATGCCGGTGATCTGGGCAACGCAGGTGCTCGAGACGCTGGCGAAGACGGGCGTGCCGTCGCGGTCGGAGATTACGGATGCGGCGATGGGCGAGCGGGCCGAGTGCGTGATGCTGAATAAGGGGCCGTATATCGTGACTGCCGTGCGGATTCTCGACGATATTTTGCGGCGCATGCAGTCGCACCAGGAGAAGAAGCGGTCGATGCTGCGGAAGCTGCACGTGGCCTCGGCGTTTCGGACGGCGGCAACGGCGTCGTAGTGGTGATTGGTGAGCACCAGTAGCTGACCGAAATTCAACTGCAAGGTCTACCGCGGAGACGCAGAGGACGCAGAGACAGAGAAAAGAGCAAGGCGCGTTTTGCCCGCCGCTCACGAATCACTACTCACCAATCACTACTCACCGGCTCTAGCCACTCGCCACTAGCCACTGCTTTTCCTGCGCGCTATGCTTCTGGCGCTATGAATGCCGATTCCAGCGCGATTGCGCTGCCGTTCGATCATGTGGAGGCGCACGCGCATCTTTCGCGCACGGACAAGCCGCTGGCCGCGCTGATCGCGCGCGTCGGCGAATTCCGGTTCAAGCTGGACGAATGCGACAGCGTGTACGAGTCGCTGCTCGAGGCGATCGTCTACCAGAGCATCGCGGGCAAGGCCGCGCAGGTGATTTTCTCGCGGATTCGCGCGTTGGGAGCGAACGGGATTTGCCCGACGCCGCAGGAATTGCTCCGCATTTCGACGAAGGCGCTGCGCAAGGCGGGGCTTTCGCACGCGAAGATCGCGGCGGCGCGCGACTTGGCGCAGAAGACGATCGAGGGCGTGGTGCCGACGCTGGAAGAAGCGGCGGGGATGTCGGACCAGGAGCTGGTCGAGCGGCTGATTTCGGTGCGCGGGATCGGCGCGTGGACGGTGGAGATGTTTTTGATTTTCCGGCTGGGGCGGCCGGACGTCCTGCCGATTCACGATTACGGCGTGCAGAAGGGCTGGGCGCTCACATATCGCAAGAAAGCGATACCGAAGCCGAAGGAGCTGCTGAAGTTCGGGGAGCGGTGGCGTCCTTACCGGACGGTGGCGAGCTGGTACATGTGGCGCGCCGTAGAGCTGGCCGGTCCGGATGCGCGCAAGATCACGAAGGCTACGACGAAGGCGCGCGCGAAGAAGATCGTTATGCGCAAGAAGCGGGTGGTGGCGAAGAAGCGAGTGAAGACTTAGCAGAAGCCTGAAAAACAAGACTCACCGCTGAGACGCAGAGGCCGCAGAGAAACCCGAGGATGCCGCGCTTGAAGTCGCGGCGCTACATTCAAACCTTAGGGCTGCTCTCGATCGCGCGTTTTTCTCGCGAGGCTAGGAAGAGCGAGGCCAGGCCGACCAGCAGGATTCCCGCCTCGAGGTCGACGGAGATTTTGTGCAGGCGGTCGAATTCGACGTGGCGCGGGTCGTTGCGCGGCGTGTCCTGAATCGACATCATTTGCCCGCGCAGCACGTCCATTCGCGGGATCACGTAGTTCTGCGAGACGATCGTCAGCACCGCCATCAGGATGACGCCCAGCATCGCCGGCTCGGCGAAGGCCTTGGGCGATCTGGAAATCGCCAGGGACGCTGCCGCAAAGACCGCCGCAGCGATGAGTCCCATGAGCTGCAAGCCGCTGAGCGTGTCGCCGACCAGGAGGCCGGCCGTATCCTGGCTCGGCAGGACCCTGAAGGCGCCGACCGTCACAACCGCGGCGAAATAGACGATTGCGCCGATCCAGGCGCCAAGCGATAAGAAACGCAGGAAGCGGAGGGTTGAGAGCATATTTAAGAGTTTATAGTTAAGAGTTCAGAGTCGAGAGCCGAGAGTAGAGCGACATTGCCGGATGGTAACGGCCTGACGGTGCCGACCGGCTCCCCCCTGTTGGCGCTTCGGACTTCATGCACCTCTTTTGTTCACGGAATCGCAATTATCCTGCTCGTTAAAGGCTGGCGTAGAAGACTGGGCACACCTATGCGAAATGGCAATGGAGGCAGCCCTTGGCGGCGTGGGAGAATCAAAGCGGGGCATGGTGGGCGACCAAGGACTTGAACCTTGGACCTCTCCCGTGTGAGGGGAGCGCTCTAACCACTGAGCTAGTCGCCCACAGAACCTATTTCTTGTAACAAAAGGCCCACGGAATTGCAAACAACCGCGAACGTCAGCAGCAGCGCCGCGAACAGCCGGCTGGGGGACCTTCAGCGCTCGATCGCGCGCGTGGTGAAGGGCAAAGAGGACGTAATCCAACTCGCGCTGACCACGCTGCTGGCGCGCGGGCATTTGCTGGTGGAAGACGTGCCGGGCGTGGGCAAGACGACGCTGGCGCACGCGCTGGCGCGGTCGTTCCACTGCTCGTTCCAGCGGATTCAGTTCACTTCGGACATGCTGCCGAGCGACGTGATCGGGATCAGTGTGCTCAACCCGGTGTCGCAGGAGTTCGAATTCAAGCCGGGGCCGATCTTCGCGAACATCATCGTGGCGGACGAGATCAACCGCACGACGCCGAAGACGCAGTCGTCGCTGCTCGAGGCGATGAACGAATCGCAGATCACCGTCGACAACCACACGCACCCGCTTCCGAAGCCGTTTCTGGTGCTGGCGACGCAGAACCCGATCGAGCACCACGGGACGTACCCGCTGCCGGAATCGCAGCTCGACCGCTTCCTGATGCGCATCCGGATGGGGTATCCGGCGCGCGCGAGCGAGAAGGAAATCATCCGCAACCATTCCGCCGCTGGAAAAGCCGAGCAGATCGCGCCGGTGATGGACGCGGCGGACGTGCTGGCGATGCAAGAGGCGGCGTCGCAAGTGAAGGTGGACGACAGTCTACTGGACTACGCGCTCGAGATTGTGGACCGCACGCGCCAGACCGAGCAGCTTTCGCTGGGAGTGAGCCCGCGAGGCGCCGTGATGCTGCATCGGGCGGCGCAAGCGCGCGCGTTTCTCGAAGGACGCGATTATTGCTTGCCGGACGATTTCAAGCGGCTGATTGTGCCGGTGTTCGCGCACCGCGTGGTGGTGAGTTCGCGGTACGTTTCGACGCAGAAGAAGTCGGAGCAGGCCGAGGCGATCCTGCGCGAGATTCTCGAGACGACGCGCGTGCCGTTGTGACGGCCGTCGCGAAGAGAAGGCTTCGAGCGTAAGAGCACAGAGAGGATTGTCTGTGCCACCAAGGCAGGCGGCCGCTGCGCATCCCAGGTTCCACTGATGAGTTCCGCCACGAACACACCGAATTCAACCGAATTAGCTCCCGCCAGTCTCGGGGGGCCGGCCAAATGGTGGCGCAATCGCGACCGCCCGGGCTGGAAGAATTTCGGGATCGCGATGCTGGTGCTTTCGGCCGCGCTGGTGGTGGCGCTGTTTTCCGCCGCGGTGGCGCAGCAGGGGCGCATCTGGCTGGCGGCGATCACGACAGTTCTTTCGCTGGCGATGGCGGCGTGGGTGGCGATCACGATCGTGCCGGCGCTGGCGCGGCGCACGAGCCTGCGCTGGCTCGCGCAGCAAGTCGATTACCGGCTCACGCGGGACGGCATCATTTATCTCGTCGCTGTCTTTATCCTGATTCTTGCCGCGGTTAACACGGGTAACAACCTGCTGTTTCTGATCCTGGCGTGCCTGCTGGGCGGGATTCTGATTTCGGGCGTGCTTTCGCGCGCGGTTCTTTCGGGCATCGAGCTGAAATTCGACATGCCGGAGCACATTTTCGCGGAGCAGCCGATCCTGGCGGAAGTCGAACTGCGCAACGAGAAGCAGGCGTGGCCGTCGTTTTCGCTGCTCGTCGTGGGGCAAACGAAACGGAACAAGGCCGCGGCTGAAGTCCTGACGCGGCCGGTTTTCTTTCCCTACGTGCCGCACATGGGCGTCTCAAGGCAGAAAGTGGAGCTGCGCTTTCCACGGCGCGGAGTTTACCGGCAGGACGCTTTCGGAATTCGCACGCGGTTCCCTTTCGGATTTTTCGAGAAGACGCGCGAGGTGGATTCGAACATTGAAATGGTGGTTTACCCGCGCGTGGAGCCGACCGAGCAGTTCTACGAGGTGCTGCCCCTGTTGAGCGGCGAAATGGCCAGCCATTTTCGCGGGCGCGGGCACGAGCTGCATTCGCTGCGCGAATATTTGCCAACCGATAGCGCGCGGTTCGTCGACTGGAAAGTGACCGCGAAGATCGGGCGGATGGCCGTGCGCGAGTTCGCGCGTGAGGATGAGCGGCGGGTGATGCTCGTGTTCGATCCGTTCGTGGGGCGGCCGCCCCGCGGTGAACGCAGCGAGCGGGCGGGAGCAGTTGCCGGTCAGGTGAGCGCCACGGACCGCGCGGCAGCCGAGCAGAACGAGCGCTTCGAGCGCGCCGTCTCGATGGCCGCGTGCATCGCCTGGCATTTCCACGAGATTCGCAGCGTGATGCAATTCCGCACGGATCGTTACGTCACGCCGGTGGCGCCGGCGGGCGAAATCATTTACGACACGCTGCGGACGCTGGCGCTGCTGCAGCCGGAGACGTCGTCCGTGGGCGGCGCGTTTCTGGATACGTTGGCGAACGACCGCGAGATGTTCAAAATCATCATCACCGCGCGGCCGCAGCGGAGCATTCCCACGGCGCTGTGGTCCTCGTCCTATTTCCTTTTCATCGAGCGGTTGTAACTGCGGGCCAACAGCGGAAGTGCGCCGAATGAAACAGAAGTTCCCTACCGAGACAGTGCAAGTCGTTGCAGGGACAGGGCGGATCTGTAAGCGCCGTAATCACATGCGGATAGGGGCGTCGACTGGGGAAACTCTACGGCCTCAAACTTGCATCATATGAGTGGTGCCCAGTTGGGAAATCCTGTACTTTGACGAGATTGACACTAACTGGGGTGGAGACTTAGAGTTGGGTCGCAGAGCGTTCGGCGACCGGCAGTCCCGAGAAAGGCGCAAAGCGTGAGCGAAGAGAACTACCGATCGATCTTTGAGATCCTGGTCAAGAACAGGTCGCTTCCGTTCCTGCAGCTATCCACATTATCTGGCATGAACGAGGGGCAGTTGCGCGAAATTGTCGACGAACTCGAGCGAAGAAGCATGGTCAGTGTGACCGACAAAGGCGACTCGTTCAACGAAATCATCACGGTTCGCGAGCGTGCCTTCGCTGCTGGGCGCGGCTTGAAAGATTAGCTTGTAAGAACTAATAGCATCAGTTAACCTCCGCCGCGATGGCGGTCCCGTCGTATTTCCTCCTCTCATTCGCCGTAGGCGTCCTGGCAGGCTTTCAGGGTGTGTATGAACGATTTCGCGCGGAGTCAAGGCGCGCCGCCCTGTCCATAATGGGGATTCTTTATCTCTGCTCACGCGGCCTTGTGGCTGTGCTTGTCTACTTTCTCGTTTCCACCTATACGGCCGTCTTGAGGGACTACCCAGCATGGCGCGCGATGGCATGCGGAGCCGGAGCAGAGGCCATTCTGCGATCGAAGTTCTACGTCACAAGAATCAAGAAAGGAGCAGATAGTTTCGAGGACGTCGTTCGGGGGCCGCTTGACGCTTTGCACTTCTACCAAGAATTCTTTCTCATAAGCATTGAAAATAAATTCACCAAACAAAGGATCGTCCGCGTATCCGATATCGTTAAAGAGTGGCCGTCATTCCTTGCCATGTGGGCGGCCTTTGAAGCCAACATCCTTGCCTGGCCGCAGGGTCGTCGGGACGTGATCGACACGCGCAAAGCGGCTAAGCTCCTGCGAGAGCGCTTCGCAAGAGAAGCGGAAAGTTCCGGCGGGGTGATTGAAGCAACCACCGAGAAAAAGTATCGACATGAGTTATGTTACGTCGTCTTAAGCAATTTGGGCGAGGGTGCTTTAGATTCCCTTTTTGAGCAGTGATCTTCCCGACCGTCTAAACCTCACAACCCGTAGGGCACGCGTACCTGAGCTCCCGTGGGGGACCGGCTCAACTCGTTCGTGCGAGAATGTCGCGGCATGGGACAACGGCTTAGTGCACGTGGGCCAAAACAATTCCAGGGGCGGCTGATTGCCTGGTTCGGCGCGAACCGGCGGGAGCTTCCGTGGCGCGCTTCGCGAGATGCGTATCGCGTGTGGGTGGCGGAAATTATGCTGCAACAGACGCGGATTGCGGCGGTGATGCCGTACTACGAGCGGTTCCT
>DATJRU010000199.1:0-6107 GCA_035504455.1 Vulcanimicrobiaceae bacterium
ACAGGGGTTTTCTGAGGCGGCGGGAAGCCGTCGGTGAGGGCGAAATTGAACTGGAACGGTTGGCATCGGTCGAGTTCGAGATTCGTCCTGAGCTTTTTAGTCGATCAGCGGCCGGGATCAGCCGGGTCGCGATCATTCATCGATTCGAGCACGAAGGCTCCTGAGGACGGCTTCGCTCTGTCCGGCGCGGAGGCACGGAGACCACGGAGCAGCCGGTGGTCACCGCATCCTTTGACCGTGGGCTCGGGATACAGAGCCGCTGAGAGCGGAACCGCGGGCGGCGGTCTGTTATGATGCGCGCGAGATTGGGGGGAGGGGGGAACCATGTCACATAAGAAGCCGGTGGTGGTTTACGGGGCGAGCGGATTTTCCGGGCGGCTGACGGCGGAGTATTTGCGGGAGTACAACGTGCCGTTTGTTGCGGCGGGGCGGGACGCCGCGCGGATCAAGGACGTGATGAGCCGCGTGCCCGGGATCGAGACGGCGGATTATGAAGTCGTACAAACGGGGCACTCGGTCGACGAGCTTACAAAATTATTTTCGGGCGCGAAGGTGGTGTGCAACAACGTGGGGCCGTTCATTTATCACGGGCCGGCGGTGGTGGAGGCGTGCCTGAAGGCAGGCTGCCATTATCTCGACATCGCGGGCGAGCAGGCGTGGCATCGCGAGCTCGAAGAGAAATGGAGCAAGAAGTTCGCGGAGAAGGGGCTGGCGATCGTGGCGGCGATGGCGTTCATGTCCGCGCCGAGCGACGCGGCGGCGCGGCTGTGCCTGGAATCGGCGAACATCGACACGCTGGAAATTCTCACGATGTTCGACGGGATGCCGACGTTCGGGTCGACGCAGACGATTTTCGCGGTGATTCAGACGGACGGATTTTATCTCGAGCAGAACGCGTACAAGCCGTGGCCGCGCGCCGTGGGCTACGAGGCGATCGTGCCGGGATACATCCGCACGCAACTGGCGCTGAGCTGGGGCGGATTCCCGCACCCGGTGTGGTACAAGGACCATCCGCAGGCGGCGAACGTGAAATCGTTCGGCGGGCTGCTGACGCGGCAGATCATGGAAGGCGTCCTCGCGACGGAGAAACATTTCGAAGAGGCGATTCGTCCGCTACCGAAGGCGGAGCAAGAGAAAAAGTTGGCGGAAATGGCGAACGCGGTGCAGGGCGCGACACCGCCGCGCGAGAATTCGAGGACGCAGCGCACGGTGGACGTCATCGTGGGTCGCGGGATGACGGAGATGATCGAGTGCTCGATCTTCGGGACGTGCTGCTACAGGCAGACGGGATTGCTCCAGGCCTTTGGCGCGCACACGCTGGTGCATGCCACGCCGAAGCAGGTGGGGTACGCGTCGCCGGCGGCGGTTTTCGGGCACCGGGAGATTTTGCGGACGCTCGAGAGCTTCGGGCTATCGAAAGCGAAGATTCGGACTTGAGGATGTGGGGAACGGCTGAAAGACAAAGGCCGATCCACCGCTGAGACGCAGAGAACGCTGAGAAAACCAGAAAGAACTGCCACGGAGACACGGAGGCACAGAGACGGCAAAGGCGAAGAGAGGGAAAAGAAAGGGAGAAAAACGGCAGAACTGACCCCACACAGCGCCTGCCTCCGCTGCGGGTGCGGACCGTGCGCTAGGCTGTAAACCATTTACCTAGATCAGTTACAGGACGATTTCCCCTCCGGTCTTCTCGTGGCAATGCCTTTGCAGCTGGCTTCTTAGTCCCATACTAAGGTATAAGGCCAATGCAGTCGGGCGCTCAGAGCCAGATGTTCGGATCCCCTTCACTTAAGAGGGCGTTACACTCGCCCATCGTATGGTTGATTGGCCTGCTGCTTCTCGGCCTGTATGCGGGAGCGCCAGCTCCGCGGCAAACGCAGGCGCAGACAGCTCCGGTTCGATCCCTCGGGCATTCCTTCGGCTCTCGCCTGCCGTTCGCGGCCGCCGATTTGGACGGCGATCAGCGTCCGGATCTGGCGAACGTCGAAACGGACGGACACGTCGCGGGCGAAGTCGATTACCAGATCCAGTTGAAATTAAGCTCGACCGGGAACCGCTCGTTTGAGGTTCGCGGGCCTTCCGGCGGCTTGGCGATCGAGGCGCGCGACGTCAACGGCGACAATGCCGTCGATCTGGTTGTTTCCTCGGCGTATTTTGGCCGGCCCGTCGCCGTCCTGCTGAACGACGGCCATGGAAGCTTCTCGCAAGCCGAGCCGAGCGATTTTCCGGCAGCATTCAGCAGCTCCGGGGCGTTCGAATCGGTAAGCTGCGCGCAGATCGCGGGCGCCGAAGGACTGCCGCCACAACCGAGGCTTCAGCTCTCTTCGGACGCGGGAAGCCTTTACGATGCGCGGCATTGCGCCGCCAGGATTTCCGGTCCTCGTTTCGGATTCACTTCCGACCCCCTCTCAAGCTCGCAACACGATCGCGCTCCGCCCTCCAAGTCCTTCCGCTCATAAGCGCAATCGATGATGGCTCAAGACTCGCGAGCCATCTCTCGGCGCTAAGAAGCCACAGCAAGCAATCCGATGGGCCGAAGTGTCACGGCAGCGCCCACACGAATGCGTTGCAGGCATCGACGAACGCCGAGTCATCGCCAACGACTCACAGCGAGGCCAAACCTCTCTGCGTGCCCAGCAAGGGCAACGCACTCATTGGCCTTGAAAGGCGACCTCTTCATGACGCTTGGGAATCCCGTTCAGGGATGGCTGTCTCGAAATCGGAAGGCCGGCCCCGGCACCGATGGCGGCGCGGCAGTGATGCACGGGCAGTTGCCTTGCCTGACAGGAGCGCGGTTCGTGGCTGCGCTGCTGGTCGTTTTGTTTCACTTCGGGTGGTTGAAGCCGATTCCCGGATTCTTCTTTGTTTGGGGGCAGCAGGCGGTTTCGTTCTTTTTCATCTTAAGCGGGCTGGTGCTCACCTACAGCTACTACGAGGCGATTCGGAGCAAGGCGGTCGGGTGGGCCGAGTTCATGAATCTGCGGATGGCGCGGATCGTTCCTTTGCACGTGGCGACATGGATGATCGCGACGCTGCTGTTCCTGTTCTTTGCCTGGAGGCCCTATCAGGGAGAGCATCCTCTCGTTAACTGGATTGCGGGGCTGCTCTGCTTACAAGTGTACTTACCGACGGCGGACAATCTTTACCGGTGGAATGGGCAGGCGTGGAGCATTTCGTGCGAGCTGTCGTTCTACCTGGTGTTCCCGTTCATTCTGCCGGTGCTGGCGCGGTATCTGAAGTCAGCGCGGTCGCTGGTCGCCGCGATGGTAACGACGTACGTGGCGCAAGCGGCGACGTTCTTCGGGGTGGCCGGGTTCTTCGCATACTACATCGAGCTGAAGCGTCCGTCGTTCGTAGGCGCGCACTTCGCGCAAAGGCTCCGCGACATCGTCCTGGTGTTTCCGCCGCTGCGCGTCGGCGAATTCATTCTGGGGATGTGTCTCGGCCTGCTGATTCTGCACCGCGGAACCTTGTTGCGATCCGCGCGCGCGGCGAACCTTGCTTTGGGCGCCGGCTGCGCGGCGGCGATTGCGATCATGAAGTTCCTGCCGTGGAGCCGATTTGGCCCGGTCCTATTTGCGACGCAGGAGTACCTGCTGTTCGTTCCGGCGCTGGCGCTGATCATTCTGGCGCTGGCGAGCGGACGAACGGTGGTGACGCCGCTGCTGGAAAACCGGTTTGCGATTCTGCTGGGCGACGCGAGCTACGCGCTGTATTTGCTGCACGGATTTCTGGAGCCGGGGTCGTATCGAACGTGGCTGCGGGGTGGGGTGCCGGTGAACGGCGTGGTGGCGAATCCGGCGGTGTATGTGTTGTGCGTGATCGGGAGCATTCTGCTGTCGATTCTGTTCTACCTTTTCCTCGAACGGCCGGCGCGGAAGGCGTGGCGCCGCGCGGTGATGGGCGGCGAAGCGAGGCGCGCGCCGAAGCTGGCGACGGAAACCGGAGCGACCTGAACTTTTGCGACGGAGACACTGAGGCACCGAGGAAAATCCGCAAGAATTCCCACCGCTGAGACGCGGAGAACGCAGAGAAAACCAAAGCAGTGAGAACCGAGGCATTCTCGTTTCGTTCGCCTGTTTTACAATGTGAAACTACTTTTCATATTGAATCGGGCGGGTAAATTCAATACAATGCAGGCGCGTCGAAGAAAGTTCATTCGGGCGCCCGGGGAAGGCGCGACAGCCGCGAGAAGCGGGACGCGTAGCGAAACGGAACAGCGAACGGCTACCAATTAAGTTAAGGCGCACTGGCGCGGATCGAGACCAAGTCACCGCAGAGACGTTGGCCAGCCTCCAGTTGCAAATGCCTCGGAGTTTCAGTAGCGTATCCGATGCATTTTTCGCCGCCAGCCCCTTAGAGGGGCACAATCGACAGCTGGATCATCATGAGGAGGGGGGAACATGAGCGGTAAGAATCTGGAAGAAGTGCTGAAGGGCGCGGGGAATACGGTGGAGTTGCTCCGCAACTCGCCCATCGGAGCGTATGTGTACCCGGTGGTTCCCTCCGAATATTCGAACTGGCGGGACGAGCAGAGGGCGTGGCGCGAGACGGCGGTGCTTTTCGACCAGTCGCACCACATGGCGAATTTGTACGTGGAAGGGCCGGACGCGCTGAAGCTGCTGTCGCACCTGGCGACCAACAGCTTCGCGAATTTTCCGGTGAACCGCGCGAAGCAGTTCGCGCCGTGCACGCCGTACGGGCACGTGATCGGCGACGGGATTCTGTTTCACCTCGCGCCGAACAGCCTGGTGTACGTGGGGCGCGCGCCGGCGGCGAACTGGCTGGAATTCCACGGCAGGACGGGCGGATACGACGTGAAGATCACGCGCGACGACCGCTCGCCGTCGAACCCCGGCGGGCGGGCTGTGAATCGCACGTGCTACCGGTACCAGATCCAGGGGCCGAACGCGAAGCAGATCATCGAGAAGCTGAACGGCGGGCCGTTCCCCGAGATCAAATTCTTCAACATGGGCGAAATCAAGATCAACGGGAAGACGGTGCGTGCGCTGCGGCACGGAATGGCGGGCGCTCCGGGCCTCGAGATCTGGGGACCGTACGAAGAGCGCGACGAAATCCGGGCGGCGATCGTGGCGGCGGGCAAGGACTTCGGGATGCGCGAAGTGGGCTCGCGCGCGTACGCCTCGAACACGTGCGAATCGGGCTGGATTCCTTCGCCGCTGCCGGCGATCTACACGGGCGACAAGCTGAAGGCGTATCGCGAGTGGCTCCCGGCGAATAGTTATGAGGCGACGGGTTCGCTGGCGGGCAGCTTCGTTTCGAGCAACATCGAAGACTACTACTCGACGCCGTACGAGCTGGGATACGGCATCTTCGTGAAGTTCGACCACGACTTCATCGGGCGCGAGGCGCTGGAAAAGATCGACCAGGCAACGCAGCGAAAGAAAGTGACGTTCGCGTGGAATGGCGAGGACGTGGCGGACGTGTACAAGTCGCTGCTGGAACCGGGCGAACCGTACAAGTTCATCGACCTGCCGATTTCGAACTACGCTTCGGCGTCGTTCGACAAGCTGGTGGGCAAGGGCGGGAAGACGGTGGGGCTCTCGATGTTCGCGGGATACAGCTACAACGAGCGGTCGGTGCTGTCGCTCGGCGTGGTGGATCACGACGTGGAGATCGGGACGGAGCTCACGCTGGTGTGGGGCGAACCGAACGGCGGCACGAAGAAAGCGACCGTCGAGCGGCACAAGCAGAAGGAAATTCGCGCGGTGGTGAGCCCGGTGCCGTACTCGAAGGTGGCACGCGAGACGTACGCCGAAGGGTGGCGGACGACGGCGCAGGTCAAGTAAGGCGGCTGCTTCGACGCGGGAATTGGATGCAGGCGAGGCGGGCCGTCGCGAGGCGGCCCGTTTTTGCTTACGCGGTGCTTGTTGTGAAAGGCCCACCCTCACAGACCGAGGATGGGGCACCCGGAAATTCAAAAAACCGACTCAAGTCCTAATCCGCAGGCGAAATTCTTCCGTTTCATATTGTGAAACAGCTTTTCAAACTGGTATCCTGCTCACTACGGTAGCGGCAGGAGTGTCGCTTCAAGTCCGAGGAATCTGCGGCGGGTATTGCGCCGCCGGAACGAATTCGAATAAGGC
>DATJRU010000200.1:0-7755 GCA_035504455.1 Vulcanimicrobiaceae bacterium
GAGGTGAAGCTCGACGACAAGCCGCCCATCGCCTCGAACGTCTATCTGCCGGACAAGAAAAGCAAAAGGAAGGACATCGTCCTGGTATTGCTCGGCCACCGCTACCTGCTGCTCAACACCAAGGACCACATCGTCTACGCCGTCTTTCTCAGCGACATCACCAAGGACGGCGCCGACATCGAGACCGCCGACCTCGCGCAGCCCTCTCGCGTAATCCCCAGCACCGATTGGACCTCGCGCGACGTCGGCCCCGCTCAGCTCGTCAAGCTGACCCTCGGCGATTACAACCGCGTCCTCGAAGTCGAACTTCCCCACCCCGTCGACCTCCGCGGCCTCTACACCTTCTAGCTCCGCCTGGACAAAAAGTCGCGAGCTGTCATCCTGAGCGGAGTCCCGCGCGTTTTTCCTTCCTGCGGCTTGTGCTGGCGCGGGACGTAGCGAAGGATCTGCTTTTTCGCGCCACGAACTGGGAGTATGGAATCTGCAATGGAAAATGCGTTGGCTGTCGATCTACTGCTGGCTCTGATTCGTCGACGTGACCGGCATCGGCGCATTCTCTGGCCGCAAACTGCGATACACCATCCATCCCGTGATCGCCAGCATCCCGATCCAGCCCAACACGCGCACCGCCATCGCGATCTGCGTGTCGTGCTGCAGGAGCCCCATTTTGCCGAAAAGGTAGTTCCAGTCGTGGATCACGTAATCGGCGTCGCCCACCGTCAGCAGCGGAAGTTCCTGCGCCCGCGCGTCGGCCATGTACGTCGCCACCGGAAGGAACTGCTCGAAGAAGAAGAAAAGACAAAACGCCACGCCCTGCACGTGCCGCTGAAAAATGAAATACGTCGCCAGCATCAACGGCACGCCTAGCTGCAAAAGCGTCCCGCCGGCCACCGCCAGGAATTCGCCAAAGAAACGGAACAGCAGGTGCCCGCCCTCGTGGATCGGCACGAACACCACGTCGATCATCAGAAACGGCCCGCTGCCTCGCGCCGCCTGCACCAGGAAAAGCACGTAAAACACGCACGCCACGATCAGAATCGCGCGCGGCACCGGCTTCCAATCCTCCTCCAGCGTTTCGAGGAAAGGCAGCCGCTCGGTCCATTCTTCAGGCAGGCGCATTCGGGTTCGTGTCTCCCAAGCCGCAAGGATCGCGCAGGTTTCGCCGTCCCGGAAGATTTCAGTCTAGCACTCGGAAATGGAGACGAAGGCACGCCCTTCGAACGATGCATCCTGGAATGCAACCGCCACTTGGCGGCTGCAAGAATATCGACTTGCGCAGAACAACGCCTTTAAGCTTTCAAGAGGGCCTTTGGATTCCTCTTCGCAATATTCAGAAGCCGAAGGGCCGTACTTCGAGGGCGGCGCAAACCTTGCTCCCACGCCTGGACAGCCTTCGTGCTTACGCAGAGAAAATTTGCAAACGCTGCTTGGCTGGCGTTGAGACTCTTTCTCACCTGCCGAATTTCTTCCGGTTTCATCGGTTTTGGTGGAGCTGGCACTTCGGTCACGCGAAGGTCGACGGGTTCCCCGCGCTCATATGCCAAAGCATCGGCTAGAGACTGGCGCAAATCCTCGTAGACATTCACTTTGATCTTCTTCGACTTTGCCATTTCGCTTTCCTACGCTTTGAGCTCGGCTACCATCCGCCGGAGAAACTTCCGTTGCTCTGTGTCCAGATCGTCTTGCTCATCCTTGTCTAACAGAAACAAGAGATGAATGTGATTTCGGTGTTCCACGTATAGGTGCATGTAGCGGTAACCACCTCGCGCGCCCTTCTCGCGAGTGGGATTTCCCGCCCGCGCCTTGCGCAATCCCCCTACTCCCCTAACGATTTGCCCTCTCTCCGGATTTCGGAGCAAATCATCCTGTATGGCTCTCAAAACCTCGTCCGCAGAGCCCCCAGCCAACTCCGCCAAGCGCCGCGTGAACGAGCGCGATTCGATGAATACCACATTGTAGTAGTACTACTCTGTAGGAAGACCTGTCAACGTCAATATAGCGAAGATCACGGGTGGGAAACGCCGGAAACCCACGGAATGCCGAGCAGCCCGCCCTTCACCTGAATATCAACCGTCTCTCCGCGGTTAAAGCTGTCGAAATCCTCGCGCGTCACGGCGATGCGTTCCACGCGATGCCCTTCGCGCCACGACGTCACGATCAGCCGCCGGCTCGCCACCGGCCCCGGCATCGAAAACTTGCTCACCACCGTTTCCTGCACGATCTGCGGCGCCGCGTGGTCCAGCGCCCCATTCGCCAGCAGCATTGCGGCGATCACCCACGGCACCGGGATCAGCCCGTAATAGATGCGCTTGAGCGCTTCCACTTCCGAATGCTTCAGCGCGCGCCGCTCCACCCACATGGCCAGCCCCAGCGTCAGAAAGAAAAGCAGCCCGATAAAAATCAGTATCCCGTCCAGCTCGATCGAAGGATACCTCTCGCTCGCCACCACGAACGCCAGCGACCCCACCAGAAAAATCGCCGTGCGGTTCAGCAGCCGCTTCCGCAGCGAGAACTCCGCCGCCATCGAATTCAGCCCGCACGCTTCGCACACTTCCGCGTCGCGTTCGGCGCCGCAATTCAGGCAGCGCGTCATTGGACCGGGCGCACGCTCGATGGCGGTTGATCCAGGCATACCATGTTCTCGTCGCGTCCGTTGGCCAGCAGTTCGCAGTCGATCTCCTGCGCGCTCCGGACCGCCTGATCGTGGGTCGCGCCCGAGGCCGTCGCGCAATGCGTCGCGCCCTTGAACGTCTGGCACACCTCATAGCGCGCTCGCGTCTCCTGAAACGACGAGTAGGCCAGCACGCCAATAAAAACCACCGCCCCCACCGCGATCACCCAGCGAACAGCACTCGACTTTTTCGGCATCCGTCCTCAGACAAGTTTGACACCGCTAACGGCCAGCCGGTTCCCCCCCGGCCGCCCGCCGCTCGATTTCTTCGGCAATCTGCCGTTTCCGCTGTGGCGAAAGCCCCTCGAGCAACGCGATATCCTTCAGGTCGCTCAGCGTAAGGTCGGGAAGAAACTCGAGCACGCGCGGCGCCGGCGTACGCCGGTTGCGGACCAGCGCCGCGCGGATATTGTACTGCCGCGACCACTTCTCGTCTTGCGCGATCGCCTCCACCACGCGCTCCGGCACTCCCGCCTTCGCCAGCACCTTCAGCACCTGGCTTTCGGTGAGAAACGGGTTCGCCAGCGCGAGTTTCACCGCCTGCGCGTGGCCTTCGGCAAGCAGCGCGCCCGTCACCCGCGACGGCCCGCGCCGCGCCAGCGTCAGCTTCTGTCCCACGGGAATATGCGGCACGCGCGCGATGATGATCTCCTCCGCCATGCGCTTGATGTCCGCCGGCGCCGAGGGTACCAGGCTCAGCCGCACCAAATCGAAAAGATAAAGCTGCTTGACGACCGCGACCGCCACGCGCTTCGGCGTACGCGGATGCCGCGCCAGCCCCATCCGAACGCTTTCGCTCGCCGTCCACTTCCCCATCGCGCCGATCGCCGCAAGCACCTGCGACGGCAGGTCGAGCCGCTCCAGCAGCTGGATCACGTGCATCTCATCAAGCTTTGGATTTTCGAGCAGCGCGAGGAGGACCTCTTCGCCCGCGTCGTGGATCAGGGACTTGCATTCGTCCCCGGAAGCCTTGCGCGCGAATTCGATCCGCGTTTCTGCGTCAGGCGGCATTGCCTTCGGCCCGCGCCAGCTCCACCGCCATGCGCGCGGCAGCCTCCGCGGGAGAAATCTGCACCGGCACCAGCCGCACCCGTCCGAGCGAGCGGTTCAGCTCCGCCTCGATTGCTGCGTCCAAGTGCTTCGACCGTCCGTAAACCCCACCCACCTTCGCGACGGGAATTTCGCGGTTGCGCCATCCGAGCTGATCCACCACGCTCGCGGCGAGATTCGCCAGCGAAAGCGCCGCGGTGGACAAAATCCTGCGCGACACTTCATCTCCGCGCTCGGCCAGCTCCGCCACCAGCGGAAACGTTCGCGGAAACACGTCATCCGCATTCTTCGAGACGTGATCGAGCAAATGATCCCAATCGCTGGCTTGATGCCACTTGAAAATGCGCTTCGAAAGAGCCGTCTCCGGCCCGCGCCCTTCTTCCGCCTCGACCACCGCCTGGAACGCGCGCCGCCCAATGTCGAATGCGCTTCCCTCGTCGCTGAACCACGGACCCCGGCCGCCCGCGCGCGCGGTCTTGCCGTTCTCGCCCCGCCCAAATCCCGCCGACCCCGTTCCCGCGAGCAGGATGATGCCATCGGCCGCGCCAAATGCCGCTTCGAGCGCGATCTCGAGATCGGTCGTCACGCGCACCGCCGCATTCGGAAAGCCGCGCTCGAAAAACGCCGCTGCCCGGCGAGCCACTCCCGAGCGCCCCGCTCCTCCCAGCCCCGCGCACACTCCCCGAATGTGGCTCGCGGTGATCTTCTGCCGGCTCAACACCACATCCGCCGCCTCGCTCAGCGCGAACCACGCCCTCATATAACCCGCGCGCAGCGGATTCGACGGCCCGCCGACGGACCGCCCCACCACGCGCCCCTCCGAATCGGCGAGGATACACTCGGTCTTGGTGCCGCCCCCGTCGAAACCCAGAAAGTACGTGGCATCTGCGGCAGTAATCTTCTTCTGTGGCATGGATCCCTTTCCCTCAGTGGTGAGAAGCAAGCGGCGCGCGGGCAGCCCGACCCGCGGTTACGAACCTCAACAGTAAATTTTACACCCTCGCACGCCTTCCCAAAATCGCTTTCGCCTCGCAACCCGCCAGCGATCTCCAAGGGGTTGTGCGGCGGAACTTCGGGCGTCGCCCACCGTGTGTCGCGACAAGCAGTTCGGAACGGGGACGCCGATGTTTGCGCACACGCGCGGGCTCTTCGTAGATGCTCACGTGCGACGGTTTACCGGTGGTAGGGGCGCTGCTCGCTGCGCCCCTTCGAAGCCCCGCATTCGCCTTATCTGGCCTGACCAACCAGCAACGCTTCGGGCAGAAAAACGGGCCTTCAGAGTTTGTGTGGCAATGGAGACGTTTTGTGGGTCGTGGCTTCCAGCCACGACATAAGTCGCGCAAATTCTTCGCGGGCTTTAGCCCCTGAAGTTCCTGAAGGCGGTTGCCGCACAGACCCTCCAGGCCCGCAAGAAGGCGCGCCGAGGCTTCGGCCATAATCGCGTTCTTGCGGCCTTAGGGGGTCGAACCTTCAGAGCTTGTGTGGCAACGGAGATGTTTTGTGGGTCGTGGCTTCCAGCCACGACATAAGTCGCGCAAATTCTTCACGGGCTTTAGCCCCTGAAGTTCCTGAAGGCGGTCGCTACACAGACTCTTCAGCCTCGCGAAAAGCAGCAAGCAAAAGGTGGGCTTTAGCCCCGGGCTCCCGGCTTAGGGGGTCGGACCTTCAGGTCCGACATAAAAAACAACGGCGCGAAGCGCCTACCTTTGCGCAGCTTCACCCGCGGCATGTACTGCCTTCCTCGGCGCTCACTTAGAGAAGCGTGCGCCAAGCGCCAGAACGCGCCGCCGGAAAAAGCTCCGGATGAATCAGGTGCGCCAGCAACTCCACGCCCTCCGCCAAACGCGGCCCGGGTCGCGAAAAATAACTGTTCGCGTCAACCGCAAAAACGCGCCGCTCCTTCACGGCGGCCAAATCGGATGCCCCGTGCGGAAGCTGCTCGAGACGAAATTCCTCCGCGATTCGCGCGGTATTGTAACCGCACGGCATGACGACGATCACGTCCGGCCGCGATTCGAGAATTTCACCGGCGCTCACTTTGTACGACGGCTGCCGCAGCCTCCCCAGCACGTCTTCGCCTCCCGCTATCCACACCATCTCCGGAATCCAGTGCCCGCCCACGAAATACGGATCGAGCCACTCGAGGCACAGGACGCGCGGCCGCGACCCGGCCTGCGCCGAAACGGCCTCGACCGCCGCGACGCGCCGTTCGATCGCGTTCGCCAGCGTTTCCGCCTCGCGGCGACGGCCGGTCGCGTCGCCCACGCGCCGGATGTCGTCCCAAACTTCGGCGAGCGACCGCGGCGTCAGTGAAAGCACTCGCGGCGGCCGCGGAAATCGCGTGAGCGCCGTGGCAAGGTCATCCGGCGAGGCCGCGCAGACGTGGCAAAGGTCCTGCGTAAGAATTAAGTCGGGAGCAAGCGAGCTGAGCAGTTCGGCGTCGACCGAATAAATGCTCTCGCCGCGCGCGATGATCTCGCTCACCTTGCGGTCGATCTCCGCGGGCGTCGCCTGCGGATCGACGCGCGGCCGGATCAGCGCCGGCTTCGTCGCCGCCTCGGCCGGAAAGTCGCATTCGTGCGTCACGCCGAGCACCGCATCGCCCAGCCCGATCGCATACAAAATTTCAGTCGCCGACGGCAGCAGCGAACAGATCCGCATCCCCTCGCCTCGCCCGCAGTCTACCACCGTGCTCGTGCCGCCAGCCTGCCGTCCGCTCGAACCAGCCCCATGTACCTCAGGCCGCCTCCGCCCTGAGGCCTTTCGGCCGCGCCGCCAGATCTGGGTTGGATACAAGACACTTCATCCGGCGTGGTGTGATCCCGCGCGCCGCATTTGGCGTACGATCGATCCAAGGCGTGCCCACAATGAAAAAGATATGGCTCGGCTTTGTAGTTTTCCTTATTTGCTGCGGCCCTGCGAAGGCGATCTACGGACCGTCCCTGGCCCGAGTCAAGCTGCCCGTCGCAGAGCAGGCATGTCGCGAAGCCCGTTTCAGCAAGGATGAGCAAATAATCAACGCCATCCACCGCGGGGACCCGGCCAAGATCGCCGGCGTGCTCGGTGATGCGCTGCAAGAGCTGCGTGCCACTCCTGTGTCTTCAGCGCTCTACGCTGCCAGAGCCTTTTGTGTGCACGAACTCGTGCCCAGGCGTCTCCCGCGCCAAAGATCGATATCTTCCGCTGACGCACTGCGGCCCACCGCCGCAGTCCTTCGCTTTCGAAATCTCGGAATCGGGTATTTCTACTATGATCCCGACGACGAATGGGTGCTTCGCGAGAATCCTGTCGATCTGAATGACCTGGCGGCGAAACGTCTTGACTCTCGATGGGGAAGAATGGCCTTCCTCACGATGATTCGGCTCGGCTGGAGCCAAGGCGAGTGCCAGGAAGGGCCGGACCAGTTTCGCGAAGTAATCGTGCATGGCGAAGCATTTCTCAAGTCCTATCCGTCGTCCGAAGTATCGGACGATGTTCGATTGGAACTCGCTCACGCTTACGAGACGTGGTGGAATCTTTCGCGAAGGCGTGCCGACGATTCCGACAACCAAGCCGAACATTACAGGCCGGGCGCCGACGCCGCACGGCGGAAGGCGATCGAGTTCTACCGGGCCTATCTCGACAAGCACCCGGCCGTGCCGGACGTGCGCACTCGCCTCGCCGCGCTGCAGCACAACGCGGCCGGCTCCGATCACTACGATTACTTCTGCCCCGATTACGAAGATTAGTCCGCTTACGCCGCCGAAAGGTCCCCTGCATCCTCGCCGGGTTTCGGTGGAAGCGCAGAACTTCAGCCCCGCGAAAAGCTCTCTTACAATTCGGCTTTAGCCGCGGGGCGGCCTTAGGAGCGGCCCCGGGGCGCGGGCCTTTAGGCGAGCCGGTCTTCGCATAGCCTCGCTCAATGCAACCCGGCACAGCGCCCCGGCAAACGCGCGAAGCGCGTGACATACGGTAGTCCACGGCGAAGCCGTGGGAACCGGCACCCAAGCGCCTCCAGCCCGCGAAGCGGGCGCAAGAGCACGAATCCGCGCACA
>DATJRU010000201.1:0-8909 GCA_035504455.1 Vulcanimicrobiaceae bacterium
ACCTGGACGCCCTTCTGGCGCAGCATCTCCTCGTTGCCCGCGAAATTCGTGACGTCGCCGACGACCATTCGCTGAAACTGGCGCCGGTGGATCAGCGCGGCACAGATGTCGCACGGGCTGAGCGTCGTGAATATGGTCGTCTTGCTGAAATCGATGCGTCCCGCGTCGCGCGCCGCCGAAGTCTCGCCGTGATTGTACGGATGGTTCTCCTGCACCAACGTGTTGTGGCCCTTCCCCATGATTTTTTTTGTTTCATTGTCGATGATCACGCCACCGATGGGGCAGCCGCCCTCGTCGTATCCCTTTTTTGCCAAGAGGACGCCGATCCGCATGAAGTCGCGATCCGTGAGCTTCTTGAAAAATCCATCTTCGACGATGATGGGAAGGCTCTTCGTAGGGAGATGAGCGATCGTATTGAGCACTTCATCGGTGACGGGAGTATCGCTCGTTATAAAAGCCTTCATGCAAGCTCCTTTGGGTACCCTCGCATCGCGAGAGATGAGAATTTGGGACGCCCATTCTCCACGAACAAAGCAAAAAAGAGAAGGGGAAGACGACAGATCTCGAGCAACCTGCTCACGATTCTTCCGCCACGGGAGCCTTTGCGCGAGAGCGGAAAGCAAAAACCAGCAGAACCGCGGCCAGGTAGGCGAGGAAAACAAAAGGCAGCTTGCCGTATACGCCTTCCGGCACCGGATAGAGGTTCGCCACAAACGCGAATGACATCGCTGCGACCGCGATCCAAGGAATCGTCTTCGTTGCGACATTCTCAACGCCGTGGCGATCGCGCAAATAGCCGGGAAGGGCAAAACATACGAGCCCGTAGCTGACGACGAATCCGTAGACTGCGAGCATCCCCAACCAACCGTAGACATCGAGCCCGCTCGCGCCCTTGAGAGCAAAGAGGGCAACGGGGAGGAAGGCGGCGAGTCCCGTAACGATGGTTGCTCCGGTTGGCGTAGCGTTTCGTTCGTGCGTGGCACGAAGAGAAGCATGCGCGAGGCCGTTGTGCGACATCAGGAGCAACACGCGCGCAGCGGCGATGATGCCCGCCAGTATGCCGGCGAACAGACTCACGAGCGCGCCGATGTCGATGAGGAAACCCAGGACCGGCACACCGCCAACGGCCGCGAGCACGTGCATCGGAACGTCGGTGGTTGCGAGATCTTTCCCGCTCATGCCGAATCCGAGAACTTCCGTGTAGGCACAAAGAGTGAAGAAAAGGCCGCCGAGAACGGCGGTGAGAATGACCGCACGCGGAATCGCCCGGAGCGGATTGCGCGCCTCGGAGCCAAGCGCCGTCGCCGCCTCGAAACCGACAAAACTATACAAGGCGAGAACCAACCCCTGGCGGAAGCCGCCCACCGTGACGCCCCGGAGGCGAAGCTGGTTTGGGTCCGCATGAAAGCCCCGGCGCGAAAGCACGAGAACGATCACGGCGACAACGAGGGTCACAGAAACGGCCTCGAGCGCCAGCATCGCGCGAGCCGAAATTCTAACGTCGCGCCACGCCATCCAGACCGGGGGGATCGCGATGATCAAGGCCAACACGATCGCGGGAAGCGCGTGCCCGGTAGCTTTCCGAAGCATCACATCGGCGAAATAGTAGAAACCGCCGATGTTGCTTGCGCTGCCCGCGACGTATGCGAGCAGCAAACTCCAGGCAGCCGTTGTCGCGAGCCACGGCGGAAGAATCATCGAAGCATAGGAATAGAGCGATCCGGGCGAGGAAGAGTATCGCCCAAAACGGCCGATGCACCAGGCAACGAGAAAAATCGCTCCGGTGGCAAAAATGTACGCAAGCCACGTCCCATTTCCCGCAAGGGTAAAAACCAGGGGAACTGTAACGAACGGAGTGAGCGTCGGACAGACTCCGGAAATCGATTGCGCGAGTGTTTCGAGAGGCGAAAGGGCGCTGTGGCGGAGGCCGTAGCCCGCGGCTTTGGGATCTTTCGGGCTGTTGTCGGATATTTCAGCGAAGGGAAATCGGCCGGCGGCAGTTGCGTTCGACTCCGTAATTCGTTCCGCATCGGGCGAAATCGGCTCGCTGCCGCCCGGAGCAAAGCGCCTGCCTGATACAGTCATTGAGTCCTTCAAGCCGCGGTCTCATGAGTGGCGCGAGCGGTCGGCGCGAACGCGACATTCTCCAACCAATGTCGAAAAATGAAAAATCGAAATAATTTATCCTCGCTATCGAAAGAATGAGCTTCTACTTCCGCGCGACGCGCCGTAGTTTGTGTCAAACCGTTTCGCTCATCGGGCCTTTTTGAACGGGTACTAGCAGCCCCCGGTTTTCGCCCTTGGAAAATTTTTCCTCCAGGAGGCGGAGACTTGTCTAAATCAACATCGAACAGACTTCTTTGTTTTGTAATACTTGCCGGTGTTTTTCTCGCTTACACGACTCGGGCGCGCGCCCAACAGACCCTCGGCGGCATCACTGGGACGGTTACCGATGCAACCGGCGCCGTGATTTCGGATGGCACCGTCACCGCCGTCAACAACCAGACGACTTTGAGACGCACGCAAACGACCAGCAGCAGCGGGGCTTACGGCTTTGTGGACCTGCCGATCGGCACTTACACGATCACGTTTACGCACGCGGGTTTTGAGACACAGAAGATCCCGTCGATCCTCGTCCAAGCGAATCGCACCGTGACCGTGGACGCCGAACTCAAGATCGGACAAGTGACGGAAACCGTCACCGTAGAAGAGACTCCGCTGCTCAATGCGGTCGATACGACTAACGGTTACGTGATGGAGAAGGCGGAAATCGACGCCGTACCCCTGCCGACAGGCTCGTTCACTGGGCTGGCGCTTCTTTCTCCCGGTGTAAATGAGGAGCTGCCCGCCGGAACCGGAGCGAACGCCGGTTTGGGCAACCAACCTGTGTGGGCGAACGGCCAGCGCGATACGAGCAACACGTTTCTGCTGAACGGCGTGGACGCGAAAAACCTGTTCAACGGCAAGACGACCAGCGAAGTGGCGTCATCGAGAGTCGTTAATGAAACGGGCGTCAGCACTTCGTCGTCCCTGAGCGCTCTTCCCGTCCAGAGCAGCGCTTCCGTGTATCTCGCCATCGGCGAATCAATTCCCTCCCCCGCGCCGGAGACGATTCAAGAGGTGCGCGTGAACACTTCGATGTACGACGCCGAGCAAGGCTCAACGAGCGGCGCGCACATCGACATGGCCACCGCGTCGGGCACGAACGACATTCACGGCAGCCTCTACGGCCACCGCGGAACAAACTGGCTGAATGCGGATCCTTATTTCTACAACGCCGACCCCAATATTCCCCTCGACGAAAAAGATCCTGGCTTGCACCGTTACACGGCGGGCGGCGCGGCCGGCCTGCCGATCATCAAGAACAAACTGTTTTTCTACGGCGCCTATCAGCACACGCACGCCGCGGACGACGAAATCGGAATTTCGAGGCCGACGGTTCCGCCGGGACTCACCGACGATCGCAGCGCCGCCGCTTTGGCCGCGGTCGGAAACAACAACAATCTAGGCGAGATCTTGGGCTTGGGGGACGGAACGATCAATCCGACGGTGGGCCTCGCCCCCGGCGACATCAACCCGATCGCTTACACGTTTTTCAATTACAAGTTTCCGAGCGGCCCGTACGCCGGGCAGTATCTGATTCCTTCGGCAAACCCGAACGCGATCGCGCTGAACACGACAAATCCGGCTTTGATCGAAGCGTTCCCGGAGGACGCGGAGGTCCCCGGCACGGCATACTTCATTGCCGACCAGGCAGTAGCCAATCTCGACTGGAACCCGAACTCGACGCATTCTTTTTCCGCAAAATACTATTACCAGCACGATCCAACCACGGCACCTTTTGCTTATTCTTCCGTGGCGGGCTTTCCGCAGCATCTCGACGCCGGCAGCCAGGTAATCGCCCTGAGTCACACGCAAATCGTGAAGCCGAACCTGAGCGTCACGGAAACGTTCGGATTCATTCGCGAGAAGGCTTACAGCACGGTGGGCCAGCCGTTTACGCCGGCGGAGTTCGGCTCGGCGTGCGAGGAGTTGACCGGCTTCGATGCCGCGGATTGCACGATCAATACGTTCGGATCATCGCTCTTTCCGGGCATCACCATGACCTGGCCCGGCCTAGTGCTTCCCTCCTATCAACCTCTGCTGAATATCGGCGCGGGTTCGCTCTCGCTCGCGGCGTTTACGGGAGTGTTCCAAAACAGATTCAATCCCTCCGCCAATGCCGTCTGGACTCTGGGAAGACACTCGCTCACGTTCGGCGGCAGTTTCGAATACACGCAGCTCAATACGCGCGATCGAAGAAACCAATTGGGAACGATCGAAACGCAAGACATCAACCAGTTCCTTCAAGGCGAGTTGAACGACGATTATCTCTACGCCGCGACGCAGTTTCTCAGCGGCAATCCGAATCGGTATTGGCGGGCCAACGAATCGGGAGAATATATCCAGGACAAATTTCAGTTTCGCTCCAATCTTTCCATTACAGCCGGCTTGCGTTTCGATTGGGAAGGAGGCTTGACCGAGAAGTACGGCAACTTCCTCAACTTCGATCCGAACCGGTACGCGTACGATCCGGAGACGGACACGATCACCTCCACCGGGTTGATCGTCGCGGGCAACAGCCCACATGCGACCCCGGGCGTGAGCAATTCAACCTTGACGGGCAGGCAGTGGGGTTTTGCGCCTCGCATTGGAGTGGCGTGGAGTCCGAAGAGGTTCAGCAACAAGATCGTGTTACGGGCGGGCTGGGGAATGTACTACGACCGGGGCGAACTGTATTCCTATTTCTCCCAGCCGGGCGCGGCAAGCATCGCGCCGGGCGGGCCGTTCGGCATCAACCAGCAACTTCCGTTCGTCGGCGCGCAATTCTGTCCAACCGAGTTCCCCGGTACGTTTGAAACTTGCAGCACAACGTTTTCGAATCCCTGGGGAACAACCCTTCAGCCCCCGCCATCGGGCAATCCGAACACCGTTACGAGCCCCGGTCCTAGCGGCGTCCCAGCGATGCCCAACGTCGCCGGGCTGCAAAACGGCGACATTCCTTTCTATTTCGCCGGCTACGCGCGCGGCAACAAGCTTCCGTACACGATGAACACGACGCTCGACCTGCAATGGCAGCCACGCAACGACCTTGCGATCGACATCGGCGGCGTGGATGCGCTTGGGCGGCACGAGATCATTCCGATTCCGTTCAACCAGGCGCGAATCGCGAGCCCGGCGAATCCCTTGTGCGGCCCCGCTGCGGTTTGCCCGAATCCCGGCGCCTCTCCATTCGCGCAGTCCTACACGTATGGCTACACCGTCCAGACCGCCGGAAACTGCGGCTTCCTGGGATGCACGCTGAATCTGCCGAATGGCCAGCCGATGCAGTTCAATACGGATGGCGGCAACGTCGACGAACGGGTTCCGTACATCGGCTATTCCGGCGATTCGGAGGAATACACAGCCGCCGGTATTTCGGCGTACAACGCCCTTCAGGTTCACGTTGAAAAGAGGCTTAGCCACGGGCTGCAGGCCGGCGCTTCGTATACGTATTCACGGTCGCTCGATGAACAGAGCGCGCTGGGCCTCTATTACAATGGCAACAACCCGCTCGATCTGCACGGCGGCTACGGACCTTCGGACTTCGATCGCACGCACGTTTTCAACATCGACTACCATTACGAGCTGCCGAAATTCGCCTCAGCGTCGTCCGTAGAGGGCAAGATCGTGGACGGCTGGAGCGTGCAGGGTCTCGTCACGCTGCAGAGCGGGCAGCCCTACAGCGTGATCGACTATTCCGGCGCAGTCGGAAGCATTTTCTACAGCATCGACGATGGAATCACCAATCCGATTGTTCCTCTCGCACCAGGCTGCACGGCGAAGAATGCTTTGACCGGCGCGGTCGGCAACAATTTCGCATTCCCGGCGCTGAAGTCGTCGTGCTTCACTGTTCCTCTGCTGTATCCGTGCAACGCCGCGGCCGATGCCCAAACTCTCGACGGCAACATTCCATGTTCGGCGATCCCCCCCGGCGACACGTTCGAAACGAACTTCATAGCGACGGGCGGACAGCGCAATATTTTCCGCCAGTCCTGGCAGAAGCGGGGCGATATCTCGATCGTGAAGCAGACGCAGATCAGCGAACGATTCGCCTTAAAATACAGTTTCGACGTTTTCAACCTGACCAATCACCCGAGTTTCGACATTCCGGTCGACAACATCGACCAGAACCTGGCGTTCAGCCCCACGCCGGTGGCCCAGCCGCCGTACGGAAACAACCCGACGCCGACTTTGGCCTCAGGCTGCAGCGGGTCCAATCCGCAGAACGGATTCTATTTCTGCCCCACGGGCCTCGGGCAAGTCGTGAAGGTGATCGGGAGTTCGCGTCAGATCCAGATGTCGCTCAGCTTGCAGTTTTAGATGCGATGTGGTCCGAACAGCAGTAGATGAAGCCAGCCAAACTCAGATACGTCCGCGCGGAAACCGCGGAGCACGCGGTGGAATTGCTTCTTGGCGCGGACGGTTCGCCGCGGATTCTTGCGGGCGGTCAGAGCTTGATCCCTGCGCTGAATGCAAGGAGCATCTCCGCTTCGCTCCTCGTGGACATTATCCGGTGTTCCGGGCTGGGCACAGTTTCGCGCTCCCAAAGTGAAGTCACGGTCGGCGCGGCTTGCCGGCAGTCGCGAATCGAGCGGGATCCCGAAATTCAGGCAGCGGCACCGCTGCTTGCCGAGGCGCTCGGTTGGGTCGCGATGCCGCAGGTACGCAGCCGTGGGACAGTGGTCGGCTGTCTGGCCCAAGCGAATCCGGGTGGCGAAATACCGGTTGTGGCGTTGGCGCTGGACGCGCAGCTCAACGTTCTTTCAGAGAACGGCGCGCGCTCCCAAATGCCCGCGGCAGACGTGTACGCGGTTGAAACCGGCACCAAGGTTCCGCCTAATACTTTGATCGAATCCGCGTCGTTTCGAAGCCGCGCGCCAGGTGAAGGCTGGGGATTTTTCGAGGTCCAGTTGCGCCCGGGGCACTTCGCGCTGGTGTGTTGCGCAGCGACGCTGCTCGTCGGAGGAGATTCGCGCATTCAGTCGGCGAGAATTGCGATTGGCGGACTGACGGCGAGCCCCTATCGCGCATACGGCGCGGAGAAGGCGCTCGTCGGAGAGAACGTCAACCGCGAGTCCTTGTTCGAGGAAGCATCCCGGGTGGCCTCCGAGGAACGCCCGTGGCCGGCGCGTTCCGATCTGCACGCGACGGACGCTTTCCGGTCGAAAGCGGCGATTGCGGCCGTGGCACGCGCGCTCGCGGACGCGCGCCGCCGATGCTCGAAATCTCCTGGAGGGGAAAATGGCGTCGCCTGATCCGGCATACGAGGAATTCGCCTGGGCGGACACCGACGAGTGGCGAACCGATATTCGGCTCGTCGTGAATGGCAAGGAGGTACGCACCAATGTTCCCGACCGGCTTCTGCTGAGTGATTTCCTGCGCGACCATCTTGGCCTCACAGCCCTGAAAGTTTCCTGCGCAGAAGGCGCATGCGGCGCATGCACGATCACGATCGACGGCGAGCCGGCGCGCTCGTGCATTCAACTGGCGGCGCAAGCGGACGGCGCAGAGATCGTGACGCTCGAAGGGATCAACCCGCCTCAGGGCTTGAATCGCGTGCAGCAGCTTTTCCAGCAGCATCACGCTCTGCAATGCGGATACTGCACTCCCGGATGGCTGATGACCGTCCATAACATGATCGAACGGTCAGTCGACCCGGACTCGCCCGAGGTCGGTCGATATCTGAGCGGCCACCTGTGCCGCTGCACCGGCTATCGCAACATTTGGATCGCCGTGCGGCAAGCGCTCGCGGCAAAGAGCGACGCGCCCGCGAGTTCGGACACCAAGAACGAATGACCGAAGAGACGCTCCAATCCGTCGTGCCCAAGCGGGGGCGGCGCTACGTTGGCGAAGCCGTCCGTCGCGCCGAGGACGAAGCTCTTTTGCGAGGAGGAGGAGGATTCGTCTCGGATGTTCCGGCGCCGGACACCGCCGAAGTCTGCGTCGTTCGCTCGATAAGTCCGCACGCGATGATTCGTGCGATTCGGACCGATCGCGCCCTCGCGAACCCGGGCGTCATCGCCGTCCTCATAGCAGACGATCTCGATCTCGCCGACGATGTCCTCCCTTGCGTGGACATGATCCCCGGCACTCTGGACGTGCGGCATCGCGCAATCGCCAGAGACCGGGTTCGTTATGTGGGCCAAGCGGTGGCGCTGGTCGTGGGGACAAATCGCTACCTTGCGGAAGATGCCGCCGCGCTTGTCGAGATCGACTACGAATCACTACCTCCTGTGATCGACCACATGGAAGCGAAAGATCCCGGTACGATCCTGCTCTATCCGGAGTTCGGCACGAACGTCGTCTATCAGGTGACGCAGCGCGACGGCAATCCTGACTTCGCGGCGCGCGACGGGGATCTCGTAATCCGCAAGCGATTCGAATTTCAGCGTCAAACGGCTATTCCGATGGAAATGCGCGGCGTCATCGCGAGGCTGACGAACGACGGCGAGCGCGTGCACGTCGAAAGCCCCACGCAGTTGCCGCAGATGTTGCGCACGGTGCTGGCGGGCGCACTTGGGATGAGGCTGGATCAAATTCGAGTGGTCGCCCCGCGGCTCGGCGGCGGCTTCGGCTGCAAGGAAATGGTCTACCCGGAGGAGATATTGGTGCCGGCGGTCGCGCGCAAATTGCGGCGTCCGGTGCGGTGGCTGGAGGATCGCCGCGAGCACTTTGCTGCTACTACCCATGCGCGCGAAGAAACGGTCGACGCGGAAGCGGTGGTGGCGCGCAACGGCACATTCATTGGGCTGCGACTGACGGGCTGGGCGAATATCGGCGCGGCGTTCGGCTTCGTGGGGAACACGCCGATCACCGCGATGGGCGCG
>DATJRU010000202.1:0-35980 GCA_035504455.1 Vulcanimicrobiaceae bacterium
CATCCGGCCCGCGATGCTTCGCCGTGTCGGTCATGGACACGAGAACTTGTGGGTCAAATCCGGAGGTCGAGACGATTCCTGCAATGCCGCACATCGCGGTCAAGACTCCTGTACTCGAAACTCAGCGCGCAACCGAAGCCAGCGAGGCTGGCTCGCGCAGGGCCCCGGCTTGCTGGATCGCGCAAGCGATCAATTCGGCGGCGCGGCCGTTGCCAAAAGGGCTCGGACACGCGCGCGGCGTCCACTCGAGTGCGTCGCGCACAGCCGCGACCACCTTTGCGGGGCTGGCCAGCGGCACGAGCCTGTTCCATCCCAATTCGACGAGCTCGACCCACTCGGTCCGGTCGCGCAGCGTCAGGCAAGGAACGCCGTAGAAAAACGCCTCTTTTTGCACGCCGCCGGAGTCGGTGACGATCAGCCGCGCGTTCTTCTCGAGCATCATCATGTCTAGATAACCAGCGGGCGGGATCAGATGAACCGCATTCGCGAGCCTCTCGAGAATACCTTTGCTCGAAAGCGCCATTCGCGCGCGCGGATGGATCGGCATCACGACGGGCACTTCGTTTCCGATTTGCGTCAACGCGGAGCACAGCGTTTCCAGGCGTTCGTCGTCGTCCGTGTTTTCCGCGCGATGTACGGTGACGAGCACGAATGCGCGGCGATGCAATCCCAGCGTTTGGAGGATGAGGCTCTGGCGTTCCGCCTTCGCCCCGAAATGGAGCGCCGCGTCGTACATCACGTCTCCGGAAACGCGGATTGTGGCTTCCGCAATCCCTTCGCGCAGCAGATTCTCGACTGCCGTCGTCGTCGGCGCGAACAGCAGATCGCTGGCATGGTCCGTCAAGACTCGATTGATTTCCTCGGGCATTCTGCGGTCGAAGGAGCGCAGCCCCGCCTCGACGTGCGCCAAAGGTACGTGCAGCTTTGCGGCGGCTAACGCGCCCGCAAGCGTCGAATTCGTGTCGCCGAAGACCACCGCCATATCCGGGCTTGCGGCCATCAGCGCGGCCTCGATGGTTTCGAGCATGCGGCCGGTTTGAGCGCCGTGCGGGCCTGACCCGACGGCCAGATTGACGGCCGGAGCCGGAATCTCCAGCTCGTCGAAGAAGACGTTCGACATGTTGTCGTCGTAATGCTGCCCCGTGTGAATGAGGCTCTCGTCGATTTCGAGCGATCGCAGCGCTCGCGACAGCACGGCGGCCTTGATGAACTGAGGCCGCGCGCCCACAATCGTCGCTACCTTCACTTTTGGACCTCTCGCAGCTCTTGCCGAAGGGTTTCAGGGATTTCGGGCCGGCGAATCCTGATCCCCGCGCGGGCTTTGCGCGACGAATCGAAAAGATTCTCGTAAAGAGCGAGCAGTTTGCGTTCTTCGCAGGACCAGTTGAAACGAGCGACCACGGCCTCGCGTCCTCGCAAGCCCATCTGTTCCGCCTCGTCCGGATGGCTGAAGATGTATTCGATCGCCCGGGCAATCTCCGCCGGGTCGAGCGGGTTGGCGAGCAGCCCGCATTTCGTTTCGCTCACGATTTGCCGAAAGCCGGGGAAATCGGAGGCGATCACGGGGATTCCCGCCTGCATGTACTCAAACAGTTTGTTCGGGGCGCATTCGAGGCTGTTGGGATCGGGGCGGTACAAAACCAGGCCGGCGCGCGCCTCGCTCAACACCTGCGCCACTTCCCCGCGGCCGATCGTGCCCATCATTTTGACGCGATCCCACCCGCTCATGTGGGACACATGAGCGGCGAGATCCGGCGGCGAAAACGCTCCCGCCAAATTCAGCGTGATCTGCAATTTGTCCGGCAGCAGCGCCATGGCTCGGACGATTTCCGCGATGCAGCGATCGCCCGAAAGCATGCCAACGTAGGCGACCGAAGCGCTCCGCTCGCTCCACGGTTTGCGCAACGCGGGTTGCTCGTCCGGGAGCGGGTAATTACTGATCACGGTGGCACGGCTTCGGGACGATTCGAAGCGGCGGCTGATCGGTTGTGTGGCCGCGACGCATGCCGAAAACCGCGAAGAAGATGAATTCTCGAGGCGGTCGATGCACCACGCAAGGGGCGGGCGCAAGAGCCGCGGGATGTAGTGTTTCAAGGCGACGTCGCAGGCCACGTCTTCGTGGGCGTCGTAGACGACCAACTTGCCCTTCAGCCGCAAGAGCAATCCCACCGGGAGCAGCTCCGGGTCGTGAAAGTGATAGAGGTCTGCGTCTTCGCGAAGAGCCTGCCGAAGAACGGCGATCGTGGTGCGCGCCATGCGCGAGAGGCGGCCCTTCAGGCGCGGCACCGCTTTGAGTCGCACGCCGTCCACCGTTTCGTCGCGGTCGTGGCAGGCGATCAGCGTCACGTCATAACCGGCGCGAGCGAGCGATTTGCATTCTTTGTGGAAGATGCGCACGTCGAACGGCGGGTGAACGGACGTCATATGCACCACGCGGCCGGAGCTTTGCGTTCTTTTTGTTGTGGCGGGCATGGACGCGAGTCGTTACGACGGCAGCGGGTAAGAAGATTGGTCAAGCCTGGGCGCCGGCCTGGCTACGCGGCTTGCATCGGCCGGCAGATCGCCGTCATCGCGGAGCCCCAGGACGCCAAAACCCATATGGCCCAGCGAGGGTATGGTCGTCTCCACCGTTTGCGAGAAACCTTCCTCCCGAAACCACGACGCGACCTCGCCGGGGATGTGCTGATGGTTGTAAAGCGGCGTAAACGTGTCGAACAAATTCACCGCTTTCAGCCAGACCGGCACGATGCGGCGCTTTCGGATTCCGACCAGGCGCAGCAGCCGCAGCCTCGCTTGCAGCGCGACCGCTCCTGCGTAGCACAGCCGGCGGAGCGCCGCAGCGGGCAGCGGGCGCAACGCCCCGCGAATCGTCTTGATCGCCACGCTCTTGACCTTGTAAATCGAGTGAAGATCGGAGCGATACAGCCATACGAACATCCGCCCGTGTTCCTTCACCAGAGGCACTACCGCCGCGAAAGAAGCTCGCGTGTCCGGGGTGTGGTGGAGAACGCCGTCGGAATACACGACGTCAAACGATCCCGGCGCGAAAGGCGGATGCTGAAGATCGCCTTGGACGTAATCCAGCCGGTCGGCAGCCGCGCCCGCAAAACGCCGCTTTTCGGCCTCGGCGCGCTCGACGGACTCGCTGTAGTCCATGGCGACGACGCGAGGCCCGCTCGCCGCGATCCCCGCCGAAAGAGTGCCGTTCCCGCAGCCGGCGTCGAGCACCAGAGCTCCGCCCAGGCCGCCCGGCGGCACGCGCAGATATTCGTAGACGTAGCGCACCCGCGACGGCAGATCCAGTTCCCAGGTCAATTCCCCAAAGCGGTACATCGACCACTCGACGTCGAAAGAGTAATTCCGCGGCGCGCGCGCGGCCCTGCGAGACGCGAGAACCTCGGGCGCATCCTTGCGCAGCCGGTTTTCGTACTTGGCGCTAAATTCTTCGGGAAACGACGCCTGCGCCGCGAGCAGCATCCGCGGAACGCCGCGCCAGATCGCAAACTTTCGATTGCAGGAACATCGAAGCAGCCCGCCGGAAATTTCCCCGCCGGTGCTTCCCGGTTCGTAGACCGACAGCGCGAATCGGCCCTGGCAGGCAGGGCATCGAAGCAGTTCCATCAGGTCGTCATGCATGGTTTTGAACCTCGCTTTGGCAATGGCGCATGCCGGGATTCACAAACTCTAGCTGGAAGCCGCTGCCGCAATCGCGGGCAACGAGTCGGAAGCCGTGCTGGGCCTGGCGGCAAGGCAGGTGCGCGCCCAGATCTCGAGCGACAGCCAGCGCCAGATCACCGTGTGCAGCGCCGATTCTCCCTGCGCGAACCGGGCGCGAACGCGGTCGAGCGCGCGCGCGTCAACCCAATCGCGCTGCCTGAACTGCGCGGAAGAAAGGACGTCCTCGGCCCATTCGCGCAACGGCCCGCGCAGCCAAACGCTTTCCGGCGGCGCAAAGCCGAGCTTGTCCTTGCGACTGCGGATTTCTTCGGGAAGCACGCCGCGCGTCGCGTTGCGCAGCAGGACTTTCGTGGTGGTGCCGTCGATTTTCTGTTCGGCGGGAAGGGCGAAAAGATATTCGACGAGCCGGTGATCGAGGAAGGGAAGCCGAACTTCCCGCGAAAAGGCCATCGAGTTGCGGTCGGCGTAGCGCAAGAGCACCGGCAGGCTCGTCTCGGTAAGCATTTCATAGAGCATCTGGTTCAAGGGCTGCGAAAACTTGGCCTTGCGAGCGGCATGGGCGCGATCGCGACGCGCGGCGCGCTCGAAGCTTTCATCGAGGGCGCGTGGCCGCCGCCAGGCTTTCGCGGTTGCTCGGACGCCGCGCGGCAGCAAGCCGGCGAAAATTACCGGCAAGTGCGTGGAACCGTGTGCCGCGGTGTAACGGCGAATCGCCGCGGCTGCGGCACCGAAGCGAAAGCGCTTCAGGAAGCCGGCGAGATAGCCCGTGAAGCAGGTGTGATAGCCCGCGAGCAATTCGTCTCCGCCCTGGCCGTCGAGCAGCACGGTAACGCCGCAGTCGCGCGCCAGACGCATGACGCACCATTGCGCGTAGATGCTCGAGCTGTGAAAGGGAGCGTCCTGATGCCACGTGAGCGATTCGATCTCATCCGGCAGCCGCTGCGGGTTGGGATACACCGCATGATTCCCCACGCCGGCCCACGCCGCCATACGCTGGATGTGAACGCCTTCGTCGAACGCGGGATCGGAGAATCGCGCTGAAAATGTTTGCTGTCCCGCGCGAGGATTCGTCGCGGCCACGAGGCCGACGATGGTGGATGAGTCGAGGCCCCCTGAAAGGCTCGACCCCACCGGAACGTCCGAGCGCAAGCGCAGCCGAACCGACTCCGACAGCAGCTCGATAAAACGGTCGGCATACCCCTTGGGATCCGCGAAACGCACGCTGCGCCCGGCATCTACGTCCCAATAGCGCCAGATCTTGAGCGAGCGGTCGCGCCAGGAAAACCGCAGCGCGTGCGCGGCGGGTAGGGAAAAGACGCTCTCGAGCATCGTTTCGCGGCCGGCCTCGAGCGCCTCGTTCGCAAGAAAGCTGCATACGGCTGCCGGGTTGGGTCGCGGCGCGAAGAGGCCGCTTGCGACCAGCGCCTTGATCTCGGAACCGAAAGCCATCCAGGCTCTATCCGGGCTCTCACGCCAATAGAAGGGTTTTTCGCCGAACCGGTCGCGCGCGGCAAACAGCTCCTGCCGGCGTTCGTCCCAAATAGCGAATGCGAACATCCCGTTGAGACGGCCGAGGCACTCTTCGCCCCAGAGCTCGTAGCTCTTCAGCAGAACTTCCGTGTCGGTGCGCGAACGGAAACGGCATCCGGAATCGGCCAGCGTGGCGGCGAGCTCGACGTAGTTGTAGATTTCGCCGTTGAACGCGATCGCAAGGCCGCTCGCGTCGTCGACCATCGGCTGATGGCCGTTTGGCGATAGGTCCAGGATTGCGAGACGCCGGCTGCCCAGCATCGCGTTGCCGCTTGCCGATTGCCAGAACCCGGCGTCATCTGGACCGCGGTGCGCAATGCTGTCGCGCATTGCGAGGAAGCGGCCCTTGGAAACGCCGCTTGTCCCGCCAATCAGTCCTACGATTCCGCACATTGCTTTTTGACGTTCCTTGCCGACCGATTTGCCGCTTAGGCAGCCGGCCGGAGGTTCGACGGTCGAACCGACAACATCGTTTGCATCATGAAGCGCAGCCACGGGGAGCCGAGCGCCCACAGCGCGGCGAAGTAGATTCCAGAGACGACGAGTTCGTAAAGGAGCAGGAGCGCGACGTTTGGCTGGAAATGAATCGCCTTCTGCAGGGCGAAGCTCGTTGCCCCGAGAACGAGCGCGATGCCGACTCCGGGAAGAAGCCGGTTCCACTCGACGCGAAGGTCGAACAGCCTGCGAATCGTCCGCAGGGTAAGCCACGACAGCACGGCCATCGCAACAACCACCGACGCGGCCAGTCCCTCGAGCAGATAGCTTTGCGCCAGGCTGAATCGCGCGAATGCCACGCCGGCGGCGAAAACCGCCAGCGCAATCAGAATGTTTCTCGTGTTGTAGGCCCGGATCGCCGCGGCGTCGACGACGCTTCGCAGGCCGCCGTACACGAAGTAGAACGGCACGGCCAGAATCAGCAGTTGCACGACTCGCGTGGCGCCCGCGAAGTTGGGACCGACCCACAACCGGATCGCGGCGCCCGCGAAGACCAGCATTTGAAGAGAAACGAATGCGGACGATTCGATCAGCCCGTCGACGAAGTGCGCGAGGTGGCTCCGGAGTTCGGCTCCGCGTTCGCGCGCGATCGACTGCGTGACCTGCGAGAGCAGGATGATGCCCAGCGGCAGCGTGGCCGCCGCGACGATCGCGAGAAAGCTTCCGCCGAGCAGCAGGTAACTCACCGATTGCATCGGCAGATAATGAGCCGCGACCACTGCCGGCAGGCTCAGCAGGGCCTGCAAGCCGAAGTCGCCCCAGGTCCGGCTCAGCCCGAAGGACCAGAGTTCGGGTATGCGATGGGCGGTCTGCTGCGCCGCGCGCGCTGGATGAATTCCGCGAAGAATCGGAATCGAAAACGCGATCGCGCACACGATCATTGAGACGCCCGTCGCCTCGATGATCCGGGGGATCGAACGCTCGCGAAAAAACAAGAGCACCGCGAGGACGGGAAAGACCGCCAGATTGAAGAGCTGCGCGCTGCAGGCGCGTCCCATCGACAGCGTGCCCTGATAGAAGCCGAAAACGGCTCCGTGAGCCGCCAAGCCCAAAAGCAGCAGAGCGAGCGGAAAGGCGAGCGGCGCAAGAGCCGCATCTCCGAAGATCAGCCGACCGACCAACGTCTTCCACGGAACCAGCACGGCCATGAGCGCGAGGGCGAGCCCGCACGCCGTCGCGACGGCGCCGAGGAAGTAGGTTTGCCGCGTGGAAGCCGGCGCATTCACGCTCGCTGCCACGTATCGCGGAAGAGCGATGCCGGAAGGCAGCACGACGACCGCCTGAAGCCACGAGGCGATGCGGCGTACCAGAAGATATTCGCCCAGCAGCACGGGCCCTAGAATCCTTCCGACCAGAGAAATCACGATCATTGCCGCGACCGACGTGACAACGCTTGTCAAGCCCGTCAATCCTACGTTTCGCAAGAGCGGGTGCACGGAAATGCGCGTCGCGCCGCCCGCGGATCGAACGGAGGCTCTGACCTCGGGCGGCGCTTCGAATTCAGCGGCTTCGATTCGTTCCGGCATCAGAAATCGCGGAAAAGAGTTGTGCCGCCTTCACGCCGATGCGGCCGACAATTGCGCCTTTGCAGCGGCTGGCGCGGCGGCTTCTCGGCATTGACCCTCGCGCACCTCATAGCGCCTGCCGCACGCGCCGCACAACGGATCGTCCGCCTCGGGCAGGCGGATTCCACAGAAGCATGCCCATCCGATCCGTCGCGCCGGCACGCCAGCCACCAGCGCGTAGTCCGGCACGTCCGAAGCGACTACGGCGCCCGCGGCAACGAATGCGAATGCCCCGACGGTGTTCCCGCAAACGATGGTCGAGTTTGCCCCGAGCGTCGCGCCGCGCTTCACCAGCGTCCGCTTGTATTCGTTCTTGCGAACGATGAAGCTGCGCGGGTTGCCGATGTTCGTGAACACCATCGACGGCCCGCAAAAGACGTCGTCCTCGAGCTCGACGCCGGTATAGACGGACACGTTGTTCTGAATCTTCACGCGGTTTCCGATCTTCACTTCGGGCGAGATCACCACGTTCTGCCCGAGGTTGCAGTTGTTGCCGAGCGTCGCGCCGGACATCACGTGGGAGAAATGCCAGATCCTGGTTCCTGCGCCGATCTGGCAGGGCTGGTCGATCACCGCCGTCGGGTGCGCGTAGTATTCCGCCACTGTTTGTTCGAGTGGGACCGGCGTTCCGCGGGCGCTCAGCGATTTTTCGCAGGCCTCCAGGATCTGCAGCACTTTCAGGGCGCTCTCGCCGTCGGTGCGCGCCTGCCGGCGCGTTCTCACGCAATCGAGAAAGTGGTCGCACTCCAGGCGCAAAGGCTCGGCGGAAGAAATCGGCACCACACGGCCTTCTTCTTTCTGCGCGATGGGAAGGCGGTCGACCCAGTTGATGCGGTGCGGGTAAAGCGTCAGCTTGCGCACCGGCTCGACGTCGTCGAAGACCGCCATCACTTTGTCCGCCACGATGGTCAGCTTCTGCTCCTTGAACGGATGCAGCCAGCTGACGAAGATGTGCGCCTTCACGCCGGAAGTGAATTCGCAGGACGTGAGCGTCGTATCGACGATCGGCGGATTGAGGTAGCTTCCGCCGTTCGCCGCGACGTGCGTCGGCACCTCGCCGAGCAGGTAGAGAATTGTCGCGATGTCGTGCGGGGCGAAGCTCCAGAGGATGTTTTCCTCCGTGCGGAGTTTGCCCAGATTCAGCCGCGACGAATGAACGTACTGAAGCTTTCCGAGTTCGCCGCTCGAGATCAGCCGCTTCAGCTCCGTGATCGCTGGATGGAATTCGAGGATGTGCCCGACCATGAGGATGCGCCCCCGGCTTCTCGCCAAGTCGACCAGCTCGCGCGCCTCGGCGACGTGCAGGGCCAGCGGCTTTTCGACGAACACGTCCTTGCCGCTGAGGAGCGCCTTTCGGGCAAGCTCGAAGTGCAGCACCGCGGGCGCCGCGATCACGATCGCGTCGATGGCGGGATCGGCGGCGATTTCGCTGAAGACCCGCGTCGTGCGCACACCGTACCTTCGCTCGACGTCCTCAAGCGTCTCGGGCTGCGTGTCGCAGACAGCGCGAAGCGCGCCGAGTTCATGGAACGTACGGACGAGGTTTTTGCCCCAGTATCCCGAGCCCACCACGGCGACGCTGGTTATGGAAGAAGATTCAGTCGGCGGCATGGCTGCTCCTTGCGACGGATACGCCTGGGCGGAGAAACGTTGCGATGCTTTCCACGATCATCCGCTGCTGGCCCTCGGTCAGTTCCGGATAGATAGGCAGCGCGAGCACCTCTTTGCAGGCCGCTTCGGCCAGCGGGAATGCACCACTCGAGTAACCCAGGCCCGAGAACGCCGGCTGCACGTGAAGAGGCGAGGGGTAATAGATTTCGGTCGGGATGCCGCGCTGTTTGAGAGCCGAGCGCAGTTCGTCGCGGCGCTTCGTGCGAATCACGAACTGGTTGTAGACGTGAACGCAACCGTCCGGCACAGCCGGAACGCCGATCGCGTCGCCCAACCCGAATTCGGCAAAAAGCGCGCGGTAACGGTCGGCGTTGCGCTGGCGCGCGGACTCCCACTCGCCCAAGTGCTTCAGCTTCACGCGAAGGATGGCGGCTTGAAGCGCGTCGAGGCGGCTGTTCATTCCCACAAGTTCGTAGCTGTATTTCTCGCGGCTGCCGTGCTGGCGCAGCAGCCGCAGGCGGTCCGCAATCGGCGGGTCGTTCGTGACGATCATTCCGCCGTCGCCCGCGGCGCCCAGATTCTTCGACGGGAAAAAGCTGAAGCAGCCGGCTTGCCCGATGCTTCCCACCGGGTTGTTGCGGTAGCGCGCGCCGATGGCTTGCGCCGCGTCTTCGATCACGGGCAGGTTGTGGCGCTGCGCGATCTTCACGATCGGGTCCATGTCCGCGGGCAGGCCGAAGAGATGCACCGGCAGAATGGCGCGCGTGCGCGGCGAAACGGCTGCATCGAGCCGGCTTGCGTCGAGGTTGTAGGAAGCGGGGTCGATGTCCACGAAAACGGGCCGCGCGCCGAGTCGCGCGATCGACCCGGCCGTCGCCACAAAAGTGAAAGGCGTGGTGATCACTTCATCGCCCGCGCCGATTCCGTAAGCCATCAGAACGAGCAGCAGCGCGTCCGAGCCCGACGCGCATCCCACCGCGAATTCGCTGTGCGCGGCCGCGGCGATTTCCTCTTCGAGCGCCGCCACCTCCGGGCCGAGGATCAGTTGCTGGCTTTCCATCACGCGCGTCATCGCCGCGAGCACCTCTTCGCGAATCGAGGCGAATTGCGCCTTCAAATCGAGAAAGGGAAGCGCGGCGTTCTTGGCTGCGGGATGCGGAGCGGGCGAGGCTTTTACTGCGGATGTGGCGCTGGATTGCATCGTTCTCTCCATGGTTGTGGGATGAGCGGGCTGGCGATCTTCAGGGCAAAGCTGCGCGCGAAAAAACCCGCGGTCAGTTCGGGCCTTCCGCAATCGCAGGGGAAAAGCCGGGATTCGCACCGGATGGAACTCTTCGCCGGTGCCCGAAAATCCACGCCAGCAGCACGGCGAAAGTGACGCCGCCCGAAAGCAACGCCATCGGCAGCGCCGAGGTGACCAGCATTCCGAGCGCCCAGATGCAAATCGCATGCGCGGCAACGTTCACAGGTGTTTTGGGGCGGCGGCACATATACGCGCTCACGCCCTGCATCACGAAGCCCGCCAAGATTCCGCCGATCACCACACCGGGAAGGCCGAAGTCCGCGTTCATGTTGCCGATGAAGCACGAATTGGAGCTGATCGTGTCGAGGTCGCCGCCCGTCTTCATATACATCCCGACCGCGTTCGGGATGTCCACGACCTTCCAGCCGAAGAGCGTCGCAATCTTGGCGACGCTTGCGCCGTGCTGGAAGGGAATCACGGCCGGAAAGACTTCGAAGTACGCGTAAACGATTTGCGCGGGGCTGTAGAAAAGCCGCACGCCGATGGCCTGAAAGGCGCCCTCGAGCGTGCCGCCTTCCGATCCGTGATACGCGAGAAGAATGACGGCCAGCGGAAAGCACAAAAACAGCACAGGCGCCCCGATCGACGCCCACCGGCCTACGCGGCCTCCCCGCAGGAGATAGTAGAAAAGGATCAAGAGTCCGAAGACAGCCGCCACCGGAGATTTCTCGATGGTGAGCGCGGCGTAGAAAAGTCCGGCCGCCAGCGTCGCCCAGAACAGCCATCGCCAGCGGCGCGCAGGGTCCAGGCGGTTGCGTCCGTAGGCGACGAGAATGAGGAACGGGAAGACGATCCCGCGAACGACGGCGTACACGTAGGTCAGGTGAGAATGCAGCAGTTTGAATGCGTCCTCGCGCAGCATGGCCGCCACAATTGTTTCTCCGGGATTGCGCAGGAGATAGAACAAAGGAATTGCCGGCGTCTCCCAGATGTTGATGGCCATGAACGCAAGCGACAAAGCAAAGAACAGAACGAACAGCCTCGTATCGGAAGGTCCCGGCAATTCCGGCTCGACCGGGCGGCGAAAATATCGTGCGATGCTCCGCTTGCCGAATCTCAGAAGGACGTTCGCGATCGCAATCCCGGCCGGCACGCTGAGCAACACGCTCTCGATGCCGAACAGGAAGCGCCACCGCGAGGGAGTAACTTCGTCGGCGAACAGGAAGAAGCCCGGCACGAGGATGACCGCGAAGTAGAGATAGTAGAAAAACGCCGGAGCCGTGATTTGCCGCAGGTTGAACAGGCCTACGAGGCGATGCATCGCCCAAAAGGAGCACAGAACCACGACCGCGGACAGCACCACGAGGCCTGGAAGAAAAAACAGAGCTGCCGGCACGACGATCAGGAAAAGCGTGAGCCAGAGCGTCCACGAAACTGCTTCCCCCAGCGAAGGAGGCTCCGCGAGCGAGCCATGCGTCGATGGAAAGCCTTCAGACAACCACGCCTCCCAGGGCAACGGGCACGCTTGTGCCGCTCTCGCGAGCAGCGGAGCCTCGCGAAGGCCCCATCACTTCGACATCTTCCAGCGAGACTTCGCAGAGGATCGAGCGGCTGATGGACTCGACCGAGATCACGATGCGGTAGTTCTCTTTCCGCCGCACCAGCTTGCCCATCAAGCCGCACAGCGGCCCGGCCTTGATGCGCACGCGCCGGCCGGGCGCGACGTAGGGATATGGCTCGGCGCGCAGGCCCGATTCGAGCCCGCGCTGAAGAGCCAAAATCTCCGTCTCGGGGAGGGGAATCGGCTTCCCATTGAAGCTGACGAGCCGCACCACGCCGGGAATCTTGAGCACCTGCAACTGGTCGAGCAACGCGATCCGCACGAAGACGTAGCTGGGGAAAAGCGGCAGCTGCAGCCGCACACGGCGGTCCTTTCGCCGTCGCACGGTTTCGTAAAGCGGCAGAAACTGCTCGATCGATCGCTGGCCGAATTGCTCGGAGATCTTCTTTTCGTGGCGCGCGGAAGTGTACACCGCATACCACTGCGGTTCACTCACGCTTGCAACCGAGTCGAATTCGACACCGGAGATTGCTGTCATTGGAATGGGTTTTGTTGCTCGGCGGACCGCCGAATACAGCTTCGCCCCGTCGCCTACATCCCGAAAGGCGACTTATCTTTTGCGGCATCAATTACATACGGCTACTTCGCGACTGCCGCGCGACGGATCGAATCAATCGTCGTGCGATCCGTTGGTGTGCGGGCCGGCCGGGCGATGCTCCGCAAAGCCGTTCGACGACATCCACGGATAGCGCTCGCTCAGCCTGTGCATCACTTCGTTCGCGAACATCTTCCGCGGGTCGCGCGGGTCCACGGCATGCCAGGACGCCGAAGTCATCACCCAGGCGACGCCGAGAATCATGATGAACGTCGTGCCAAGCCCGATGATCGCCAGCCGCGGAGGAAACGACTTGCGCTCTGGAACGTTCGGCGCGTCGAGAACCTTTACCGTCGGAATCTCCTTGGCCTCTTCCACCTTCGCGAGTTCGTATTCCTTGGTGAGCGTTTCGAAAATCGCTTCGTCCACTTTCACGCGCCGCAGATGGTCGGCGTAGCCGACGCCCAGAACCGGCAGCTGGCGGACCGAAGGGTACGGCCCATTCCCGTTTGCCGCGTCGCTGTTGGAGGGCGCGCCGGGCTGCCCCGCCATTTTCTGAATCTGCTGGCGGAGTTCGGCGATGCGAGCTTCGGTGGTGCGCACCCGCACGTTGTTTTCGGTGAAAATCTGGCGCAAGCCTTCGAGTTCGGACTCTGCTGCAACGAGCTGTCCCTGGAGCATCGCGGAGGATTCCAGCATGGCGCGGGCCTGCGCCGTAACGTCGATCGTCGTGTTCTTGCTGGAAAACTGGCTGAGATCCTGCTCCGCCGCCTCGAGATCCTTCGAAACGCCGCCCAGCCGGCCTTCCAGAAACATGCGTTCGCGGTGCGCCGAAGACGTGTTCAGGTTGGCCATCAGGTAATTGAGCGCGGTGACGTAGCCTCCGGCAATTTCCGCGGCGCGCTTCGGATTGTGGTCGCTGACCGTGACCGAAAGGATTCCGCTCTTGCGGTCCTCGCTCATTTCCGTGCGGTCGGCCAGCTTCTTTTCCGCCTGCGATTCGAGCCGGACGCCGTAGACATGCCTCAAATTCAACTCGTCGATGATGCGGTCCTGCACGGTGCGGCTCTGCATCACTCCCATGAAGAGCGCGCCCGTATTCTTCATGCCCAGCAGGTCGCTGGCGAGGCCGGCCAGGCCGCCTCCAAGCCCGCCCCCTCCTCCGCTGCCGCCGCTTTCGCCGCCTCCGCCGAGCCCCGCAAGCAGCGCCATCACGCCGCCGGAACTCGAGTCGGGCGGCATCAGCTGCACTTCCGAGTCGTAGCGGGCGGGAATCAGGAAGGCCACCGCTGTGGTCAGGACGAGTCCCGCGAGGCAAAACCGGAGAACGGTTCGCCGCTCGCTCCAAAGCAGCCGCAGCCTGGAGAAAAAGCGCTCCCAATCGAACGAGCGCTCGGGCGCCGTTTCGACGACGGCTTCAGGCAGAGCGGGCCGCTCGAAGGTGACCGGATTCTTGACGGATTGCCTCAACGGCCTCCTCCGAGTTCGTCGGATCGTGCTGCGCCGGCCTTTTTCCGAGGCATGAAACCCAATTCGAGAATGGCGGCGACGTTCGACTGCCGGCCGCTAAACAGAATCGGAAAGTGGGAAATGTTTTCGTACTGCACCTGGCTCTTCACGTAGAAGCCGGAGCGCAGATGAAACTCGTCCTCGACGCCGTAGTCCTGCCACGCGCCGCCGCCCGGAACGAATGCGGCATCGATGCGGCTGTTCTTGTAAGTGATCTGCAGATTGTTTCGAGGCGAAATCCAATACGTTAGCCAGGCCTGATAGGTTTGGCCCATGCGGCCGACCACGTTGCCGATCAGGTCCCCCTCGTTCGTCCATCCTTCGCGATACTCGAAATCGTAATAGTTGAGATGACCCTGGTCTCCATCTCTGCTGGGCGATTCGGTTGAGGCGGCTTCCAGGTGAAGGTCGAGCTTCGAGAGTTTGGGGAAGTGCGTAATATAAATTCCCGGGCGGAACGCCATCCACGTCGGATTCTGCAGCGGCTGCAGGTTGTCGCGCGCGTAGAGTTCGCCGTAAAAGTCGAGGTAGTCGCGGATGTAGGGAACGTGAAATGTCCAGTCCATGCTGGAGCTGCTGCCGCCGGGAACCGAATGGTTTACCGAAGCGATCCCGAACAAGCTGTCGAAGAAGTTGCCGGGCGTGAGCGGAGCAGCGTCAGGACCTCTCCCCCCGATGATCGTCGTGCGCGAAAATCCCAGCTCGAGATCGGGAATCGGCTTGAAGTTGATTTTCTGCCCGTAAATGAACGGCTGATGCACGACGTAGTGGCCGCCCAGGCGCCCGAAGAATTGATCCGTTCTCGCGGGCCCGAGGAATCGCAGGAATCCGGGCAGCTTAAAAGGCTCGGGGTTGACCAGCCGCACCATGCCCACCGGCTCGATGTTGTCGCTCCACATCAGCGAGCCGCCGATGCCCGGGCCCCACGACATGCTTTGCCGGCCAACCGACACTTCCATGTTGTGCCAGTCCCAGGCAACGTAGGCATCGAGCAATTCCGGCCGGTTGATTGCGGCGTACGGTGCGTCCGAGGGAACGGGATCGGAGTCCACGCTTCCGATGAAGTCGCGTGCCGCGGTCGGAAGCGCGGGCGCCAGGGGCGAATGCTGATATTCGGCGCGGACGTAAATCGTGATCGGCCCGGCTGCCGCGCTCACCGAACCGCCATCCTGGAAGTTTGTGCCGCGCTCGAAGGGCCTGCCGAAATCGTAGGAGATGGTCTGCCCGAAGTGATAGCTGTCGTTCAGGTCGGGCCCGCTGATCGATACGGTCCGCGCGTAGATGGACTCGATGTTGGCGGTCATGTTTCTCCCGCCGCTCAGTAGATTCATTTCGTACGCGAGCTCGTCCTCGAGCCGGGCGACCATCCCGGCGGCCTCACCATTCGCCGTGCTGCGTTCGTCCAAGGCTTCGCGCGCTTCTTCCGTAAGCCGCGCGCATTCCATTCGCGTCCACGGCTTGAGTCCCTCGATCGAGCTCCTGATGTATCCAAGGGCGGCAAGCCTGTCGAGCGCGGGATAGATCCAGCTATCCAGCGGGACAAACGGCGAGCCCATGTCGTGGCGGTCGCGATTTCGCTCCGCATCGATGCCGCCGGAAAGATCCGACCAGCCGCTGCCGCCAAGCTCAGGGTCGTGGTGCTTGCGGTACACTTCGTAGCCGATCAGCCAGCCGAGCGCGCTGCCCACCAGCACATCCGACGAAAAGTGCTCTTTGCCCATCACGCGCGAGGCGCTGACCGCCGCGGCTCCGCCATACGCCAGCATTTCCGTCAGCGTTCCCGGATATTCGTGCGCGATGACGCTGGCCGCGGACCACGCCAGCATCGAGTGGTCGGAAGGGAACGAACTCCCGCCCTGAAAGAACTGCCCCTGGCCCTGATCCTGGTAGGGCCGCTCCCGCCCAAACGCGTAGTTGAGTACGTTGTTGACCGCGAAACTGTCGATCATCGCTTCGGAGGCGAGCACTCCCGTTTCTCGTTTGTGATCGTCGTGCGTGATTTTTCCGAGGACGTACATCCCGCCCGCCGCGCCCGCGTAGGCGGCCAGGCCGTAATCCGACAGGCTGCGATAATGGTTGAGCGTCTTCGGATTGTTCGAGAGCGCGCGAGCCGACGCTTCATCCGTTTCGATAAAACCGGTAGCCGCTTCACCTAATGGGAGCAGCCACGTGGCGTCGCCCCACCGCACATGGAAAGGGCTCGTCCAGATGTCCTCCTGGTCGTCCACCAGGTGCTTCACGAAGTTCATTCCGAGAGCGTTGTTGTCCACTTCGGAGTTCTCCGGATCGTCCGCTTTCGAATCGCTTGCCTTCGGGCCAAGCGAGGTCGAAAACGGCGCTTCGCCCGAACGATCTCCGGCAGCCGGCTGCGCGAGGGCATCCTCTTTCTGCTGCGGCGCCGCGTGGCATGGCAGAGTTGCCATCAGGCTCAGTCCCTCCAGGATCACGAATATGCAACAGCTCAATCCGGGCCGACGTTGCGCTCGCCTCGCCGCCCTCATCTGCTAGTAACGCGCCGCAATGACCGCGGTGCTGACGATCGACGATGCCATGGAAGCCGTCGTGAAGATCGACTGCCACTGCGGCCCGCCGCCCAGCGCCTTCTCCGGCACAACCACGGTGTCTCCCGGCCGCAGCGCCGCGTCCAGCGAGTCGCCGCTCCACAGACCGTCCTTGCCGCCGGCGACCGAACCATCCGCGCGAATCACGAAGATTGCTTTCTTGTTGGCCACCGTCGTCGGGCCGCCCGCTTGTCCCAGGTACCACTTCGCGCTTCTGCCGGGGCGATACGAAATCGCCGTCGGATTGAACACTTCGCCGGTCACCATTACGTAGCTCGGCCTCGTGGGAATCGTGAGAATGTCTCCCGCTTCCACCTGAATGTCCGCGGGAGTGTTCCGCCAGCGCTTGACGTCCGAGGAAATCTGAATGGTCACTCGTCCGAGCGGCTCGTTCGCGCCGAGCTGGGTGAGCGTCGTGTGATATTGCGCCAGCACCGCTTCTTTGGACTGCTTCTGCTGCGGCGTCGTGTCCGGCATCTGTTCGAGCCCGGTTTCGGCGTCCTTCACGCGCAGGATCAGCTGGTCCTGCTGGTCCGCTTCGAGCTGGCGAACCTTCGCTCTTTGCAGCAGCGCTCCATAAGGATAGGCGTCAGGCTGGAATCCCCCAGCGCGCTCGATGATGGAGCTGAGGCGCTCTCCGGGCCGGATGCCATACGTGCCGGGATGCTTCACCTCGCCTCTCACGCTGATCGAGGCCCCGAGTTCGCCCCAGCCGGACATCTGCCGGATCGTGACCACATCGCCGTTGTGCAGCGGCACGTTCGCATCGGCGTCGCCTTTCATCGCCGCCACGATCTGGACGGGCTGCTCCTGCCCCTCTAGTCTCGTGCCGCCGTTCCATGCGTAGGTGGTGAGGTCCGCGGTTTGCGTGTCCGCGCTCGGTTTCAGCCCGCCGCCTGCGCGAATCAAGTCCGCGACCGTCATGTTCGCGGTCAGCGGATAGCGCCCCGGCCGCCCGACTTCGCCTTCGACAAAAACAGACGCGGGCTGGATCGCCTCGGGGCTGCGATGGATCAGCACGCGATCGCGCGGCTCCAGAACAATATTTGCCGCGGGAACGCCCGCCAGCGCCTCGCCAAGATTTACGCTGAGAATGCGCATCTGGCCGTCCGGCAGCGAGCGAAATACCTGCGCATCTCCCGTCTGCGCGTCGGGGGCGAGGCCCTTTGCCAGGTGCACCGCATCGCTCAGGTGAATTTCGCCGGAAGTCTCGTAGGTGCCCGGGGCGCGCACGTCTCCCAACACGGACACGATGGGCGGATTCTCGAAATCGAAGCGGCTGTAGATTCGCACCGTGTCGAGGGGATGCAATACAGGCGCCGTCGACGGGTTGGCGAGCGCGTCCGCCAGATCGAAGCTCTCGACGCTCGGATGAAAATCGGGCGCGTTCAGCCGAATGATTTCGGCGTAGCTCGCCGAAGGTTCAGGCAGCACGTCCTTGTAGGACGAGAGAATGTCCGTGACTCGCATCCCAGCGTGATAGGAATATCGCCCGGGCCGCAGCACGTGCCCTTCGAGATAGACGGCGTCCTGGTTGTAAGGCGCAACCGGGAAGATCCGGATGCGGTCCCCGTCCTGGATCTGGAACGACTCGAGTTTTTGCGTCACGGCTGCGTCGTCGTCCGTCTCCGGCACGTCGACGCTCAGCATGGTCTGCTTTTGGTGCGCCACCAGGCGCTGCACTTCGATGTGCCGAAGCGTCGCCGCGGGCAGCAGCCCTCCCGCTAGTGCGATCACGCTGGCGAGCGTCTTTTCGTCCTTGATCTCGTAGATTGCGGGGCGCCGCACCATTCCTTCGATCGAAACCTGCGGCCCGACCGGCGGAATCATCACCGTGTCGCCGTTTTGCAGCGGAGCGATACCCGTCTTCACGCCGCGCAGCAGCAAGTCGTAGAGATCGACGGTTTGCACTAGCTGATCGCCGCGGTAGTGCTTGACGATGCGCAGCGAACCCTGCGGAGTCGGTCCGCCGGCCGCGAAAAGCGCGTTCAACGGCGTCGAGAGCGAGCTGATGTCGTACGCTCCCGGCCGCGTGACGTCGCCAACTTCATACACGCGAATCGTCCGCAACCGCGCCAGAGTGACGTCCGCGGAGACCTCGCGGAACTGCGTGCGCAGAACCTTCTGCACGTCCTGCTGCACGTCCGCCAGGCTCTTGCCGCTCACCAGCATCGGGCCGACTTCGGGCAGCGTAATCCGCCCTTCGCGATCGACCGTGCGATAAAAGCGTTGCGAGACGCCTCCCCACAAATCGACCGAAAGCCCGTCCCCCGGGCCGACGACGTAGTCCGGTCCGGCGGGAAGATCCATCGGAATCAGTTCCGGATCGCGCGTGCCGTTTTCGAAAACATCGAGGCCGAATCTCGTCGGCGTGGCCGGCCGCGGCGAAGCCTGGAGGTACATGTCGTACAGCGAGGGAATATCCCGGTACGGGTCGGGAACGCGCATCATCACAGGCTGCATCGCTGCCTGCGGCTGCATCGGCCGGCTGAGCGACTGGTAGGGTACGACCGGCGTGCCCGCCGGATGGGCCGGCGACATCGACTCAAGTCCGCTGGGCATTGCAGGCTCGCCCAGTTCCGTGCCTTCTCCAAGCAGGGAGTCGCCGAACAGCGGAAAACCTGTGCCGCCCTGCTGGCCGGCTCCGCCACCCATCGAAAAACCCGAGCCTGCCGACTGGAAAAAATTGTCGCTTGGATTGTTCGCCTGCCCAGCGCCTTGCGAGCCGCCGTCTGCCAGGGACGAAGATCCGTACGGCGACATGCCGCCGAAAATGTCTGAACCCTGCTGAGATCCCTGAGAATTGCCCACGCCCAGATCGAAGCCGAAGGATCCCGAACCCGGTCTCCCTTCCTCGCTCGTTTGCATCAGCTGCGCCTGCTGAAGCTGATTGCCGTTGCCATTTCCCGATGGGAAGCTCGGCATCGCCGGGGTTTGATTCGGCCCGGGTGAGACGGGCGCGTTGGGCATCAACTCAGGAATGTTTACGGGCGCGGGACCGGCCGATGGTGCCGGTGCATTTCCCTGCACCGGCGAAGCAGCCGGCTGCTGGTTGTTGCAGTCGGAGTTGATGCCGGCGGAACACGCACGTGCCTTTTGGATTTCCTGCGCCTCGATCTGCCGCTGCGCGGACCGCTCCTCCTCGTCTTCCTCCGCCATCCATTTCGCCTCTTCCTGCAGGAAGAGCGCCTGCTCCTGGCCCATCGCCGAATCCGGATTTACCTTCGGAGTGAGATATCCGTACCTTTGCACGAGCTGCGTGGCGACCGAACGGAACTCGATATCGACCGTCAGGCGGTCGAAGATCGCGTCGTCCGAAAGGTCGGATTCGCCGATGATCTGGCCGTGATCCGTTGCGTCCTTCGCCACCCAGCGCTTCAGCTCCACCATCAAGCCGGGGTCGCCGACGAGGATCGCCTTGAGCTGCTGCGCCGATGCGGCGACGTGCGCCAGATTTGCGCGGCCCAGTTCGGTTGACGGAGCGGCATTTGTCTGTTGATTCTGCGCGTGCGCCGCTGCGACGGAAAAAATGGCCGTGGCTAGCGCCGCCGCGATTGCCGCTGGACGCAGAATCCGTGCGACTCTGTCGCGGGCGGCGCGCGCCCCAGTCGATCCCTTCACCTTCATTGCACCCTCGCTGCCGGTCGTGCTTTGCCGCGCAAGGCGCCCAGAATTCCTTCTTCCGACGCCTCGATGCGATTCGATTGCACCGTCGCCGAGGTCCAATAAAACATCACGAAGTTCGTGCGCGCCGGGGGCACCGCGAGGACTTTGATCTGCGGATACTTTTGCAGGATGGGCTCGCACAGCGCGGGCAGTCGCTGCTGCCGCCCCAGCGCGATAATCAGAAAATCCGGGTGACTTCTTTCAACTGCTGCTGAGATTTCCGATTCGTCCTCCACCTCGCCGACAATTTCAATGTCGGGCTGATCTCCAATGGTAGCCATGAGGAGCTCGCGCATGAGGCGCGGCTGATTTGCTACGAGCACTCGAATCGGACTCATTGATGCACTCCCAATCAGCGTTTGCACATCCGCGCCAGTATGGGAATGTCGGCGCAAGTGCAACAGGCCCAATTCGGATGCAGGCGAGCGATACAGCTAGGGGTGAAGAAAGGAGGTAGGAGAGGTTTAGAACGGTTTCAATCTACTAAAGTGCAGATACACTGTTTCATAAATTAGAATACAGCGAACTCCGGAGTGTTAGGGCCCCATCTGGTCGGATTGGAAGGCGGCGTTGATTTCAAAACGGTCCTCGACTCCGATCTTTCGAAGGATTCGATGGATGTGACTCTTGACAGTCTGTTCCGAAACGCTCAGTTCCGCCGCGATTTCCTTGTTCGTGAGTCCCCGGCCAACCAGCGGGATGAGTTGCTGCTCGCGGCGCGTGAGCTGGAATTGCTTCCGCACCCGTCCGGCGTGAGCGGTGTTCCGATGTGACGCAACGTAATCGAAAAGCACGCGCGCGAGCCTCGCGGGACACATCGCCTCGCCGTGCGCCACGCCCCGTATCGCCGCGACTACGTCGACGGCCGACGCCTCCTGCAGCACGTAACCCAGCGCGCCGTAGCTAACTGCCTTCAGGAAGTGCTTAGTGTCGTCCTGCATGGCCACGAGGACACATCCTGCGCGCTGCCCGTCCCGGCGCTCGAAAGGGTGTTGCGACGCATCCACAAGGCACTGTAGGGAGTCGGACACCCAAACGTCCGGCGCGACATGATAGTCGTTTGGAGAAAAAGATGATCCCGGCGGCTCCGCATCGAACACCTGGAACTCCCGCTTGTTCGTGAGGATATGCGCGATCGATTCCCTGAGAATGCGGTTTCCCGAAAGGATTAAAACGGATATCTTGCCTTCCAAAGCCTTGGCTCCGTGAGAATCTTATCTCATGTCTAATAGTGACGATGCGGTTATCTGTAAGCTGGGTCGATGGCTATGGCGCAGCCTTCGGTCGACACTGCGAATCCCTGCACGCGCGACCGGCGCTGATTCGGTGGGATGCTACGAATCCTCCCGAAGTTGGTTCACTCCGAATAATTTGACGCTCCGAGCAAGGCTCAAGTGTCAGTTTCTATATATTCGTTCTATCGTTGCTTCGCCCGTTCCCCTGTAGAAGTTTTTTCGGGCGCCAGCCTCCCGTTTGCCGCTCGAGTGTATGACCACCTGCATCTTCGCTGCCACTCCACCGCGCCTCCATGCAAGTCTAGAGAGGATTGGGGTTTGTACAACTTGCACTTACTTGGGACTTTTGTCCGCAGTCACGAAGTCGAAATCCGCGGTCAATTGGACACATCTTAAAACGGGCATTGCGTCCGAAAACGGGAAGAGCGCCAGACATCGGCGCTCTTCCTCGAACTTCCGCCCCCCTCACAAACCGGGGCGCTTCATGTAACCGGTTCAGGCCAAATCGAAGCGATCGTGGTTCATCACCTTGCTCCACGCCGCCGCGAAGTCCTTCACGAACTTCTCCTTGGAGTCGCCGCACGCGTAAACCTCCGCGAGGGCCCGCAACTGGGAGTGCGACCCGAAGATCAGGTCGACCCGCGTCCCGGTCCACTTGACCTGGTTCGTCTTCCGGTCGCGCCCCTCGTAAACTCCCTCGGAGCCGGCAATTGGCTGCCACTGCGTCCCCATGTCGAGCAAGTTGACGAAGAAGTCGTTCGTCAGCGTCTCCGGCCGTTTGGTGAAGACGCCGTGCGTGGACTTCCCGTGATTCGCCCCCAGGACCCGCAGCCCGCCGACGAGCGCCGTCATCTCAGGTGCGGTCAGCTTCAACAGCTGCGCCCGGTCGACCAGCATCTCTTCCGGCGCGAGCCGCCGGTAGCCGTTGAGGGCCGGGTGCAGGAAATTGCGGAAGCCGTCCGCCTTCGGCTCGAGCGGCTCGAAAGATTCGACGTCGGTTTGCTCCTGGGACGCGTCCACGCGCCCGGGCGCAAAGGGAATCTTCACCTCGATCCCCGCGGCCTTGGCTGCTTTCTCGATCGCCGCATCTCCGCCGAGCACGATCAAGTCGGCCAGAGACACCTTCTTGCCCTTGTTGCCGTTGGTCTGCGCGGCGTTGAACTCCTTTTGGATTTCCTCGAGCTTCTGCAGCACCTTCGAAAGCTCGGCCGGCTCGTTGACCTTCCAGTCTTTCTGCGGCGCGAGTCGGACGCGCGCGCCGTTTGCTCCGCCGCGCTTGTCGGAGCCGCGGAACGTCGACGCCGAGGCCCATGCCGTCGAAACCAGCTGCGAGATCGAAAGCCCCGAAGCGAGGATTTTTGCCTTCAGAGCCGCCGCGTCCTTCTCGTCAATCAGCGAATGATTGACGGCGGGAAGCGGATCCTGCCACGGCAGCGCTTCTTTCGGAACGAGCGGGCCGAGATAGCGCACGATCGGTCCCATGTCGCGGTGCGTCAGCTTGAACCACGCCCGCGCGAAGGCGTCCGCGAACTGATCGGGATGCTCGTGGAAGCGCCGCGAAATTTTTTCGTACGCGGGATCGAGCCGCAGCGAAAGGTCCGTCGTCAGCATCGAAGGCGCGTGACGCTTCGAAGCGTCATGAGCGTCGGGCATCGCGCCATTGCCGGCGCCGTTCTTGGGCCGCCACTGATGCGCGCCGGCTGGGCTCTTCGTCAGTTCCCATTCGTACTTGAACAGGTTGTCGAAGAAGTTGTTGCTCCACTTCGTCGGTGTGGTCGTCCAGATCACTTCCAGTCCGCTGCCGATCGCGTCGCCGCCCTTGCCCGTGCCGAATTTGCTCTTCCAGCCCAGCCCTTGCTCTTCGAGCGTGGCTGCTTCGGGCTCCGGACCCACCAGAGCCGCATCGCCCGCGCCGTGCGTTTTGCCGAAGGTGTGGCCGCCGGCAATCAGGGCCACCGTTTCCTCGTCGTTCATCGCCATGCGGAGAAACGTCTCGCGAATGTCCCGCGCCGCTGCGATTGGATCCGGCTTGCCGTTGGGCCCTTCCGGATTCACATAAATGAGGCCCATTTGCACGGCCGCCAGTGGGTTCTGAAGATCGCGCTCGCCGCTGTAGCGCTCATCGGCGAGCCACTTGCCCTCGGGACCCCAGTAAATGTCCTGCTCGGGCTCCCACGTATCCACGCGTCCGCCGCCGAAGCCGAACGTCTTGAAGCCCATCGACTCAAGAGCGACATTGCCCGCAAGAATCATCAGGTCGGCCCAGGAGATCTTCTGTCCGTATTTTTGCTTGATCGGCCACAGAAGCCGCCGCGCCTTGTCGAGATTGACGTTGTCGGGCCAGCTGTTGAGCGGAGCGAATCGCTGCTGGCCGGCTCCCGCGCCGCCGCGGCCGTCGCCGATGCGGTACGTTCCCGCGCTGTGCCATGCCATGCGGATGAAAAGCCCGCCGTAGTGGCCGAAGTCGGCCGGCCACCACTCCTGCGAATCGGTCATCAACGCATGCAGGTCCTTCACGACGGCGTTGAGATCGAGAGTCTTGAATTCCTTGGCGTAGTCGAAATCATCGCCCAATGGGTTGGAGAGTTCGGAGTGCTGATGGAGAACGCTCAGATCCAGTTGGTTCGGCCACCACTCACGATTCGAGCGGGGCGGAACGGGGGCTGCGCCCGAGAAGGGGCACTTCGCTTCGGTCGACACGGTTTGTTCCTTCCTTTCGATTGGTCGAAGTTTTGGTCCAGAAAACAGAAGCTCTTAGTCTGCCTGCAGCAGGGAAGCCGGCGTCGTCAGGAACTCGCGCGCCATCCACTCGCGCCCCCTAACGAGACGCGCGGCGCGGGGCGCACCTGGTGCACAGGCCCCGGAAAATCAATTCGCATTCGCGAAGAATCCGCTTGCCTAGCGAACTCGAAGCAGGCTTCGGCACGCTGTACCACTTCACGTCCTCGACGTTGCCGCACCGATCGCAGATGAAGTGGTGATGCCGCATCCCTTTGGCGTCGAATCGGGCGGCGCGGCCTTCGACGGCCACTTCGCGCACCAGGCCCGCCTGCACCAGGTCCCGCAAATTGTTGTAAGTGGTAGCCCTTGAAGAGCGTGGATCGAGCTGATTCACGGCTTCGAAGATCTCCGCCGCTGTAGGATGCCTGTGGCAGTCCATCAGGAACGCCATCACGGCGTAGCGCTGCGGCGTGCAGCGCAGCCCGATGTCCTCGAAAGACTGCTTGATCTCTTCCGCGTTCATGCGCAAGTTAGACTATATCTAAACTGAAACTTTGTCAATTCGGGGCGGGCGGCTCCGCGAGCCGGGCAATGACGCTTGTTTTCCAGGTTTTCGAGAGTGGCTGTGTGCGCGCCTTCTATTTTCCTGCCGGTGGAGCGACGGCGAAGACCAAAGACGCGAGGTAAACGACAACGCCGAGCGCGATCAGTCCCGTAGCCACGAACGCAAACAGCGCGAACGCCAGCGGGTGAAACCACAGCAGGCTGATGATCTCGAGGAGCAGTCCAAGGACAATCAGGGCGCTCGATATGCGCAGCAGCCGTTGCATCCCGATCTCGCTGAGTTTCATTGTCCGGGCCTCCAGAATTTCAAATGATCGAGCGAATTCACGTCGTGAATCGTGTCGTGGCAGCCGCTGGTGATGCACGACATCTGATTCGACTTGAGCGAGTCCATGATCGCCTGATGAACCGGATTGCTTTCGAAACTGCGCGCGCCGTTGTGGCAGTGCAGGCACTGGTTGTTGTTGTAGCCGCCGGGGATGGTGATCTCCTTCGGCGGGGTGCTGATGTACTGCATGTAGATCCGCGTTACGCCGCGCAGCTTGTCCTTTAGCGGTCCGTAGATCGTGTAATCGGCGTGGCAAGCGTAGCAAGCTTCATCCGCCGGCACGCGGTGATTCTGAAAATGCTGCGCCGGGACGTGGCCGGGGTCGTCGACGTACAAGCTCCGTCCGTACGGCTCCATCGAATGGCAGGAAATGCAAAACTGCGTCTGCTCGGCGCGCTGCATGTGCTCGGTCATTCCCGCCACCACGCACATCACCGGCAGCATGAAGAAAGCAACGAACGCCAGAATCTTGCCCGTTACGCCCGCCGTTACGTTGGGACGAAGGAAGAAAAAGATCGCCAGCACCACGGAAAGAATAATCAGAGGTATTAAAACCGGCGCAAGCCCGGACATGGCGCCTCCTGGTCGCGAAACGAAAGATTTTGGGGGCCGCGCGTTCCGCGGTCCCGATCGTCGAGAGTCTTACTTCTTGGCAAGCCCGCGTATGAACGACACGACCTGCTTGACCTGATCGTCCGTCAGCTTGCCTTTATACGACGGCATGCTGCCCTTGCCGTTCACGATAATCCCGGTGAGATCCGCGTCCGTCTGTTTCTGCACGTCGGCCGAGCCGAGATCGCGGATGTGCATAGCCTTGCCCGCCGGGCCGCTGGCGCTGCCGTCGGCGCTGTGGCAGGCGGCGCACTTCGACTTGAAGAGAGAGGCTCCGTCGTTCTGCGCCCACAAAGGTGTTGCCGAAAGCGAAAGAGCGCAAATAGCGAGAGGTAGCGCTCTCCGGCGAATCTGTTCCCAAGAACAACTCATGGTGATGTTTCCTCCTCAAGAATGCGTGCGGAACGGATCGAATGTAGTCCGTGCCCGCGGCCTAGTCGAGACAAGAAAGCAGTTTTTATCACGCCAGGCGTTCATTTCGCGCCTTGCGGAAGGCTGGTCAGCCCTTCTTGGCAAACGTGCGCACAAAGGCGACGACCTGCTTGATCTGGTCGTCGGTGAGCTTGCCTTTGTAGCCTGGCATCGTGCCTTTCCCGTTGGCGACAATCGTGTTGAGATCGGCGTCTGATTGTTTCTGCACGTCGGCCGAGCCCAGATCACGCAGGTGCATCGCTTTGCCCGCGGGACTGTTCCCGCTGCCGTCTGCCGCGTGACAGCCGGCGCATTTCGACTTATAGGCAGATGCGCCGTCATTCTGCGCCGCTGCCGGAAGCGTCGCCAGCAGCAGGGAAGCGGCCAGCGCCAACATCAGCTTTCGGGCCTTTGAAGCGTTCATGCGTCCTCCTCGGGATCGACAAACGCCGCCGATCCCTGCGTCAGCTTCGTTAGAAGGCGTATCGGAAGGCGAACGTAGCCGTGCTTCCGTTGAAATCCTGCAAGGCGATCGCGCCCAGCCCAAACGGACTCGTGTTGCCCTTCTGGTTGAATCCGTAATAGTTCCAGGTCATTCGATAGCTGAAGCCTTTGTAGACGTCGATCATGACCGAGCCGTACGGCGACTGATAGTTGTAGTCAGTCGTTCCGGATGGCTGCAGGGGATTGATGAAGATCGTTCCGCCGCGAACGAAGCTCCCCGCGTATCCGATGGAAGTCGTCACCCGCTTTGTCGGCTTCCACATCACACCGCCGTGCACGAAGTGGTCGAGGCTCGAATAGGTCGAGAGCGCGCCGAGTCCGGTGGCGCCCAGGCCCGCGCCCGGAATCGGACACGGCGCCGTTGCTACTCCCGGAGGAGAAGTCCCAAACACGGTTGACCCCGTTGCCGGCGGAGGATTCGTGTAACTGATCGAATAGTTGAAGCAGATGTTTTCCTGCGTGTATACATCCCAATAGCTGTAGCCGAAATCGATCGTCACCTTCGGATTGGGCATGAGCATCGTGGTGAAGCTGTACGTGCGGTCATGCTCCAGGTTATTGACGAACTCGACGTTGTCGCGGTTCTCGTGGATTTCCACGGCGCCCTCGAGCGCCACCCACGGCTTGGGCGTGTAGTTCACATGCACTTTGTAGCCCTGCACCTGCCGCGGATCGATGCGCGTGAATGCCGCATCGTTGTACCCGAACTGAAAGTCGCTCGAGATCTTCAGGGAATCGATAGGGCGGTAGTCCAGTCCCGCGATCAGTAAGTGCTCGTTGATGTTTGTGAGCTGACGGGCGGCGTCGTTGCCCGCTTCCGGGACAAGATTCGTCGGCGAACCTTCCGTGATCGAGCCGTCCGCGTTCAGCGTGCAGCCGGCCGGCAACACGTGCGGAGCGGGGGCCGCGGGGAAGGCGCAATCGCCGCGCGCAGCAAAGTAGTCCGTCGTTGCCGTCGCCCCTGCGCCGCCAGGGAAATAGGTCTCTCCCGTATCGAATACGTCGCTTTCCTGCGCGATCGTGCGGCTGGTGTACTCATATCCGATCCGGCCGTCCAGCCGCCTCGTGAAGTCGTACAGCAACTCGAACGTGTTCGTCTTCAGATTTTGTCCCAGGAACTGGTAGGACAGTTCGTTGGTGACGTCCGCCCCGGAGCTCGTCGTGTGCAGCGGGCACCCCGCCTGGTTATACGGAGCTGCGGGGCACAGCGTGTGGAACAAAGTTGCCGTTGACGCCGAGCTTTGGTTGAATAACGAAAACGGAAGCAGCATGCCTGACCCTGTGGCCCCGGCAGCGCCGAAGAGGTTCGTCTCGTAGGTTGCCCAGAAGCCGGGAATGCGCCAGTTGTCGTACCGGAACGAATCCTCGATCCGGAACTTATCGTTGACCTCGTAAACCCCTGTCCAGTCCGCGTCGACCGAAACTCGCTTGGCGTGCGCCGGCCCGGCTGTCGTGCTCTCCCGGGTCGCTGTCCGGCTGGTCCAGCCGTTCAGGATCTCGTCAAAGTCGGGAATCTCATTGTCTGACGTGCTGTAGCCCGCCGATCCCTCCATGTGGAACCGTGTGAAGTAGTCCGACTGGAATCGGAACCGTTCGGTCGGCATGTCGTTGCGAGGACGGCCGACCTGGCTGTAGCTCAGGAAGCCGTTGCAGGTCGGCGTAACCGTGAACGGCGTCGTCGCCGTGCTCGAGAACGGCGTGGCGCAGGGCAGTGCCTCTGCCGGCGTCTGCGTGCTCCACACAATCCCGGGATCCTCGGGCGTGCCGTTCGAAAGCTGATAGGGGAATTGACTTGGCGTGGCCACTGGATTTGCCGTGACCGAGTTGTCTTGCTTGAAGTAGGTCAGGAACTCATCGAAGGAAAGAGTCGTCCGCGGCAGAACGCGGACGTCGACGCCCGCGCGATACGCGTTCGTCGTGTAGCTGTACATCTCGGGGAAGTCCGGCACCGTTCCGCTGTCTGTCGTGAAGAAGCCGGGGCCCTCGTTGCGATCGTGCGAAAAGCCCAGCCGGAAGCTCAGCCAGGATTGAGGAAAGAGCCTCAGGTCGTAGTCCTGCATGCGCCGCACCAGGTCCAAAGCGTGCGCCGAGTTGTTCTGCGGCATCGACGGGTTCGAGCAATATCCCGGGAGTCCCGGGTGCGCCGTGGCCGGCCCGCTGACGATGCAGCCCGTCGTGAACGACCCCACGGGATTCAGCGCCGCAGGGTTGAGCGGGTTGGCGAAGAGGTTGTAGTCCCAGAAATTCTTGTCGCGGCGGAACACCAGGTTGAACTCGTACCACTTGTCTTTATCGATGTGCAGCCGCGAGACGTCGTTCGGGTCGCCGCCATAGCCGAAGTTGCTGAAATGCAGATTGTCGAAGAACAGCCCGTCATGGTTCAGCGACCGGATATCAAGCGTGTAGTCGAACAAACGCACGCCGTCTCCCAGGTTCACGAATGTGTCGTAGGTGTCCTTGTTTCCGTTGATCTGCGTCGCCCGGTAGCCGAATTCCACCGACTGCTGGATGTTGTAGTTCCCGGAATCCACGCCTTTGTCATCCGCCGAGCCGTCCTGCGCGCGCGAGGCGGGCGCGCCAAGCAAAGCGCCAAGCAACACCAGCAAGCCGACCAAGAGAATCGTCCGGCGATGATCCATAGCCCTCTTCTCCGCTACCCGCAAACTCCAGGCGTGCCAGGGGTGGTGGGTGATTGATCCGGATCGTGTGCCATCGTGTTTACCCGCCATCGATCTGTTTTTCATGGCGGCCCCTATTTGAAGAACGTCGAGCTGAAGTTCGATCCGTGGATCGCCACGTGGCAAAGCGTGCACGATTGGAAGAACGACGCCTGGTTGTGGAACGAAGGCGCCTGCGGCGCGCCGCTGAAACTCGACGCCGTGTGGCATTGCAGGCAGAGCAGGTTCACGTTGCTCAGCTTCAGCATGTGCGCGTTCGGCCCGCCATGAACCATGTGGCACGACTGGCACCCGTCCGTCTTGATCGGCGCATGCTCGTAGACGAACGGGCCCTGCTTCTCCGCGTGGCACTTGAAGCAGACCGCGTCCTGCGTCGACGCCAGGCGCACCTGCTTCGGTCCCTCCGTCCCGTGCGGGTTGTGGCAGTCGGTGCACTGCACTAGGCCTTCGTTTACCCGGTGGTGGAACGGCATCTCGAATTGCGCCCGCTGCGTCAGATGGCATCCGTAGCAAAGCTCGGGCTGAGGCTTCGCCAGCAAAAACTCCTTCGTCTCGGCATGGTGCGGCGAGTGGCAGGACGTGCAGCTTACGTCGCTCTTCGCGTGTAGCGAGTTGAGCGCGTTCATGTGCTCGGTGCCGCCCGCGTGGCAGGTGAGGCAGCGGTCGTCGATTTCTTTGGCGGAACGGTTCTTGAAGACGAAAATCTTGCTCACGTCTCCGCCGCCCGCCACGTGTTCCGATCCGGGACCGTGGCAACCCTCGCAACCCTGGTGAGACGGGCCACCTTTCGTGTCCAGCGTGGTCTTCCAGTGGGGAGTCTTTTCCCAGTTGTTGTAGATGTCTTCGTGGCAGGTCTTGCAAACTTCCGAACCCACGTACTGGGCTTGGCTCGAGTCCTTCGAATCCGGCGCCGCTGCCGTAGCTGCTTTCGGGCCTTGTGCCTGTGCGGAAACGTGCGACAGGCTAAAACACCCGAACGCGGCAATCGCTAGCCAACGAATGCTCTTCCAGCGCTCCATGAGGCTCCCTCAGTTCACTGTGGTACAGCTCCAACGGTGTGCGGAGTTTGGCGCTTTGCTTTTATATAGTCGGAACGAGTCCTTTACTGTGATCAGCGTCACAGCTCGGGTAGAATTCTTCCTGAGACTCCCATCGTCAGCGCGTATTCAGACTTTAGTAATTTGTTAAATCAGGATGAAAAGAAGTGCCGCTGGCATTTTCAGGCGTGAACAGGCCCGAAATGGATGCTCACTTCGAGACACGAGTCTCTCGCTGAGGAATCGTATTCTTGCAGAATAACAGATTGGTACAACGCGGCAGTTACTCGGGGCGTTCGCTCTTACGAGTGTTATTGAGCAGGGAATCGGGGATCACCAGCCGCTCCACGGGCCGGCCGCCGATAATGTGCGACTCGATAATCTCGTCGACATCCTCCGGCCTCACATGCCCGTACCAAACCGCTTCGGGATACACAACGACCGTCGGGCCAACCTCACACTGATCGAGACAGCCCGACTTGTTCGCTCGTACCGTGCCTTTGATTCCTCTCTGGGCCAGTTTCACCTTGAACAGGCGATGAAGTTCGCCCTCGCCCGATGGGCTGCAGCACCCGCGCGGATGGCCTTCGGGCCGCTGGTTCGTACATATAAAGATGTGTCGTTCGAATTTCGGCATCGGCTTCCCGAAAGTCCATTCTACACGGCTGCGCTTCTCACCCCCGCGCCGAGCCGTCCATGCCCGCCAGAACCAGCCGGTTATTCCCCGGAATGATCATCTCGAAGATCGATTCGATGCTCGTGTAATCATGATAGCCGACCCGCGCAATCGGCCGGATCTTGAGGACATCGACGCGCCCGTCGGCCGTGATGAAATCGTCGTTGATGTGGATCCCGATCACGCGCCCGAAGACCACGTCCGACGTCGAGATCATGCTGTTGCCCGGCAACCGTATCGTCTGATGGTAAAGGCATTCGAAATGGACGGGCGACTCCGCCACGCGGCAGGGCTTCACCGCATGTGCGGCCGCTTTCGTCACGCCCGAGAGATCGAACTCGTCAACCTCAGGCGGAACTTCCTCGGCTGACTTGTTCACAGCCTCGCGCAGATCGTACGTCGCCATGTTCCAGACGAACTGCCCGGTCTGCTCCGCGTTCACCACCGTGTCTTTGCGGCGCCCGTGGCTGTTCTGCCCTGCGGAGAACATCACGTACGGCGGATCGAACGACAGCATCTGAAATTGGCTGTACGGCGCGAGATTGTGGACGCCGTCCCGGCTCACCGTCGAAATCCATCCGATCGGCCGCGGGATCACGCACGACTTGAACGGATCGTACCGCAGGCCGTGAGCCGTCTTGCCGGGCTGGTAATACATGCAAATTCCTCCTTCAGCGCGCTGAATTTCGCAGCGCTCTGCGTCGTATCGCGAGGTCCCCTATGCTCTCTACTTTTTCGTTCCGCTTCGTGGTGGCGCCGCTGGATTTGCCGGCGGCACTGTGGCGTTCACCGCGGCGCGCAGGAACCGCAGAAAATCCTGCGCCTCTTTCGCCAGCGGGCGATTCAAATGCCGGATCACGTCCAGATTGCGGCTCAGAGGCTCCGCGTCGACGATGTCGATCGCAATCAGTTTGCCCTGCCGCAATTCCTGCGTCACCGCGATCTGTGGCAAGAACCCGAAGCCGAGTTTGCGCTCCACCATTCTCTTCGCCGCTTCGATCGTTTCGACCTCCAGCGCCACGTTCGGCAGCAACCCCGCCCGCCGGAAGAGCCCCTGGCTCAACGTCCAGTCGCTCGACCCACGATCGTAGAAGATCAGCGGCCACGACTCCACTTCCTGCAGCCGCACCTCGCGCTTCTCCGCCATCGGGTGCGCCGGATGCCCCACGAGCATCAGCGGGTCGTTGCGCAGCGTCACTGTCTCGACTTCGGGATGATTCAACGAGCGCGCCACGCCGATTTCCGCCTCGCCCTCGAGAACCATTTTCAGCACCTGCATGGAATTGCCCGAGCGCAGGTGCACCATTACTTTCGGGCTTTCCGATTTGTAGTCCTGCATCACGTCGGGCATCAGGTACGTGCATACCGAAAGCGACGCCGCGATCCGCAACGCGCCGCCCGTCTGCGGCTGAAGCTCGTGCACGGCCTGCCGCGCCGATGCCACGGTTCGCAGCAACTGTTCGGCATGGGGACGCAGCGCCTTTCCGGCAGGTGACAGCGACGGGTTCGCGCGCCCGCGCGTAAATAATGTGGCGCCGAGCGACTCCTCAAGCGCCCGGATCCTGCCGCTCACCGCCGGTTGGCTTACGTGCAAAGCTTCTGCCGCTCGATGGAAGCCGCCGTACATCACCACTGCCAGAAATGTCTCCACCTGGTCGATTTCCATGGCCCTCTCCCAAGTCCCGCTGGAACCAAACCTAAGCTAAACCCTGCAATTCCGCTGGATGATAACACAGACTTATCGCCTTGATAATCACAATCACTTTGACTTACCTGAGCCCCCATTGGCACACTACTTGCGACAGTTATCCCCCACCGGGTCGGCCGCGTGGCGGGCGCGCAAAGGCGCATAGAGGTCAGCAGCAGGGAAGAGCACTCCCTCTTTCGTCCCAGGTGAGATAGAGCGTTGAAAGACGCGGCTCGCTCGCGCGTGGATTGGTGCGTCAGCACGAAGATTCCGCCCGACGGAGGCTACGGGATGTCCAGCAACAACGGCAGGCACGCAAACCTTCAAGAGGACTGGGCCTCGAACCCGCGATGGTCAGGCATCACGCGTCCTTACGGCGTCGCGGACGTCGAGCGCCTGCGCGGCTCGATCCAGATCGAGCACACGCTCGCCCGGGTCGGAGCGGAGCGCCTGTGGAGCCTGCTGCATTCTGAATCTTTCGTCGCAGCCCTCGGCGCCATGACGGGCAATCAGGCCGTCCAGCAGGTGAGCGCCGGCCTCCGGGCGATCTACGTCAGCGGCTGGCAAGTAGCGGCCGATGCCAACGAAGCCAGCGAAACCTATCCCGACCAGAGTCTCTATCCCGCGAACAGCGTTCCGCACCTGGTGCGCCGCATCAATCGCGCTCTCCTTCGCGCCGATCAGATCAATCACGCCAATGGACATCACGCCGGCAACGCCGACAGCCTCGTCGCCTACTGGCTCGCCCCCCTAGTTGCGGATGCCGAGGCCGGCTTCGGCGGCAACCTCAACGCATTCGAATTGATGAAAGCGATGATCGAAGCGGGCGCCTCGGGCGTTCACTTCGAGGATCAGCTCTCCTCCGCGAAAAAGTGCGGCCACCTCGGCGGCAAAGTCCTCGTCCCGACAGTCGAAGCCGTCCAAAAACTGGTCGCCGCGCGCCTCGCCGCGGATGTGATGGGCGTCCCCACCGTGATCATCGCGCGCACCGACGCCGAAAGCGCAAGCCTCCTCACCAGTGACGTCGATCCGCACGATCGCGAATTCATCACCGGCGACCGCACCTCCGAAGGATTCTTCCGCGTTCGCAGCGGAACCAAAGCCGCCATCGCCCGCGCCATCTCCTACGCTCCCTATGCGGACCTGATCTGGTGCGAGACGTCGAAGCCCGATATTCACGAAGCGCGCGAATTCGCCGACGGCGTCCACGCGAAATTCCCGGGCAAGATGCTCGCCTACAACTGCTCGCCCTCGTTCAACTGGCGCAAGAATCTCGACGACGCCACGATCGCCAGCTTCCAGCGCGATATCGCCGCGATGGGCTACAAGTTCCAGTTCATCACGCTGGCCGGCTTCCACGCGCTCAACCACTCGATGTTCGAGCTGGCCCGCGGCTATAAGCACGAAGGCATGAGCGCCTATTGCCGCCTGCAGGACGCGGAGTTCGAAAGCGAGCATCAGCACGGATACGATGCGGTCGCGCACCAGCAGTTCGTCGGCACCGGCTATTTCGACGACGTGCAGCAGGTGATCACCGGCGGCACCGCCTCAACCACGGCGCTTGAGGGCTCCACCGAAGCCGCCCAGTTCACCAAGCGCAAGCGCCCCGCGCACGCGCACAAAGAACCCCAGCCGGTCCGGTGCTAAGCGGCCCCTGCCTTCACGATCTTCGCCGTCGTGATGGCTTGCCCCACATGCCGCTGCGTGTGATCCGCCACGTGTACGAGTAGGCCTCCGAGCGTGGTCGGCAGGTTCCTCTTTCCCACGTTTCTAGGCTCTTCGAGCCGGCTCGCGTCGATCGCTCGAATCCGCGCTGCGGCACTCTCGAGCGCCGCGTCTAGCTCGGCGAAGAGTTCGCCGCGCGTCGCACCGGCATCCATTTCCGACTTGAGCGCCGCTGTCTGCTCGTCGTTCAATCGACCGCCCTCCGCGTACGTCAGCAAGCGGTCGATGCTTCGCGCGATATGCCGCAGGTGAAATGCCACCGGCGCGATCCCTCCCGGCCGCGCGTTGATCTGCGCATCCGTCAGGCGTCCGCACCACCTCTGCAAGTCTTCTTTCGCCAGTTCCAGCGCGTGCAGCGCGCCCCTCGGCACCGCCGGCACGTCGCTCAGCGTGCCCCGGAGCCACGGCTCCGGCAATCTGTCCTCAGCCATCTAATTTCCTCCCCGCTCCCAATGCGTCTGTCGCACTTCGGAATGCGGCTCCATCACGCTCGCAAGGGCGAAATTCGAGCAAAGCCGCCCGCAGCCCGCCGCATTTAAAGAAACTGAATGCAGTGCATAGATTTAATGAATTTGACCCTTGCATCCGCGCCTTGTATTTTGCACGTGTTTTAGTCGGGCCGATTAGTGCGTCGTGTGAAATTCTCATGGCCGGGCGCTTCACGCCTGGCCCACTGGACATTCAAACTTTATGAAAAAATACAAACTGGAGTACATCTGGCTGGACGGCAGGACACCGATTCCCGAGCTTCGCGGCAAGACCACCATCAAGGAGTTTGCGGCTCCTCCCACGCTCGCCGATCTGCCGCTCTGGGGTTTTGACGGCAGTTCCACGATGCAGGCGGAAGGTCACAAGTCCGACTGCATTCTGAAGCCCGTGGCGCTCTATCCCGATGGCGCCCGCAAGGACGGCTACATCGTTCTCAGCGAAGTGATGCATCCGGACGGCACGCCGCATTCCACCAACATGCGCGCCACCATCGAGAACGATCCCGATCTCTGGATCGGCTTCGAGCAGGAATACTTCCTCTACAAGGACGGTCGCCCGCTCGGTTTCCCCGAGGCGGGTTACCCGAGCCCTCAGGGACCCTACTACTGCGGCGTCGGCTACAAGTACATGGGCAGCGTGGCTCGCCAGATCGTCGACGAGCACCTCGATCTCTGCCTGACGGCCGGCATCAACCACGAGGGCATCAACGCCGAGGTCGCGAAGGGGCAGTGGGAATTCCAGATCTTCGCGAAGGGCTCAGCCAAGGCCGCGGACGACACCTGGACCGCTCGCTACCTGATGATGCGCCTCTGCGAGAAGTACGAAGTGGATGTCGAGCTCTACTGTAAGCCCGTCAAGGGCGACTGGAACGGCTCCGGCATGCACACCAACTTCTCCACGAAGTACATGCGCGAGGTCGGCGGCAAGGAATATTTCGAGTCCTTGATGAAGGCCTTCGAAAAGCACATCCCCGATCACATCGCGGTCTACGGTCCCGACAACCATCTCCGCCTGACGGGTCTCCACGAAACGCAAGCGATCGATAAGTTCAGCTTCGGTCTCTCCGACCGCGGCGCTTCGATTCGCATGCCCGTCAACTTCATCAAGAACGGCTACAAGGGCTACCTGGAAGATCGCCGTCCGAACTCCCAGGGCGACCCGTACCAGATCGTCTCCCGCATCCTGAAGACGATCAACACGGTCCCGAAGGCAGAAGCAGTCACCGCCGACTAACTGACTGGCGCGAGTGGGCTGCGGCATTCGCCCAGCCCACTCGCCGCACTCCTACAGCCTCACCTG
>DATJRU010000203.1:0-6508 GCA_035504455.1 Vulcanimicrobiaceae bacterium
CCCCTTCATGCTCTAGCCCCCAATCAGGGTGGAGTGACCGAGGCCGTACCCTCGGTAAGCAGGGCAGGAACCCTTACGGAGGCCGCTCCGCATGTCACCCGAAAACGACCCGAACCTACAACCATCTGCTATCGACGCAGCAGCCGCCGAACCCGCGGGTGAGGACACGAGCGCTGCGTCAATGCCCATGAGCGCGAGCGCGCAGGATGGCGGCGGAGCCGCTACCGGTGTGGCACCGGCGCGCGAACGAACGCCCGTGGATGCCGCGGAAGAATCGGACTCGAGCGAGGCGGTTGCGGAAGCGGCCGAGGCGGCGCCGGCAGCGGCGGAGCCCGTCGCGGCGGAGCCTGAGCAGGCCGAAACCCTCGAGACCATGGACCAGCTGATGGACCAGTTTTCCGCGCCGGAGCCTGTGGCGGCGGAAGGCGAGATTTTCGACGGCCGGGTGCTGGCGGTGACGGAAGCGGGCGTGGTGGTGGATGTGGGCGGGAAGTTCGAGGGGCTGGTTCCGGCGCAGGAATTTCTGGATTCGGGCGCGCCGATCGAGTTCGGCGAAGGGCAAACGATCGAGGTCGAGCGGCTGCACGAGCAGAAGGACGGGTACGTCCTGCTATCGCACGTGCGAGCGCACCGGCGGCGGGTGTGGGAGCGGATCGAGAAGTCGTATCGCGAGCACACGAACGTGACCGGGAAAGTGCTCGAGCGGATCAAGGGCGGGCTGGTGGTCGACATCGGGGTGCGGGCGTTTTTGCCCGCGTCGCAGATCGAACTGAGGCCGGTGCACGATCTCGAGGGTTGGAAGGATCGCGAGATCGAAGTGCGCGTCCTGAAGCTGAACCGCAAGCGCGGCAACGTGGTGGTGAGCCGTCGCGCGATCCTGGAAGAAGAGCAGAAGGCCAAGCGCGAGGCACTGGCGTCGACGCTTTCCGAAGGCGCGATCGTGAACGGGCACGTGAAAAACGTGACGGATTATGGAGTTTTTGTCGACCTGGGCGGGATGGACGGGCTGCTCCATGTGAGCGACCTGGTGTGGGGCCGCGTGCCGCATCCCTCGTCGATCGTGAAGCCCGGCGATGAGATTCAGGTTCAGATTCTGAAATTCGACAAGGATAAGCAGCGGATTTCGCTGGGACGGAAGCAGCTGTTGCCCGACCCCTGGGCGACGGTGCCGGAGCGGTTCCCGACCGGGACGCGGCTGCAGGGCAAAATCGTGGGCGTGACGGACTACGGCGCATTCGTGCAGATCGAGCCGGGCGTCGAAGGGCTCGTGCACGTGAGCGAAATGAGCTGGTCGAAACATGTGAAGCACCCGTCGAAAATCGTGAAGGTTGGCGACGAAGTCGAAGTGGTGGTGCTCGAAGTGAAGACGGACCAGCGGCGCATTTCGCTCGGATTGAAGCAGACGCTACCCGATCCTTGGGAACAGGCTGCGGAGAAATACCCGGTCGGCTCGCTCGTGAACGGGCGGGTGCGAAATCTGGCGGATTTCGGAGCGTTCGTCGAAATCGAAGAGGGCATGGAAGGGCTGATTCATATCAGCGACGTCAGCTGGACGGAACGCATCAAACATCCGAGCGAGAAGTTCAAGAAGGGCGACAAGATCGAAGCGCGCGTGCTGAAAGTAGATTCGCCGAACCGCAGGCTCTCGCTCGGCATCAAGCAAGTGAACGACATCTGGGCGAACTGGTTCGCGGAGCACAAAATCGGCGAAGTGCTTAAGGGCAAGGTGGCGCGGACGACCGATTTTGGGGCGTTCGTGGAATTGGCGGAAGGCATCGAGGGACTGTGCCACGTTTCGGAGATCGAAGAGCGGCGTCCGAAGGGCGAGCGCGACAACCGCGACAGCAAGGTGAAGGGCTCGCGCGCCGAACGCGTGACGGCCGTGCTTTCGCCGGGGCAGTCGTACGATTTCAAGGTTCTGCGGCTCGAGCCGGAACAGCGAAAGATCAGCCTGAGCTACCGCGCCGCACAGAAGCAAGCCGAGCGGCAGGAGATGGAAACGTTCCGGTCGTCGAAATCGTCGCCGAATGCGACGATCGGCGACGCGATCATGGCCAAGCGCCAGTCGTCGTCCTAGGCGGCTCATCCGGGACCGACGCAGCACTTTTTTTGCAATCCAAGGGGCGGGCCCTCAAAAGGCTCACAGGGGCGTTTCCGAAAGTAAAATCATTTACGTCGTACTCATTTGGTGATATGCAAGGGTTGTGCGGCGACCCCACCCGCGCGCAAACGGCCAAGCACGCTATGCTGAGAGGAGGCTGTTCAACAGATGGTAGAAGGTCCGGGAGAGCGCGAAAACAAAGACCATAACACGGTCACGAAGGCCGATCTGGTCGAAGAAGTCACACGGGTGACGGAGCTGCCGCGGAAGGAATCGGAGGCGGTGGTCGAAACGATCTTCGAGAGCATCATCACCGCACTGCAAGGCGACGACAAGATCGAAATTCGCGGGTTCGGAAGCTTTCGCACGCGGCAGCGGCGCGGGCGCACCGGCCGGAATCCGAAGACCGGAGCGAAAGTGGAAGTGCCTCCGAAGAAGATCCCCTATTTCAAGCCCAGCAAGGAACTGAAGGATCACGTCAACAATCCGCAGGCGGCGGGGGCTGCCGCTGGATCGTCCGAGCCAGCGCGGGACTAGGGCGGATGGACTATCTCTGGACGCCCTGGCGGTACCGGTATATCGCCAACGCGTCGAAGAACGACCGGTGCGTTTTCTGCGACGCGCTGGGCGCGAACAACGATCCGGAAACGCTGATCGTCCTGCGAGCCGAGAAGAACTTCATCATCCTCAACCGGTTTCCGTATACATCGGGGCACGCGATGGTGGTGCCTTACGCGCACGTCGCGGATTTCGCGGCGGTGGACGCCGATACCCTCACCGAAATGATGCAACTGGCGCAGCGCGTGCAGACCGCGCTCGGGCAAACGTATCACCCCGACGGCTATAATCTCGGCATGAATCTCGGGCGCGCGGCCGGGGCGGGCATCACGGGGCACCTTCATTTGCACGTGCTGGCGCGATGGTCGGGCGACGCGAATTTCATGACCGTCGTGGGCGAGACACGTCTCGAGCCTGAAGACCTTTCGACTACTTACGAGCGCATGCGCAAGGCCCTCGCCGGCTGATTAGCTTTTTCCCTGCGCCGCTTGCGCGACACCCCTGATAGCGTTCGCTCCGGGGGACTTGTGTATACTGACGCTGAGATCTTCCGGGGGCGGCCATCACGTCGAAAATGTCGAGATCGATTGAGCCGGCGAGCGAACCTGCCGGCGTCGCGCCCTACCGGCGGTATCCCGAAGGCACGCAGCCTCCGCTGCTCTATCCGCCGTATCGCTCGACCGTGCTTCGGAGCCCGCGCAAGGCGCTGATCCTGCTGCCGCACACGCTTTCGGAAGTTACCGGGCCGGTTTACGGGCACGGCGACATTCAGGAGACGGACAACGACCTGACGCGGCAGGGCGAGGGCGAGCCGATCGGCGAACGAATCATCGTGACCGGGCGCGTGGTCGACGACAACGGGCGACCCGTGCCGCACACGCTGATCGAGATCTGGCAGTGCAATTCCGCGGGGCGCTACCGGCACAAAGCGGACGAGCATCCCGCGCCGCTCGATCCGAATTTCACCGGCGCGGGGCGGACGCTGACCGACGCGCAGGGCAACTACCGGTTCACCACGATCAAGCCGGGGCCGTATCCGTGGGGCAATCATCCAAACGCCTGGCGGCCGGCGCACATTCACTTTTCGCTTTTCGGGACGGCTTTCGCGACGCGCCTCGTGACCCAGATGTATTTCCCGGGCGATCCGCTGTTTGCATTCGATCCAATCATGAATTCACTGCCGGACGAGAAAGCGCGGCAGCGGCTGATTTCGAGATTCGACATCGATCGGACGCAGCCGGACTGGGCGCTCGGGTTTCGATTCGACATCGTGCTGCGCGGACGCGAAGCGACGCCGTTCGAGACGAAATAGCGGACCACATGGACATCGACCTCATACCTACGCCGTGGCAAACCGTGGGGCCGTATTTCGCCATCAGCCTCGCGGGCGGGCATTCGGTGGAGCACATTGCCGGTCCGAACGCGAAAGGCGAACGCGTGAAACTGATGTGCTCGATGTTCGACGGCGAAGGACAGGGCGTGGACGAAGCGCTGATCGAAATCTGGCAGGCGAATGCGGATGGGAAGTACAACCACCCCGACGATCCGCAGGACAAGCCGGTCGATCCGGATTTCCTCGGTTTCGGGCGGCAGGCGACGGACGAAAATGGCGTCTGCGTGTTCGAGACGATCAAGCCGGGTCATGTGCCGGGGCCGGATGGCATGATGCAGGCGCCGCACCTGGTGGTTTCGGTGCTCGCGCGCGGGATTTTGCGACGGTTGCCGACGCGAATCTATTTTGCGGGCGATCCCGCGAACGAGAAGGACCCGGTGCTGGCGCTGGTGCCGAAAGAGCGGCGCGAGACGTTGATCGCGCAGCCGGTGGCGAACCAGCCGGGTGCTTGGCGGTTTGACATCCATCTGAGCGGCGAAAACGAGACTGTGTTTTTCGACGTCTGAGCGCGAGATTTCAGAGGCATTTTCACTTGGCGGCGAGCGCGCGATCCGCGGGCGCTTCGCGCGAGAAAGAGAGACGGCGTGCCGGCGCGGCTAATCGATAGTCTCGCAACCACGGGCCCGCTGGCCGAGCTGTTCTCCGACGATTCCCTTCTGCAGGCGATGCTGGATTTCGAAGCGGCCCTCGCGCGGGCGGAAGCGCGCCTTGGCATCGTCCCGGCAGGCGCGGCGGACGCCATTCAAGCGGCGGCGAAGGCCGGCAATTTCGACGCGGCGGCGCTGGCGCGCGAAACGCTGCGGGGCGGCACGCCGGGCATTCCGCTGGCGAAGGCGCTGACGGCAAAAGTGGCCGCGAAGGATACGGAGGCTGCGCGCTGGGTGCATTGGGGCGCGACGAGCCAGGACGTGGCCGACACGGGCCTGATGCTCCTGCTGAAGCGCGCGCAGCCGATGCTCGCCGCCGATCTTTCCCGCCTCGAAGCAGCGCTGCAGCGGCTTTCGGATCAACATCGAAACACGGTGATGCTGGGGCGAACGCTCTTGCAGGCGGCGCCGCCCGTGACGTTTGGGCTGAAGTCGGCGGGCTGGCTCGCGGCCATTCGGCGAGGCCGGCTGTGGCTCGACGACGCGTTTCAGGACGCGCTGATTTTGCAGTTCGGCGGCGCGAGCGGCACGCTGGCGGCGCTGGGCGAAAAGGGCTTCGAAGTGGGGCGCGCGATGGCGAAGGAACTGGGCCTCGGCTTTCCCGACGCTCCGTGGCACGCGCACCGCGACCGGCTGGCGGCGCTGGTGGCGGCGTGCGGCGTCCTGACGGGCACGCTCGGGAAAATGGCGCGCGATATCAGCTTGCTGATGCAGGGCGAGGTTGGAGAAGTCGCGGAGCCGGAAGGTGAGGGGCGCGGCGGCTCATCGACGATGCCGCAAAAGCGGAATCCGATTGGGTCCGCGTTGACGCTGGCGGCGGCGAATCGCGTGCCGGGGCTGGTGGCCGCGTTTCTCGCGGGCATGGTGCAGGAGCACGAGCGCGGCGTGGGCGGATGGCAGGCGGAGTGGCCGACGGTGGCGGGCGTGATCCAGTCGACTGGGCTGGCGATTGCGTCGATGGCGGAAGCGTCTGAGGGGCTCGAGGTAGACGCCGAACAGATGCTGGCGAATATCGAGGCGACGGGCGGGAGCGTGTTCGCGGAGAAGGCGGCGATGCTGCTCGCGGCCAAACTAGGCCGCGACGCGGCTCAGAAGATCGTGGGCGAGGCAGCGCGCCGCAGCGAGGACGAGGGACGAACGCTGAAGGAAGTGCTCGGCGAAATTCCCGAAGTCGCGCGAGCGCTCGGCGGCCGGGCGCTGCGCGATCTCGAAACGCCGGAAAAGTATCTTGGCGCCGCGGAAGAATTGCGAAAGCGGCTGCTCGTGAGCGAAGGGCGCGGGGATTTGAAACCCAGGAAACGCTGAGACGATGCCGTTTGCGACGGTCGACAATACGCGCGTGTTTTATCGGCTCGAAGGCAATGCCGGGCGGCCGGTGATCGTCCTTTCGCATTCGATCGGATGCGATCTGAGCCTCTGGGCCCAGCAGGCGCCCGATCTGCTGCAACACTTTCAGGTGCTGCGCTACGACGCGCGCGGGCACGGCGCTTCGGATGCGCCGAAGGGCGATTATTCGATCGAGCGGCTGGGGCGAGACGTCCTCGGGCTTGTCGATACGCTCGGGATTTCGACGTTCGCGTTTTGCGGATTGTCGCTTGGCGGAATGATCGGGCAGTGGCTGGGCGCGAACGCCGGCGATCGGCTCACCGGACTGATTCTCGCGAATACCTCTTCGCACATCGGGCCAAAATCATTCTGGGATGAACGGCGCCGACTGGTGCTCGACGGCGGGATGGCTGCGATCGTGGATGGCGCGATGCAGCGATTCTTTTCGCCCGAGACGCTGGCGGAGGGCAATGTGTACGCGAG
>DATJRU010000204.1:0-3098 GCA_035504455.1 Vulcanimicrobiaceae bacterium
TTCCACCTGGCCCAGCCGCACCATGCCGTTGCCGAAATCGGCGAACACCGGCACGAGCATCGCGAAATGTTCGTCGACCTCGCTCTGCGTGATTTCCGCGCGCACCCGGACTTTGCCGCCATCGCCCGGCATCATCTGGTACTTGAATTCGTAGCGCGGCACCGCAGTCCCGTACACCCACTCGGCGAAGAACCAATCGAGCTTCCCGTTCTTCGTCAGGTCCATGGCCGGCGTGATGTGCTTCTCGGCGATCGCCTTGAATGCTTCGGTCGAAGCCGGCGAGTCGCGGTACGTCTCCATGTAATCGTGCATCATGTCGATGAACGCCTGGTCCTTGTTCTTGTTCGCGCCCGAATCGTCGTACATCAGCGAACGCAGCATCAGCAGCACGTACGCGCCCTTGGCATACGTGTCGCCCTGATACGCATCTTCGGATCGCGGCGAAATGAGCCGCAGGCCCAGCCAGAGCGGCCCGGCATCGTTCGGCGAAATGCCGAAGTTGTTCTTGTCGAGAATGGAGTGGCGCTGCCGCTCCCAGAAATCGAGGTAGTCCTTCTGCCACTTGGCGCCGACCGCCTGCTGCAGGAAGAGTCCCGCGGCGAATTGCGCGAAGCCCTCCGAAAGCCACTGATCGTGGTACGAGGCCCATCCCACGCCGTGCCCGAACCACTGATGCGCCACCTCGTGCGGCGTCACTTCCTGCACGAAACCGTTGAACCCCCTGTCGATTTGGCCAAACAGGAGCCACCGCTGCGTGGAGTCGATGTACGCCGAAATCGGCAGGTAGACGAGATTCGGCCACGACTGCCCGAAAGTGAAATCAGGCTGCTCGGTGATGTCCACCGTATCGTACGGCGCCTTGCCGAAATAGAACGTGCATAGCTGCAACTGCGCGCGCGTCTGATCGAGCGCGTACTTCGTCATCGCCCCCGGCGCCATCCCGCTCAAGGGCGCCATCCCGCCCTCGCTCATCGGCGAGCCAGCCTCATACGGTTTCAGGCTGTCGGGCAAGTCCGGCAAGTAATATCCGGAGATGTTGTAGTGCGTGACGTCGTCCGGAAAGTCCATTTTCCTGTATTGCCCGTAATTGAAGCCGGCGATCGCCACCGGCGCCGGCGTCACCCAGTGCGTCACGTCGAATCCCGCCTCCGTCGATTGTCCCGCCAGCTTGCCCACGCCGATCACCACATTCGGATGCGGCACCTTGAAGGTGAGGTCGTAGAGAGCCTTTTCGCCGAAGCCGTTGAGATTCGGATACCAGGATGTGCGGGCGCCGACGTAATAGCTCCCGTTCCCTGCGTTGAACAGAACCTTGTCGCCCACGTATTCCACGCTGATCGAGTGCTGCTGACCCACCGGCACGGCTTCGTCGAGAATCGCGTAGAACGAGCCGTCCTGCTTCTTATCCTCCTGGACGTAGTGCAGGTCCTTGCCGTTCTGATCGACGACGCGGGTCACACGCAGCGTCGGCAGCAATCCGAATTTCAGCACGCGCTCGTTGGGAATGAGCGGCTCGAACGTAATCGTCGCTCGGCTGTACAGGTGATCGTTCTTCCCGATGTCGGTTTCGATCTGGTAGGAGCGCGTGGCGAAAATCCGCCTGTCCTCGCGCGAATTCGCCGTTCGTGCCTGCAGCTCGGACATCAGGTGTTGCGAGTACCACACGCCGTCGTCCATGCCGCCGCCCGCGCAGTTGATCAGGGCGACTTCTTCAGGCGACTGCATCTCGAAACTCGGAATCGCTCCCACGCGCGCGCGAACGTAAAACCGCAGGTCCTTGTGCGGCGAGCCGTGCATGTACGCGTTGAAGAACGGCGGGTGGTGCGGGTTATAGATCGACGCCAGCACGTCCGCGTCGACGTTGTCCATCGTCTCGCTCTCCAGGATCTCCTGCGTGAACCCCTCCGGAGGATCGTGCCGCCGCCGCATTTGGTTCTGCCAGTCCTCGAACGCTGTTTCGGCCTCGGGCGGCGTATCTGTTTTGCCTCCCAGCTCCTTCGTCAGCGCCGGGTATTGCCCGGGCGTGAACCGGAAGACGACTGACGTGAAGTCCTCCTCGGCGGTCGGCGCGCCCGCGCGGCGCTCCATTTCGCGCACGTCGATCCCGAGCACCGGCTTTAGTGTGAAGTGCCCGCTGCCTACGAAAACCGCGCCGGTGATGAACCCATTCACGGGCTGCAGAAAAGTGATCGTGCCCGATTTCAGCTCAAAGCTTCCCACGTCCAGCGGAAGGATGAACTCCTCGACGCGGTACGTCTCGCCGAGCTTGATGTCCCGCAGCGCGCGATACACGCTGTCCGAATTCGCAAACGGCGAGATTCTGCCGCTCACCGTGACGCGCGTCTGCTCTTCCGCGATCGTCAGCCCCAGCGCGAGAGTGGCGGCGCCGTGCAGGTCAACCGGCGTCACGAGCTCGGCGAATCCGTCTTTCGTGACCCGCACCGAATACTGCCCCGCGGCCAGGTCCGGAGCCGTGAATTTGCCGGTGTTGTCGGACGTGAGCACGACCGGCTGCTTCAAATTGCCGCCGCTGATTTCAACGCGCGCGCCCGCGACCGCCGCTCCCGAGGGATCTTTCACCGTGCCCGAAATCGTGTCCGCGCGCAGCTGCGCGGCAAAAGCGAGGCAGAGCAGCGCCACGAGCAAAACAGGCGCACGAAAGGCGTTGCGTGGAAGGAGGAGCATCTGGGTTTACACCTCCAGTGATTGATGGCGGAGCTAATAATGCCACAAAAGGACGTTCGACTGCGCCTCGTTTATTCGCGGCCGTGGCAGGAGTGTAAGTCCAACGCGATCAATGCATCCGAAGCGGCTGTTTATCGCAGCGCCGGTTTGCGCGAGCGCAGCAATTCCCGGATCGAGCGCAGCAGCGACGACATCTGCTCGATCGGCGCCGGATGGCTGCCGAATCGCGCCGACTGATACATCTCCGTCAGCCGCGCCACCGGCGCCGAAACGTCCGCCGAGGGAATCGCCGCCGCGAACTCGAGCGGCGTTTGCGATGCCGCCTTCTTCCAGCCCCGCTTTTCAAGCAGCCGCAGCATTTCGGTGTACTCCAGCGCCGCCAGCGACGCCGTCACGTTGCCCGCCCGCCGCGC
>DATJRU010000205.1:0-17869 GCA_035504455.1 Vulcanimicrobiaceae bacterium
GGCATTCCAGCGTTGTGCTATTTTAGGTTTTCACCCCGCACTCCCGGGACCACCGACACTCATGCCTAAAAAAGCGGCCGCCGCGCAGCGCGAGGAAATCACCGTCGAAGGCATCTTCGGCCCGGGCGGGCTGCTCGAAAAACGCCATCCCGGATACGAATTCCGCCCTTCGCAACTGGCCATGGCGAAAATCACCGCGGACGCTTTCGAGAAGCATCAGCACGTGGTGATCGAGGCGGGCACGGGCACCGGCAAGACGCTCGCGTACCTGCTGCCAGCAATTCGCAGCGGCCGCCGCGTGGTCGTCTCGACCGCGACCAAATCGCTTCAGGAGCAGCTCTTCCAGAAGGACGTTCCTTTCCTGCAAAAGCATTTCGCGCCCAACCTGAAAGCCGCCATCATGAAGGGCCGCGCGAATTTTCTCTGCCGCCACAAGGTCCACCAGATGGACGGCCAGCCCGTCCTGAAAGGCATCGACGAGATCGATTGGTTCTCGCAAATCAAGGACTGGGCGAAGCTGACGGAGACCGGCGACCGCAGCGAACTCACGTTCCTGCCCGATGATGCGGAGCTCTGGAACCGCATCGACGCCCGCAGCGATCTTTGCAGCGGCCAAAAGTGCCCGGAATTTCAGCAGTGCTTTGTCACCGCCATGCACCAGCGCGCGCACGAAGCCGACCTGATCATCGTGAATCACCACCTCTTCTTCGCCGACCTCGCGATCCGCCAGGATGATTTCGGCTCGATCCTGCCGGAATATTCCGCGGTCGTTTTCGACGAGGCGCACGAAATCGAAGACGTGGCGAGCGACTATTTCGGGCGGCAGCTTTCGAGCTACCGCTTCGAAGAGCTGGCCCGCGATGCCGAAAGCATGCTGCGCATCTTGCGGATCGAATCGGCGCCGCTGCGCAAGAACCTCGCCCGGATGCGCGAGCGCGCCCGAGCCTTCTTCGAGCGCTTCCCCGAGCGCGAAGGCCGCTATCCCTTCGGGCCGGTCGAGCGGCACGGGTTCCTCGATCAGAATCGCGAGACGTACGACGATCTCGCCGCTTCCGTGAAAAGCACGGAGGCGGAGCTTTCTGCCATCACGCCGAAGCCCGAAGAAATCATCGCGCTCGCGCGGCGAGCGGCCGAGACGCGCCGCGAACTATCGTTCCTGATGGAGAGCGAGGAAAAAAGCTACGTCTACTGGTACGAGCGCCGCGGTCGCGGCCTCTTCCTCGCGGCGACGCCGATCGACGTGAGCGAGATTCTGCGCGAAAAGCTGTTCGAGCAGTTCGACACCGTGATTCTCACTTCGGCGACGCTCGCGGTCGGCGGGCGATTCGACTATCTGAAGCAGCGGCTCGGCGTGCTGCCGTCGCAAGAGGAAGTGCTACCGCAGGAGTTCGACTACGAATCGCAGGCGCTGCTGTACCTGCCGAAATCGTTGCCGGACGTCCGCAATCCCGGCTTTTCGCAAGCGGCCGCGGACGAAATCGTGAAGCTGCTCGAAATTTCGCAAGGCCGCGCCTTCTGCCTCTTCACGAGCTACTTTCAGATGAAAGATATCTACGGCCGCGTCCAGGGGCGCGTGGGTTTTCCGCTGCTGCTGCAAGGGACGGCGCCGCGCTCCACATTGCTCGAGCGCTTCCGCTCGACACCGAACGCGGTGCTTTTCGCGACATCGAGCTTCTGGCAGGGCGTGGACGTGCCCGGCTCGCAGCTTTCCTGCGTGATCATCGATAAGCTCCCGTTCGCGGTACCGAGCGACCCGATCGTCGCCGCGCGCGTCCGCGCTCTCACCGAAGACGGCCGCAACGCCTTCGCCGAATATCAGGTGCCCGAGGCGGTGTTGGCTCTCAAGCAGGGCTTCGGCCGCCTCATCCGCTCAAAGACCGACCGCGGCATCCTCGCCATCCTGGATAACCGCATCCAGCGCATGCAATATGGTAAAATTTTCATCGAGTCCCTGCCCAAGTACCAAACCACGCAGGACCTGGCGCAAGTCGCGCGCTTCATGGAAACGCATCCGGAATAGCGCCGTTTGCGCGAGCGAGCGACCGCCTTTGGGGGCTCGGAAGAAGGCCCATGTACGAAGTCAGTGTGGAAGAGACATTCGCGGCGGCGCACAACCTCCGCAATTACAAAGGCAAATGCGAGGACCTGCACGGCCATAACTACAAGGTGCGCATCGTGATGGCCGGCAAGGAACTCGATCACGTAGGGCTGCTCTACGATTTCGTTCACCTGAAGCAGGTGATCCGCGGAGTGATCGCGTCGCTCGACCACAAGTATCTCAACGAGCTCCCGCCTTTCGACGAAATCAACCCGTCCGCCGAAAACATCGCGCGGTACATCTGCGAGCAGATTTCGAAGCAGATTCGCGAGACGCCGAACGGCGCGGGCGTTGGCAGCGTGACGGTTTGGGAGACGGAAACCACCGCGGCGACCTACCGGCCCTAGCCGCGAGGCTGCGGCATTCTTATGGTCATCACCGAAATTTTCAAATCCATCCAGGGCGAGGGTACGCGCGCGGGATTGCCCTGCATTTTCGTGCGCCTCACCGGCTGCAACCTTCGCTGCGTCTGGTGCGACACCGCGTACGCCTTTCACGGCGGCACGAAACACAGCCTCGACGAAGTGCTCGCCCGGGTACATGCGCTTTCCGGTGAAGATGTGCGCAAGACGTCGCTCGTCGAAATCACGGGCGGCGAGCCGCTGTTACAACCGGAGACTCCGGAACTCGCGCAGAAACTGCTTGCCGCGGGCTACACCGTAATGATCGAGACGAGCGGCGAGCGCTTCGCCGGCGCCCTGCCGCGCGAGGTGATCAAGATCGTCGACGTAAAATGCCCCGATTCCGGCGAGGCCGATACCTTCGACCTGGCCAATTTGGACGCGATCGACCAAAAGGACGAAATCAAGTTTGTGATCGCTAGCCGCCGGGATTACGATTTCGCGCGGGACTTCACCGAACGGCACAGGCTTGCTGCGCGCGTGCGCCAAGTGCTCTTCTCGCCCGTCTTCGAGGACCCGGAAGGGCGATGGCCCGGGCTGAATCCGCGCGTGCTGGTGGAATGGATGCTCGCCGACGGATTGCCAGTGCGGCTCGGCTTGCAGTTGCACAAATTCGTCTGGGACCCGGCCACAAAGGGAGTTTGATCGGCGCATGACGGAAAAATCCAAAGCGATTGCGCTCTTGAGCGGAGGTATGGACTCCTGCGTCTCCACCGCGATCGCCCACGAGAAATATCGCCTCGCGCTGCTGCATGCGAGCTACGGCCAGCTCACCGAAGCCCGCGAGCGGCGCGCTTTCGATGAAATCGCGGATTTCTACGGTGTTCGCGAGCGCCTGGTCGTCCGCTTCGACGCCTTCGCGCAGATCGGCGGCTCGGCGCTCACCGACAACGCCATCAAGGTCCCCGAGTCCGGAGAAGCGCTTGCGCCGCATGCCGGGATTCCCGTAACGTATGTTCCCTTCCGCAACGCGCATTTCCTCTCGGCGGCGGTGAGCTGGGCGGAAGTGATCGGCGCCACGGCGATTTTCATTGGCGCGGTCGCGGAGGATAGTTCCGGGTATCCGGATTGCCGCCCGGAGTATTATCGCGCGTTCCAGGCGGTGATTCGCGAAGGCACGCGCCCGGAAACGCGGATCGAGCTCGCGACGCCGGTGATCGCCATGCGGAAAAGCGAAATCGTCCGCCGGGGATTCGAGCTGGGCGCGCCGCTCGACCGTACCTGGTCGTGCTACCAGTTCGAGGACGAAGCGTGCGGGGCGTGCGATAGCTGCCGCCTGCGCCTCCAGGCGTTCGCCGAAGCCGGGATGCGGGACCCTATCGCCTATCGCACGCAAGTTGCGCGATAATGTGCCCAGAAGTCTAGTGGGGGAGGACGGTAATCACATGAGAAAACTGATCCGTGTCTTGGGAGCGCTCGTTTTCGTTTTGATGCTCGGTGCAGCTGTAAAGGCCCAGGACGGACGCGTGACCGGCCAGGTTCTCGACATGAACGGGAAGCCCTGGCCCGACATCACCGTGACATTGAAGAGCGACACCGGCCGCACGTTCACGGTAAAGACCGATAAGGACGGAAAGTACAGCCAGATCGGACTGCCCGGCGGCAAATACACGATTACTCTCACCAACCCGGCGGTCGGCCTGAACTTCTCGGAACAGCGGCCCATCCAGCCCGACGACTCCAACGTCTTTGACTTCAATTTCAAGGAGCTGATGGCGCAGCAGGCCAATTCTCCCGACGCCCAGGCCGCACAGAAGAAGCACGAGGAAGAGCAGAACCTCTTCAAACAGATGCAGACGCACTTCAACGCCGGCAGGGCGGCGCTGGACGATGCCGACACGATCCGCAAGCAGATGCCCACGATGGCCGCGGATCAGAAAACGACCGCACAGGACAAACTCAACACCGATTATCAGACGGCGATCACCGAGCTCGAGCAGGCTGAAAAAGGCGTGCAAGCGAAAGACGTGAAGAACCACGCGGTCGTGCTCTCCACGCTGGGCCAGGCTTACGATCGCGCGGGCCGCTACGATGACGCGGTGGCCTCCTATCAGAAAGCCATCGAGATGAATCCGGTGGCGTCCTATTACGTCGATCTCAGCACAGCCGTCGTCAATGCGGCTGCGGCAAAGCCCGATCCCAGCGCGTTGCAGGCCAAGGTCTCCGAAGCGGGCGCGGATTGCGACAAAGCCGGCACGATGGACCCGACCGTCACGGCGCGCTGCTGGAAGAACATCGGCATCGTGCTGAGCAACAAGAATCAGCTCGCCGCGGCAGTCGAGCCGCTTCAGAAGGCAACGGCAGCGGACGCGAAAGACGCGCAGACCTGGTTCCTGCTCGGCGGCGCGCTGACCTCGCAGATCACCTCGAAGCAGGACGGAAACAAGCTGACGTACACGTTTCCTCCGGGCCTCATCGATGCGTACCAGCACTGTATCGACGCCGACCCGAACGGCCCCTACGCCGCGCAAGCCAAGCAGACGCTCGACGGCCTCAATCAGCTGAGCGGCGGCACATCCACGCTGGTGAACGAAAAGAAGAAGAAAAAATAGCGGCTCACGGGCGCGCCGGCCTCTGCTTCGTACTGGCGCGCCCAGTCCTGTCGTTTTCATCCCTGGCACTCTCTCGCCGCCAACTTTTTCTCGGCGGTCGAATTTTTTCCACCGTTTCGCCTCTCGACCGGAACACATGAGAGTGTTATGCTGCGGGCTCGTGTGAGTTTCAGGAAGTTGGTGCTCGCCATGGATTCGAGTCAAACCGCAACGCAACGCCGCCGCAGCGAACGCATCTCCGAATCGGTCCCGCTCATCGTCCGCGGCATCGATCTGCTCGGCCAGCCTTTCGAAGAGCGCACGTCCACGCTCGCATTCAACCTTCACGGATGCCGTTATTCTTCGAAGCATCACCTCCCGCGCAATAGCTGGGTCACGCTCGAGGCCCCCAGAGGCGGCGAGATGCGCAACGTGCGCGCGAGAGTCGCTTGGATTCAGCGGCCGCACTCGGTGCGGGAATTTTTTCAGATCGGTGTCGAGCTCGAAAGCCCGGCCAATATCTGGGGCATGGAAACCGCTCCCGAGAGCTGGCAAGAGGCTGCATCCGCGCCCCTGCCGGAACAGGAAAGTCCCTGGGCCACAAAGGAAACGATTATGTCTATGTCCGATATGACGAATCCGTCGACCGAGTTTGAACCGACCGCATTCGCGCCGCCCCCGGCATCCGAGCCCGAGCCGGGAAATCCGCTGCTGCTCGATTGGAAGGCGCAAATCGAGCGTGAGGCGAGCCGCGCGGCCGAAAGCGCCGCAGCCCAGGCCGGCGACCGCATCCGCGTGGCCATCGAGGAACTCGAGGCCTTCTCCTCCGGGCTGAGCGCGAAGCAGGACGAATTTCTAGGCGCGCTGCGGGCCGAATTCGAAGGCAGCCTTTCGAACGCCCGCGAGCTCCTGCACGAACTCGATCGCAAGGCAACCGCGCTGCGCGCCGAAGGCGAGGCTGCGGCCGAATCCACAAGTCGGATGGCCCAGGCGCGGCTTCAGTACGAAGCCTCCGAAGCAGCCATCGCCGCCAAGCCGGAGAACGCCGCGCAAGAGCAGGCGCCCAATATGGAGCTCGCCGCGATCAATTGGCGCGAGCGCCTCGAGTCCGAAATGGCCGCCGCCCAGACGCAATGGAACGAGCTTCTGCAGTTCTCGCTCGACGACAGCGTCGAGCGTCTGGCGCGGCAGCTCGCGGGGCGTTCCGAGGAAGTTCTTCGCGGTACCGAGAGCACGATCGCCGATCGATTCGCCGAGCTGAGCGATCCTCTGGCGCAGCTCACCGTCGAGGCGCGCCAGACCCTCGCCGGCCTCCGCGCCGCGCTCGATCAGGAAATCGCCCAAGCCCGCTCTTCCCTTTCGGAAATCGAGCACTCCGCGAGCCGCTTGAAGGATTACTCCGGCCAGCTGGAATCGGCGAGCCACGACGCGCTCAACGAGCTTCACCGCCGCCTTGAAAATATCCTCGAAGCGCAGACGGACGAGATGCGCCAGCGCGTCGACAGGCTTGCGAGCGAAGCGAACGACCGGCTGCGCCCCGAACTCGACCTCCTCGGACAGCAGCTCGCCGAGCGCACCATCGCCGATCTCGAGTCGAAGGTGGCGCCCCACGTACACCGCGTGCCCGAGCTTCTGCGCGAGCTTTCCGCGCGCGAGCTGCAGGCGGAAACCAGCTTGCGGCTCTACCGCGAGCGCCTGCGCCAGGTCACTGAAAACAACCATAGCGAAGCCACCGCGCAGCTTGCCTCGACGCTCGCCGATCTTCGCAATGACTTCGAATCCGCCCGCCGCGAAGCCCTCGCGAAGTGGACGGAGGAGCTTGACGCCGGCGGCGTTCGCGCCTCGCATGCCGCGGCCGAAGCGATCGGCCGCTCCTCGGAATGGTTCCAGCAGGAAGCGCGCGCCCGGATGCAGGTTCTCGCCGAGCAAACGCTCGCGACCGCGACGAGCACCTTCGAGGAAAAGACGGCCGAGGCCGCGCGACAGCTCGAAGCCAAGCTCGAGGAACAGACCGCGGGTCGCGTCGCGCAGATCCACCAGCAGCTCGATGGCGTAACGAACGAGCTTTCCGGCCGCGCGCAGGGCGAAATCGCCGCCGCCGCCGAAGCCGCCGCGGCGTCCTTTGGCCAAGTGCTTCGCAACATTTCCGACGAGGAATCCGCGCAGTTCACGCGCACCAGCCGCGCGATCCTCGCCGAGCGCCAGCACGAATTCGAGCAGTTCGCGGCTGGCGCGATGCAGAATCTCGAAGCGAATGCGGCTGCCTCCGTCGACCGCTTCCACGCCCAGATGGCATCGCAGGTGCAGGCATCTGTCGGCGAGGGCCGCAACGCGATTGCGTCCGAATTCGCCTCCATGGTCGATGGGTTCCGCGGCGACCGCGAAGCCTACAAGAACGAGTGGGCCGCCGGCCTCGATCAAATCAGCGCGGACGCCGTGGCGAGGCATCAGGACCGCTTGCAGGCGGCATCCGATTCGTGGGTGGTTTCCGGAGTTCGCCGCCTCAATGAACACGGCCAGGCAGCCGTCGAATCGCTGATTCGCTCTGCGGACAAATCGTTGCGCGATTCCTGCTCGAAGGTCTTCGAAGATCTAGCGGAAATGCTGCGGAGGACATCGTCGATTGCCGACGCTGCCGGTTTCGCTCCGCCGCCGGGATACAATCCCTCGGAATCGGCGCCGCACCAGCACTCTGCTTCCGGCGATTAGGCTTCCAGGACGCGATGCGCCGGCCCGAAAGCCGGCGCTTGCCTTCTATTTTTCCCCCACCGCTTCGCGCACCGCTCGCGCCACGTACTCGATCTGCTCCTGCGTCAATCCGGGATGCGCCGGCAGGCTGAGCACGCGCTCGCACGCCACTTCCGTGCGCGGGAACGTGCCCGGAGGGCGCCCCAGCGAAGAATACGCGGGCTGCAGGTGAATCGGCCGCGGGTAATGAATCACCGTCTCGATCTCGCGTGAGGCGAGCTGTGCTGCCACCGCGTTGCGGTTCGCCACGTAGATCACGAACTGATGATAGACGCACTCGTCGCGCGGGTCGTCCATGGGTATTTCAAGCCGCGCGCCCGCGAGTAGCCGCCGGTATTCTCGCGCGATTTCCTGGCGGCGCGCCGTCCATGCATAGAGATGGCGCAGCTTGATCCGCAGCACCGCGCCCTGAAATCCCTGCATGCGGTAGTTATAGCCGACGAACTCGTGCTCGTAGCGCGTGGTCTGCCCGTGATTGCGCGCGGCGCGCGCGAATTTCGCGATGCGGTCGTCGTCCGTCGTAAGCGCTCCCCCTTCGCCGTACGCGCCGAGATTTTTCGTCGGGTAAAAGCTGAAAATTCCGGCATCGGCGAGTGCTCCGGCGCGGCGCCCGCGGTAACGCGCTCCGTGCGCCTGTGCCGCATCTTCCAGGACGCGAAGCTTGTGCCGAGCCGCAATCTCGCGAATCGCGTCCATGTCCGCCGGGCGTCCATACAAATGAACGGGCAGGATCGCGCGGGTCCGCGTCGTGATCGCGCGCTCGATCAGCTTGGGATCGAGATTGCCGGTCGCCGTTTCGATATCGACGAACACCGGCACCGCGCCGCAATACGTGATCGCTTCCGCCGTCGCGAGAAACGTATTCGGCGTGGTGATCACTTCCTCGTCCGCTTGCACGCCCAGCGCCAGGAGCCCCAGATGCAGCGCCGCCGTGCCGCTGCTCAGAGCGACGCAATGGCGCGTGCCGCAGAAATCGGCGAATTCGCGCTCGAACGCCTCCACCTCCGGCCCCACGACGAACGACGAACTCTCGCAAACGCGCTCGAGTGCGGGAAGAATTTCGTCCCGCAATCGCGCGTACTCAGCCTTCAGATCGAGAACAGGAACCTTCATTCGGCATCGCCCTTTCGCAAGCAGAAAACTCTACTGTACGCGCTCCGTCTCCACAAGACCCCGTAACGCTTAAAAACGCCGCCGCGCGAATCTCGCCGGCTCAATTCCTTCGGCTGCTATACTGGATGCCTGAAGTAATCTCCCAAGGCTCAAAACAAGTTGGAATTTTCCCGGCCCTCACACCTTCGTTTCCCGGAGACACACACGGCACAATGGTCAAGAGCAGGCGCAGATATCCGAGAATACAGACCCCCAAGGGCGTCTGGGTCGCCTGGCAAATCGAAGGGCAGAAGCAGAGCGTTTCGCGCGTCAGCGACTTGAACCTCGGCGGACTTTTCATCGACACTCCGAGTCCGCTGCCACTGGGCACGCCGCTCTCGGTGTTGCTGGCTGTTCCCGAGGGAGAGATTCGCGCGCGCTCGACCGTGCGCAACGCGACCTCCGAAGGAATGGGAGTGGAGTTTACGGAAATCGCGAAAGCCGATCAGGCGCGTCTGCAAGCCCTGATCGCGCGGCTGATGGCCTCGAATCCCACCGTATCGAGCGACCTGTAGAATTTCCCCTCAAATGTGCGTCAGCGTGCCCGTCACTTTCGTGCGGCGGAGCGCCCAGCCGAAAACCGCGAACGAGGCCGGAATCAGCACGATCGCGAAAATCAGCAGCGCGCCGATCGACGGCAAGAGCTCCCGCCACCCCGCGCCCGCCAACAAAGCCGCTCGCATGCCCTCGAGCGAGTACGTCACCGGAATCAGGCGCGCCACAACCTGCAACGGGTGAGGCAGCACCGCGACCGGGTACATCATCCCGCCAACCAATCCGGAAATGCCCAGCAGCAGCCATTTCGCCGGATTCCCGCGCTTGAACAAAATCTGATATGCCGCCGAAAGGATCCCCAGCCCGGAGAAAGCGAGAATCGACGCCAGCAGCACGGCAACCGCGCCCGTCCAGTTGGCGCCGCGCGGCGAGAAATGGAAGAATAGCGCTCCCCACGCGAGGTACACACACGTCCGCAGCGCCAGCGCGAAGAACGGATACACGGCCGAGCCCGCGAGGATCACCCGCAGCGGCGTCTGCGTGACGAGCAGCGCCTCCAGCGTGCGATTCTGCCGCGCCTCTTCGATGCTGGCGTCGAAGGCCGTCAGCGCCACGCTCATATAGTCGAAAAACGCGAAGCCCACCAGCGCGAACGCGAAGTAGTTGCTTCCCGCCGGCAGAGTGCGGTCGAGCTGCGGGCTTTCGACGAAGCGCGACAAATAGAAAAACGTCGCCACGCCGAAAAGCGCCTCCACCAGCTCGAACGCGAACGCCGCGCGATAACCGCGCACGATCGAAAAGTCGCGCCAGAAAAACGCCGCGATCTTGCGGAGCGTCCGCGCGAGCGTCACGACGGCGCCTCGCCGGATCGTTCTCCGAAGCCGCGAGCCGGCGGCGCCGAGGGTCGCGCCAGGTGAGCGATCGCTGCTTCGAGGCTCGTTGTGCCGGTCGCGGCGCGCAAGCCGCGCGGCGAGTCGCATGCCAGCAGCTTCCCGTGGTCGAGCAGCAGGATGCGGTCGGCGATTTCGTCCACCTCGCTCAGCGTGTGCGACGCGAACAGCAGGGTCGTGCCGCGGCGGCGCACCAGGTCGTCCTTGAGCATGCGCCGGAAATCCGCGGCCGCCAGCGGATCGAGGCTGCGCGTCGGCTCGTCGAGCAAAAGCACGGCGGGACCATGCAAGAACGCGCGCGCGAGGCCCAGGCGGTGCGTCATGCCCGTCGAAAGCGTGCGCACTTGCCGGTCGAGGTCGTCCGCCACGCCGATCAGCCGCGCGACCGAATCGATGCGCTCGCGCGCCGCCGGCCCCATCATGTTGTTCATCGCCGCGAAGAACGCGAGATTTTCGCGGCCGCTGAGGCGCGCGAAGAAGCCTTCGTCGCCCCCCGTGTGATAGCCGAGCCGGCTGCGCGCGGCCTGCCCATCACGTTCGACGTCGAAACCGCCCAGCGCTGCGCGTCCGCGCGTGGGCACTATGAGGGTCGCCAGAATCCGCAGCAGTGTTGACTTCCCCGCCCCGTTGTGGCCGACAATCGCCATCGCCTCGCCCGGCTCCACCGTGAACGAAATTCCGCCCAGCGCGCATTGCGTCGCGCGCGCAAACGGGTGAAGCAGGCTACGCAAGCCGGTGAGCGCGGGAGGAAAATACTTTTCGAGGTTTTCGACGGCGATCGCGGGAGCGGACATCCAAAGACGTTATAACCGAAGTCGGCGCGGCGAATCCAGTTCCAACGTCGCGCCGGCGTTTCGCTCTGCCGGCGGCACGATCAGAACGGCGGCGGCGCGAACGGCTTTGCGGCAGCCGCGGCACCGGTTGCACCTGGAGGCGGCGCGGGAGGCTCGAGAACGAAAATCGCATAGCGGTAAATTTCGAGCTCGTGGTCGCTGGCGATCGGCTGGACGTCCACGATCTTGCCGAACGCCGCGTGAATCTCGTGCAGCTTGTCGGGCGGCATCGCATCGAGCAGCTCGCCGAAACGATTCTTGGCGCGCGTCATCTCGGGCACCGGCGCCTTCGCGCCCGACGCGCCCTTAGTCGCGCTTGCCGATCCGGGAGTAGCGCTCTTCGGAGGCGGCGCGGGCTCCGGCGCTGCCGCTTTGGCGGCGCCGGGTACGGGCGGCTTCGGCACGTAGCCCTCGTAGAATTCGTAGCGGAACGCCTTCACGTACAGCGCGGCATATGCCTTCTTCACATCATCGCCGGGCGGCTGGCTGTCGACCAGCGCCTTCTCCGTGAACGCGTCGAGCGCCGCCTGCAGATCGCGAAAGCCGTTCCGCGCGCGCACCGTCGGCCCCCGGCGCGTTCGCGCGAGCGACGCGGCCAGCCGGTCGGTGCGTTCGTCGTAGCATGTGCCGTATCCGGCGATTCCCCGCAGTCGGCCGTCAACCTGGGAGTCGTCGATGCCGGCGACCTTGGCGATCCACTCCGACGAGGTCATCTGGAGCACTTGCGCGCACGTCATTCCCAAAAGGTCCACGCGCTGTTTCGAGTCGGGATTCGTTCGCGGCTTGGTTTGCGATTGCGCGAACGAAAAGCCGGGAACGAGCAGCAGAAAAGCAACCGACGCGATCGCGATGCGCATGGCCTGAAATCCCGGTCGAGCCACGCTCAAGGACGCAACTGCGCGAGAATCGCGTCGCGCTGCCGCGCCGGCGAATGTTCGCTCTCGCGCGCCGTTTCCGGAGGCACGATTTTCGTTGCTTGCGACGCCACGATCACCCATTGCCCGTTGCGCTTCTGCTCCACCCGCGTGAAGATTCCGCGCCGCGGCGGCATCGGCGTTCCGTCCGGGTTGCGTTCGCCGCTCGAATTGAAGTAGACGTGCACGATCGCAATCTCCGGCGTCAGAAAGCTCGTTTCGATCCGTTCGGTGTGCCACACGCTCTCCTTCGTCTTCGCCGAATGCAGCCCTTCGAGGCTCTTCGCGAACGCCTCGCGCCCCTTGAACCATTCGCCCGCCAGGTTCACCACGTCCACGTCCGGCGCGAAAAGCCGCACCATCGACGGAATGTCGTGGCTGTTCCACGCCGCCTCCCACTTCGATTCGACCACGCCGATCGCGCGGACGTCCGCCGCGTTGCCGTTGGTTGCCGAGTTGCCGCCGGCCTCGGCGCGCGATGCGACCATGCCGGCTGCAAGCAGCAACACAAACAGCAAAACCCCGTTTCTCACGATGCGCCTCCTTGGATGGCGGCTCAATCGGCGCCGGCTGTTCCCCAAATTTCAGCATCAGCGCGGGGTATAGCATACAGCACGTAACCTCCGTTGCTGTGGCGCTACGCGCGCGCGCGTCGTATCGTGGGGCATTCCCTAGGCGGCGACACGATCTCGACAATCTGCGGAGGAACTCTCATGTCCACCGGACCAGCCCCGGTACTCAAGGCCACGACTGCGCAAGCGGAAACCTTTGCCGGCGTAACCTATCATCTCGATGGCGAACTCGTCCCCGTCCTCACCGTCGAACTCAGCGGCGTCTCCGTCTACTTCGAGCACCACGTCCTGCTCTGGAAGGACACTCAAACGCAGATCGGCATCAAGCAACTCGCCGGCGCATTCAAACGCGTGATGTCCGGCATGCCCATCTTCATGACCGAAGCGCACGGCCCCGGCCGCATCGCCTTCAGTCGCGACGGCGCCGGCCACGTCTTCGGCATCCACCTGAAGCAGGGACAGTCTCTCGACGTGCGCGAGCATCAGTTCCTCGCGGCCACCGATCAGCTCGATTACACGTTCGCGCGGGTGAAAGGCGTCGCCAACATGCTGATGGGCGGCACCGGTTTCTTCATCGACACCTTCACGGCCCACACCGGCGACGGCGTCCTCTGGCTGCACGGATTCGGCAATGTCTTCGAAGTGTTCCTGAACGTCGGCGACCAGATCGATATCGAGCCGGGCGGCTGGATTTACAAAGACCGCAGCGTCCAGATGGAAACGCAGTTCCAGAAACTCGCCACCGGAATGTTCGCCAGCGCCGGCCAGCTCGTGTGGAACCGCTTCAGGGGGCCCGGCCGCGTCGGCCTGCAATCGATGTACATTCATTTCGCCACGGCGGAATAGAAGTCACACGCCGCCTTCTGACTGCGCGTAGCGAATGTCCGTCAGATCGAGCTCGCGCTCGAGCAGGCGCATCGTCTCGTCGTTGATTTTGTTCTCGTTTCGCAGGTGCAGCACCGTGGCTCGCTGGACGGCGCGCACCTGCTGCGAGAGCTCGCGCCAAAGCTGGTAATCCTCCGGGCGCGACCCGCGTTCCGCCGACTTGTCGTTCACCAGCGTGTTCAAGCGCCGCCGGTAAAGCCGGATCAGCTCCTCGTAGACTGCGGCGGTCTCTTCCGTCGCGTCTTCCCGGCAATGCTCCAGATACGCGAGCGCGGCCTTCACCATATCCTGCCGCGCTTCTTCCTCTTCTTCGTTTCGCCCGGCGATGCCCGCCAGGCCGAGGCGCCGGATCAGCGCCGGCAGCGTCAGGCCCTGCAGTATCAGCGTCACGAAAATCACGCAGAACGTGAGGAAGATCATCAGGTTCCGCCCCGGAAACGCGGCACCGCTATCGAGCACCTTCGGCAGCGAGATCGCGGCCGCCAGCGCCACCACTCCCCGCATTCCCGTCCAGCTCACGATGAAGAGCGCCGGCTTCGACGGCACCGTCTCCGCCTGATGGAAAAATTTGCGGCGAATCGCGTACGAAATCACCGCGCCCGGATACACCCAGATGAACCGCAGCAGGATCACCACGCCGCTGAACAGCAGCCCCAGCAGCATCAGCTTCCCGAGATGGTGCGTGTGAATGCTCGCGCGAATATAGGGCAGCTGAAAGCCGAGCAGCAGAAAGACGAATCCGTTGAGGATGAATTCGAGCGTCTCCCACACGGCTTCGCCCGTCAGCCGCGCGCCGGTCGAAAGAAAGAGCGAACTCTTGTGACCGAGGTACATCCCGCAGGCCACCGTCGCCATCACGCCGGAAGCGCGGGCGCCCTCTGCGGCAAGGTAAGCGAAATACGGCGCGATCAGGCTGATCGTGATCTCGATCGGCGCGTCGACGATATTCACCACGAGCATGTGGATCAATTTGCCTGCGATCAGCCCGATCGCGATGCTGCCGAAGATCAGGTACAGCAGGCGCCCCACGCCTTCGAAAACCGAAGGGGTGTTGCCGGTCACCAGCATCGCCGTGGTGAACTCCAGCGCGAGCAGCCCCGTCGCATCGTTGAGCAGGCTTTCGCCCTCGAGGATTTGCGTGATGCGCTTCGGCATTCCCAGCCGTGACGCAATCGACGTCGCCGCAATCGCGTCCGTCGTCGATACCACCGCGCCGAGCACCAGCCCCATCCGCCAGTCGAATCCCGGCAGGATCCACCGCGACGCAGCCGCCACGCCGAACACCGTGAACCCCACCAGCCCCACCGCCAGCATCGCGATGCTGACGAGGTTGTAGCGAAAATCGCGCCACGGCGTCACCCACGCCGCCGAAAATAGCAGCGGCGGCAGAATCACCAGAAACACCATCTCAGGGTCGAGTTCCACATGCGGGGTGCGCGGGAAGAGGCTCAGAATCAGCCCGCCGATCACCAGAATGATCGGGTAAGGAACCGCCAGGCGCTTGGCCAGCGCCGCAAATGCCACCACGAGGATCAGCAACACCAATACGATCAGCTCGACGCCGTGAATTCCGCCCGCTCCAATCCCCATGGCCGCCTCGTGGGTTTAAAGATACCGCAGCGGGGAGCAACGGCGAAAGTGACCGCACGAATCCGGCGCGAGAATTTCGGGAAGCGAATTCAGGAGAGAAACGCAGCCTCTGACGGCGGAAGACGCGGGCCTTCGGCCGGGCCCGCGAATCCTCTCACCGTAAAATAGCGCTATACACCGACGCCGATTTCCGGACCTTAGCGATCGTCGTCCGGAGTCAGGCTCGACGATTTCGCGTTGTCGTCGTCCGGATTGTTGTTCGGGTTCATCGCCACCACTTCATACGCCCGCATTTTGTGCAGGCCCGCCTCCGGCACGTCGAGAATCATGTCCTTGTTCTTCATTCTGAACTGCGCCTCCTGGCCCACCGGAAGGATCGTCGCGTGCTTCAAGTCCATCGGACGAATCTCGTAGTCCATCTGGTCCGTGCGCAGCAAATACTGCGGGCACAGCTTTTCATCCGAGTTCACATGCGTGATTCCGGCCGACGCCCACAGAGTGCCCAAGCCCGAAAGGCCTCTCTGCTTGGCGCCGCACGGAACCGCCTCCATCTTTTCCAGCATTCCTCTGTCGACATCTTTCTGCTTTTTTTGCCCCGCGCTCGCCGGAAGCGCGGAAATGAGGGCCACTCCCACAATCAACCAAGTCTTGACGCTCATGACGCCTCCTGTTTCGAACTGGTCAAACACGCCGCGAGGAAGGCCGCGCGAGCGGCCCTCCCCTTCGGCGAGCGTGAGTTACTGTTTCGGCTTCGGGTTGGTTGTCGAGTTCGACGTGCCGGTCGACGTGCCGGTAGAAGTACCGGTCGAAGTCCCCGTTGCACTCGAGCCGTGCGTCGACATGCCTGTCTCAGCTCCTGTGGAAGCGCCCACAGACGTGCCCGAGCCGCTTCCGTTCACGGACGCGCCTGCCCCAGCCTTCGTCGTCGTGCTCATTTGCTGCGCGCCTCGAACGAAGTTATCCGGGTCGGCCATCATGTCGCTCCGCACGTCCGGATGCGCGTTCAAGTAACCGTCCAGGTCAGGATGGTTCTGCACGTATTCCCTGTCCTTCACCACCGAAGGATCCCGCGTCACATCCGAGCGGATATCCTGGTGGCTTCCCAGGAATTCCCCGAAGCTCGCCATGTGCCGGTTCGCCGCGTCACGATCGTCCCAGTGCCCGCGGTTGTCCCAACGCTGGCTCGCATCCAAGCGGTCTTCCTGGTGCATGAACGCGTTCGGGTCCTGCCGCACTTCGTCCCGGACGCTCGGGTTATCCCGCAAATAGTCCTGCAGCGCGGGGTGATTCTGCACGAAGTCGCGGTTGTCCAGCAGCGAGGGGTCGCGCCGCACTTGCTCCGCTATTTCGCGGTGGCTATCCAGGAAGCGGTCGAACTGCGCCAGGTCTTGGCGGTTGTCGCGGTCCTGGACGTTCTCCTGCCGGTTGAACTGCTCTTCCCGTTGGACGAACGCATTCGGATTCTGCCCGATTTGGTCGCGCACTTCCGGATGGTCGCGCAGGTAATCCTGCAGCGCAGGATGGTTCTGCACGAAGTCCCGGTTGTCCAGCAGCGAAGGATTGTTCCGGACCTGGTCCGCTATTTCGCGGTGGCTGTCCATGAAACGCGTGAAGTCTGCCAGCGTTCGCGTATCGCGGTCGCGGTCGTTGTCTCCTCCATTGCGACCCTGATCGTTGTCTGCAACGTTACGGCCGCGATCGTTATCACCGCCATTGCGGCCCTGGTCGTAGTCTCCGGCGTTGTTGGGACGTGGAGGCTGTTGCAAAAACGCGTCCGGGTTCTGCCGCAGCTCGTCCCGGACTTGCGGATTGTCGCGGAGGTAGTCCTGCAACGCCGGATGGTTCTGCACGAAATTCCGATCGTCGCAGAGCGAAGGGTTCTTCCGTACCTGCTCCGCGATTTCCGGATGGCCGTCGAGAAAACGATTGAACCTCACCATCGCATCGCGGTCCCGCCCATCCAGGTGGTCTTCCCGCTGCATGAACGCGTCGGGATTTTGCCGGATCTCGTCGCGGACGCCCGGATTGTCCCGCAAGTAGTCTTGCAGCGCGGGATGCGCGTCTACGAAGTTCCGGTCGTCCACCAGCGACGGATTTTGCCGCAACTGGTCGGCAACCTCCGGATGCGCGTCGAGAAACTGGTTGAATCTCACGACGTCTCGTCGCGTGATGTCGTCGTCCTTCTGCCGGTCGTCCTGAGCCCCAGCATTTGTCTGTGCGGAAGTTTGAGCGGAAGTTTGAGCGGAAGTCGTGCCGTTCGTTTGTGCGGAAGTATTTTGCGCGCGCACAGGTATGCCCACCAATAAAAAGGCTCCAACCACCAACCATGTGGCCGGTGCTGCTGTGAACCGCATTGGCTTGATGCCCATTTCGCGGCCTCCTATTGCGTAAGTTTGCGGGGGGTCGCGCTGGGGAAATGCAAGGTCTGTGCCAAAACACGCAAAGTGCGATTTGGCCTTCCGTTTCAAAGGCTTGCGGCTCGAAACCTAAAGGCATAGCTGCAGGGAACCCGAGAAGCGCACTGGGCGCAAATTATACGCACCCGGGAAAATCGGCGTACCGCCCAGTCCCTACAATCATTGATGTAGGCTGCGCGCGAACAACCAACTGGGCTTGCAGATGTGAGCAGGGCGCACTTTCCCGCAGCCGCGCACGAAAGCAAGTTAAGATCGCACGTTGCGGCCTGCGCCCTATGGCATTATTGTGTCGGCTACACCTTTGCGCAGGTCCAAAGGCGCAGCTTCCCGTTCGGCGTGCTCT